>JAVWUU010000006.1:0-53768 GCA_036666995.1 Thermomonas sp.
CTTCTGCGTGGCGCCGTTCTCCGGCTACCTGGTCGACCTGCTGCCGCGGCGCAAGCTGGGGGCCGCGGCATGCGGCCTGCTGGCGCTCAACGCGGTGGCGCTGGCGCTGTTCGCCAGCGGCCACCTGCCGCTGCATGGCCTGTGGCCGATCTACCTGGCCATCGCCATCGGTGGCATCGGCCGCTCGTTCCTCGGCCCGGTTCACAACGCGCTGTTCGCCCGCGTGCTCAAGCGCGATCAGTTCGTGCGCGGTGCCAGCCTGGGCAGCATCGTGTTCCAGAGCGGCCTGGTGCTGGGTCCGGCGCTGGGCGGCGTGCTGGTCGGCGCGGCCGGCAAGTCGATGGCCTACGGCGTGGCGGCCGGCTTCGCGCTCGCCGCAGCTGCCGCACTGTTGGCGATGCCGGTGACCGAGCCCGCCCAGTTGCAGCAGCGCGGGCCGGTGTTCGCCAGCATCGCCGAAGGCCTGCGCTTCGTGTTCAGCCACCAGTTGCTGCTGGCGGCACTGGCACTGGACATGTTCGCGGTGCTGCTGGGCGGCGCGATCTCGCTGGCGCCTGCGTTCATCAAGGACGTGCTGCATGCAGGTCCGGAGGCCTTGGGCCTGCTGCGCGGCGCGCCGGCAGTGGGTTCGGTGGCGGTGGCGATCTGGCTGTCGCGTCGTCCGCTGCAGGCCGGTGCCGGGCGCATCCTGCTGTTCGCGGTAGCGGGATTCGGGCTGTGCATGATCGGCTTCGGCCTGAGCACCGTGTTGTGGCTGTCCGTGTTCTTCCTGCTGCTGTCCGGCGTCTGCGACGGTGTCTCGGTGGTGGTGCGCTCGACGATCCTGCAACTGTCGACGCCGGACGAGATGCGCGGCCGGGTGTCTTCGGTCAACAGCATCTTCATCAGTTCTTCGAACGAACTGGGCGCGTTCTATGCCGGCTCGATGGCGCGGCTGCTGGGCCTGGTGCATGCGGTGGTGCTGGGCGGGTTCGCGACGATGGGCGTGGCCGCCGTCGCCGCATGGAAGGCACCGAAGCTGCGTACCCTTGACCTGCGCGACCTGCAGTGAAACGACCTGCAGTGAAACCGGCATCGTCCACATGCAGAAAGCCCGCGCATGCGCCGGGCTTTCCTTGGTCACTGCTGGATGATCGAATCGATCAGTTCAGCGTGTTGCGGAAGTCGGACACTTCCTTGTCCGCGCGATCGCGCTGCCAGCCGTACTTCTCCTGCAGCTTGCCGGAGAGGTATTCGCTGTTGCCTTCGGCAACGTCGAACACGTCGTCGGTGAGGTCGCCCCACTTGGCCTGGGCTTTGCCCTTCAGCTGCTTCCAGTTGCCGGCGATGATGTCCTTGTTCATGTGCGGTGCTCCTTTGGGGGGAAGGCGTGGTGTCGGGTCGGTCTCAAGCCGTCCCTGTTTCCACCCGCGCAGCTTGCCTGTGCCCATGTAGTCATCGCATGCAGGTTTCGTTAGCCGCTGCTCACGAAGCCCAACAACGATTCATCGGCACCAACGAAAACGGCGCCCATGAAGGGCGCCGTCGAGTCGCGTGCTTGTAACGAAGCTCAGTCGCCCATCTGCTTCTGCAGGTGTTCCCAGCGCTCCTGCGCATCGATCGTGCGCTCGGCGGTAAGGCGGGCTTCCATGCGATCCAGGCCGATCTCTTCGCCGGTATCCACGCAGAAGCCGTAATCGCCACCGTCGACGCGCTTGAGCGTGCTGTCGATCTTGCCGATCAGCTTGCGGTAGCGGTCGCGGGTGCGCAGTTCCAGCGAGTTCTCGGTCTCGCGGGTGGCGCGCTCGGCCTCATCGCCGACATCGCGCACTTCTTCCTTGAGGTTCTCGATGGTCTGCTTGGATTCCTCGACCAGGTCGGCGCGCCAGTGCAGCAGGCGCTGGCGGAAATACTCGAGCTGCAACGCGCTCATGTATTCCTCGTCCGCCGCAGGCTTGTAGCCGGCCGGCAGGATCGGACGGCCGGTGGCCTCGTCGGTCTGGTAGGGCACGATCTTCAGCTTGCCTTTCGGCGCCGGCGCGGCGGGCCTGGAGACCACCGCAACCGCGACCTTGCCCTGCGGCTTGCGCACGGCGACGGCCTGCTTCTGGGTGGCCGACGGAGCCGCGACGTCCTTCTTCGGTGCCGGAGCCGCCTTCGAGGGTGCCGGGGCCGTCTTGGCCGGAGCCGCCTTCGCCGGAGTGGCCTTGGTGGGCGCTGGTGCGGGCTTGGCCGCTGGCACTGCAGCCGCCTTCACCGGAGCCGGCTTGGCGGCTGGTGTCTTCTTCACAGCCGCAACCGGGGCCGCCTTCTTCACCGGGGCGGGCGCAGGCTTCTTGGCCGGAGCCGCCTTTTTCGCCACAGGCTTCGCTGCGGGCTTCTTTGCGGGCACTGGCTTCTTCGCGACCGGCTTTGCAGCGGGCTTCTTCGCAGGTGCCGGCTTTTTCGCCGGCGCAGCCTTCTTCACGGGGGCCGGCTTCTTTGCGGGAGCGGCTTTCTTGGCGGGGGCCGGCTTCTTCGCCGGAGCGGCCTTCTTGGCCGGCTTGGCGGCCTTTTTCACGGGTTTCTTCGCTGCCACGAGCAGGTATTCCTCGATGTTCCCTTGAGGCGGGAAAGCGCGCTGTTATACCCTGATGGGCACATGGCAGCAACCGCGCGACATTGCGCCACGCTGCGTTCAAGGCCCGTGACAGACCCATCTTTCATCAGTACGGCGCTCATCGCGCTGCTGCGCGGCTACAAGCGCTGGATCAGCCCCCTGCTCGGCACCCGCTGCCGGTTCGTGCCCACCTGTTCGGAGTACGCGATGGAGGCGATCGGCCGGTTCGGCGCATTCAAGGGCAGCTGGCTGGCGATCCGTCGTATCGGCCGCTGCCATCCCCTGCATCCCGGCGGGCACGACCCGATTCCGCCCAATTGAAGCTGGCACTCCAAGGAACCGACATGACTTCGACCCTGATCGTCAACGCCCGCCTGGTGAACGAAGGCCGCGAGTTCGACGGCGACCTGCGTTTCGCCGATGGAGTGATCACCGAGATCGGCAACAGCCTGTCCGCGCGCGACGGCGAGACCGTGATCGATGCCGCCGGTCGCCGCCTGCTGCCGGGGATGATCGACGACCAGGTGCACTTCCGCGAACCCGGCATGGAATACAAGGCCGACATGGCGATCGAATCCGCTGCCGCGGTCGCCGGCGGCCTGACCAGCTTCATGGACATGCCCAACACCGTGCCGCCGACGCTGGACGCCGCCGCGCTGGAGGACAAGTACCGTCGCGCCGTCGGCCGCTGCCGCGCGAACTACGGTTTCTACATGGGCGCGAGCAACGACAACCTCGAGGCCGTGCGCGCGATCGACCCCAAGGCCACGCCGGGCCTGAAGGTGTTCATGGGCGCGTCCACCGGCAACATGCTGGTCGACAACCCGGAAACGCTGGATGCGATCTTCCGCGACACGCCGGTGCCGATCATCACCCACTGCGAGGACACCCCTACCATCGACGCCACCCTCGCCGAGTACAAGGCGAAGTACGGCGACGACATCCCGGTGGAATGCCACCCGGACATCCGTTCGCGCGAGGCCTGCGTCAAGTCCACGCGCCTGGCGCTGTCCCTGGCGAACAAACATGGCACCCGGCTGCACGTGCTGCACATCAGCACCGCCGACGAACTGGCGCTGTTCGAACAAGGCCCGCTGATCCGCGCCGATGGGAGCCGCAAGCAGATCACCGCCGAAACCTGCGTGCACTTCACCCGCTTCGCCCGCCCCGACTACGCGCGCCTCGGCAACCTGATCAAGTGCAATCCGGCGATCAAGGACGAGGCCGACCGCGAGGCAATCATCAATGCGCTGGCCGACGATCGCATCGACGTGCTCGCCACCGACCACGCGCCGCACACGCTGGAGGAGAAGGCGCGGCCGTACGCCAGCGCGCCGAGTGGCCTGCCGCTGGTGCAGTTCGCCCTGAACGCCGCACTGGAACTGGTTCACGAAGGCCGGCTGACCACTGCGCAGGTCGTGCAGAAATTCGCGCATGCGCCGGCGCAACTGTTCGATGTCGCCAATCGCGGCTACCTGCGCGTGGGCTATGCCGCCGACCTCGTGCTCATCGACGACACGCCGTACACCGTGCGCCGCGAGGACGTGCTGAGCCGTTGCGGCTGGTCGCCTTTCGAGGGCACCACCTTCCACTCACGCATCGCCGCCACCTGGGTCAACGGCGTGCTGGCATGGGACGGTTCTACGCTGGTCGGAGATCCTGCCGGTCAACGCCTGCAGTTCAATCGCTGATGCGCGTTTTCCCGGTACTCCTGCTCACCTTTTCGCTGACGGGCATTGCCGCCGCGCAATCGGTTCCGAGCGATGCCAGGCCGGTGATTGGCGGTGGCGGCGCCATTCCGATGCGCACCACGCATGTGCCCGCCTCGGTGCAGCAAGGTGCGATGGTCCTGGGCAGTACCCATCCAGCAGCCATCGTGGAGTACGCGGGACGCACGCTGCAGGTCACGCCCTACGGCACATTCGTGTTCGGCGTGGGCCGCGACGCCAATGGCGATGCGGTGCTGCGGATCAAGCAACCGGCGACCGGCTGGATCGAGCACCGCGTGGCGATCACCCCGCGCGACTGGCCGATCGAACGGATCAACGGCGTGCCGCCCGCCACGGTGAATCCACCCAAGGCCATCGCCGAGCGCATCGAGCGCGAACAGGCGCGCGTGGTCGCCGTGCGCAGCCGCGACGACGCACGCACCGGCTTCGCACAGCATTTCATCCGACCGGTCGAAGGCCGTATCAGCGGCCGCTTCGGCAACCAGCGCGTCTACAACGGCACGCCAAAGGCAGCGCATTCCGGCATGGATATCGCAGCGGCGACCGGCACCCCGATCAAGGCACCGGCTGACGGCGTGATCACCTTCGCCGAGTCCGGCCTGTACCTGACCGGCGGCACGGTGGTGCTCGACCACGGCCACGGCATCAGCAGCAATTTCCTGCACCTGTCGCGCATCGATGCCAAGGTCGGCGACGTTGTGAAACAGGGTGAAGTGATTGGTGCGGTGGGCGCTACCGGCCGCGCCACCGGGCCACACCTGCATTGGGGCATGAACTGGTTCGACGTGCGCATCGACCCGTTGCTGGTGCTTGAACGCAAGTAGCGTTCTGGCTGCCATCCCGGCATCGCCGGGATGACGGAACCTAGGCGTTACGCCCGCTCACGCTGGCGACCGCATCGTGCGGATGCAGGCTCTCGAAATGCGCCACCTGCACCTGCCACGCGGAGACCCGTGCATCAGACACCAATGCGGCGGCGACACGGCGTGCGGCATCCTCGCAGAACATCAGGTTGGCCGCGTTGAGTTCGGCGAATGCCTGTTCGTCCTCGCGCTTGACCGCAGTCTGCACCGGCGTGCCGAGCGCGGCTTCCACCGCATCGACCAGCGAACGCAGCGGTAACTCATCGAAGGCCGGCTTCAATTCGACCCGAATTTCGGCACGGCTACGCTGCGCGTGCGGCGTCGCGGCCAGGCCACGTTCGGAGGCCAGCCAGTCGCGCACAGCCTCACTGGAGGGTGAGCGCATGCCGGCGAAATCGGCCTCGAAGCGTGCTGCGTTGACTTGTCGCGACAGCGCCGCGGAGGCCGGACAGGTGCTCGAATACTCGACCGAAAACGCCAGCGACAAGTGCAGGTGAGCGTCGCGCAATTCGGCCTCGAGCGTGACCGGATAATTCTTCCAGCCGGCGTTCGCGCTGGCCAGCGCCTGCCGCAACAGCAGATGGTCGTAGCGCAGGCGCAGGCGCGCGCGCGTGGACAGTCCCTGCTGGGTGGCGATGCAGGTTTCCAGCAGCTTGCGCAGCGCGGGAGCGCTCAGCGCCTCGTTGGCCAGCGACTGCTGCAGTTGCATGTACAGCCGCGACATGTGGATGCCGCGCGCGGAGGCGTCCTTCAGGTCGACGGCGACATCGACGCTGGCCGGCACATGCAAGGTCTGGCCGCCCTCGCCCTGCAGGCGGATCGGCAGTGCCATCGCGTCCATGCCAACCCAGTCCAGCGGGCGCGCGAGCGCGGCCGTGTCGAAGGCGACATCGGGCAACGAAGCATGGCGAGTGGTGTTGTGCATTGCCGCATTGTACCGGCGCGCGGGTGACCACCTGCGCAACGCTGCGTCGCGCGCTGGCGCTCAGCCGCGGGCCGCGCGCCAGGCCGTGAACAGCACGCCGGGCCGGGTCATCGGCACCGGCTTGCCGCCGGCGAACCGCTGCAGGCGGCCGCGCACGATGGCGGCATGGATCCGGCCGGGCCGGGTGCCGTGGCCGGGCGCAGGCCATTGTTCCAGCAGGCCACGGGCCCAGCCACGCACATCCAGGTCGCCCAGTGGCGTCGCCGCGGCGGGATGGCGCAACACGCGCTCGGCCAGCAGGGAGAGCACCACGTTGCGCGCCGGCGCAGGTGTCGCGCTGTCGAACAGATGCTGGGCCACGCCGGCCAGCGCCTCCGCATAGGGCTCAAGCGCGAACATCGCGGGCACGAGCCCCTGCGGTCGCTCGCGGCTCGCGCGCAGGGCCGGCAGGCAGGCCGCCAGGTTGGCCCAGGGCGCGGGTTGCTTCTGCAGGGTCAGCCCCAACGGATGCCGGCGAATCCCGCGCGACCAGCCATCCAGTTCTTCGGCCCACCAGGACAGCTTGGCGTCGCCGGGACGCGCATCGTCGCCACCCCATGCAGCCTCCGCCAGTTCCTCGCGCAGGGCGAACCACGCCTGTGCCAGTTCGCGCTGCGGCACCGGCACGAAGGCTTCGGCGACCCGCCATTCGGGCCACTGCGCTTCCCATTTGCCCAGGAAACCCCGGAGTGCGTCGGTCTCGCTCATCGCAGTTGTGCCCAGAACGCCGGGGCGGCCAGATCGCGCGGCATCGTCGCCAGCGCATCGGCTCCCCAGCCGTCCGGGCGTTCCCCCTCGCCCCGATATCCCCACAACGCTACCACCGAACGCATCCCGGCGGCCCGCGCGGCGTCGATGTCGCGCTGGTCGTCGCCCACGTAGACGCAATCCTCGATGGCCGTGCCCAGTTGCTCTGCCGCATGCAACAGAGGCAGCGGATGCGGCTTGCGCTCCGCCAGCGTGTCGCCACCGAGCAGGATCGCGCTGCGCGTGTCCCAGCCGAGTTGCGGCATCACCTGTTTCGCCAGGTATTCCGGCTTGTTGGTGATGATCCCCCAGCGCGCGCCATCGGCCTCGATCGCGTCCAGCAGCTCGGCCACGCCATCGAACAGCACACTGTTGCGCCCGAGTTCCTGTTCGTAGGTGTCGAGGAACTCGCGGATCATCTCGCCCGGCACCTCGCCGCCCAGTTCCGGGAACGCCGCGGCGCTCATCGCCCGCGACCCCCTCGACACATGCGGACGAAGTTCCGTCAGCGGCAATGGCCCCCGCCCGCGTACCGCGCGCATGCGGTTGACGGTCGCGACCATGTCCGGCGCGCTGTCGAGCAAGGTGCCGTCCAGGTCGAACAGCACCAACCGTGGGAACACGCCCGTGCTCATCCTGGCTTGCGCGCGCAGGCGAGGTAATTGATGTCGGTGCGCGACACGACCCGCGCGCTGTTGCGCCACGGCTCGTACATCAGGCCACTGACATCCTCGAGGTCAAGGCCGGCCTCGCGCAGCCATTTCGCCAGTTCGGACGGTTTGATGAAATCGCGGTACTGGTGCGTGCCTTTCGGCAGCAGGCGCGCCACGTATTCGGCGCCGACGATGGCCAGTGCGAACGCCGCCGGCGTGCGATTGAGGGTGGACACGAACAGGCGACCGCCCGGCTTGAGCAGGGTCGCGCACGCACGGATGATCGAACCCGGCTCCGGCACGTGCTCCAGCATTTCCATGCAGGTGATCGCATCGAAGGATGCCGGGACTTCCTCGGCCAGCGCCTCGACCGCCATCTCGCGGTAGTCGACTTTTATCCCCGGCTCCTTCTGGGCAAGTTCGAGGCCATGCAGGCGCGCGACCTTCAGCAGGTTCGGGGCGAGGTCGATGGCGGTGACCTTCGCGCCGGCCTGCGCCAGCGCTTCGCTCAGCAAGCCACCACCGCAACCGACGTCGAGCACCGCGGCATCGCGCAACGACGTGCGCCCGGCGACGTAACCCAAGCGCGCCGGGTTCAACGCATGCAGCGCCTTCTGCGGGCCATCCGGATCCCACCAACGCTGGGCGAGCTCGTCGAACTTGTCGAGTTCGGCCTGCGAGAAATTGTGCGCGGATGCGGTCATGCCGGCCTCACGTTGGCGATGCGATCACGCCATTGGCGCGCATTGGCGAGCACGCCATCCAGGTCGATGTCGACCAGCACGCGCTGGCGCAGCTTGCGCGCGCCGGCGATCCAGACATCGCTGACCTGGTGGCGGCCGGTGGCGTAGATGAGTTGCGAGACGACGTTGTGCAGCGGCTGGGTTTCCAATGCCGACAGGTCGATGCAGGCGATGTCGGCCTGCTTGCCCGGCTCCAGGCTGCCGACCAGGTGATCGAAACCGATCGCCTTCGCACCGCCAAGCGTTGCCGCGCGCAGCGCGGCATGGGCGTCTAAACCGGCAGCATCATTCGCCACGGCCTTCGCCAGCAGCGCCGCAGTGCGGGTCTCGCCCACCATGTCGAGATCGTTGTTCGATGCGCAGCCGTCGGTGCCGATGGCCAGGGTGACGCCGGCGCGCTCCAGCGCACAGGCCGGGCAGAAGCCGGATGCCAGCTTGAGGTTGGACTCCGGGCAATGCACCACGCTGACGCCGCGTTCGGCGCACAGGTGGATCTCGGCCTCGGTCAGCTGGGTCATGTGCACCGCGATCAGGCGGTCGTTGACCAGGCCCAGCCGATCCAGTCGCGCGATCGGTCGCTGGCCATGCTGTTCGATCGACTGCTGCACTTCCTGCGCGGTCTCGTGCAAGTGCAGGTGCACCGGCACGTCCAGCTGGTCGGCGAGCATGCGCACGCGCTCGAAGTTGGCATCGTTCACCGTGTAGGGCGCGTGCGGTGCGAACGCAGTGCCGATCAGCGCGTCATCGCGCCAGGCATCGTGGACCTCGCCGGCGCGATCGAAATATTCGTCGTCGCTGCTCGCCCACGCGGTGGGGAAGTCGATCACCGGCAGGCCGACCCGCGCGCGGAAGCCCTGGCGCTTGTAGGTCGCCGCCTGCACGTCGGGGAAGAAATAGTTCTCGTTGCAGCAGGTGGTGCCACCGCGCAGCATCTCGGCGATCGCCAGGGTGACGCCATCGGCGACGAAGCCGGGGCCGATCACCGCGCCCTCGATCGGCCAGATGTGCTCCTGCAGCCAGACCTTCAATGGCAGGTCGTCGGCGACGCCGCGCAGCAGGGTCATCGGGTTGTGGGTGTGGGCATTGACCAGGCCCGGGATCAGCGCCGCGTCAGGGCGCGACACGGTCTCGCTCGCCTCGAAACGCAGACGCGCCTCGGCAATCGGCAACACCGCGACGATCGCACCGCCGGACACGACAACGGCGTGATCCGTGAGGACCACGCCGTGCGGGACCACCGGCACCACCCACCCGGCTTCGATGATGAGATCGCAGGCCTGCGGGATGGAATCGGTCATGGGCTTATTTGACCCGCGACTCGTACTCGCCGGTCTTGGTGTTGACCTTGATCTTCTCGTCCTGGCCGACGAACAGCGGCACGCGCACCACCGCGCCGGTCTCCAGCGTGGCCGGCTTGCCGCCGGTGCCGGCGGTGTCGCCCTTCACGCCCGGATCGGTCTCGGTGATCTTCAGTTCGACGAAGTTCGGCGGCTGCACGGCGATCGGGGTGCCGTTCCACAGGGTCACCACGCACTCTTCCTCGCCCTTCAACCACTTTTCCGCACCACCCATGCCGGCCTTGTCGGACTGCACCTGCTCGAACGATTCCTGGTTCATGAAATGCCAGTACTCGCCGTCGGAGTAGAGGAACTGCATGTCGGTGTCGACCACGTCCGCCTGCTCGACATTGTCGGTCGCCTTCATCGTGAGTTCGACCACGCGGCCCGACTTGATGCTGCGGTACTTGATGCGGGTGAAGGCCTGGCCCTTGCCGGGCTTGACGTATTCGGTCTCGGTAATGACGCAGGGATCGTTGTTGATCAGGATCTTCTGACCGGTCTTGACGTCGTTCATGCCCAGGCTGGCCATGGATACTCCTTCGCGCTACCCGCCGGGCAGCTAAAATGTGGGGTTCTGGATTCCGGCTCGACCGGACCGCGGATTTGGATCGCAGACCCACATGATAACCGCTGCCCCCTTGGCCTTGCAGCACGCCGTTCAAGTGCCGGCCCCCGCCCTGCGCTGGCAACAGGCATGGCGCGATGCCGTGCGCGACCCGCGCGAATTGCTGTCGATGCTGGGCCTGGACCACCTGGCCGGGAGCCTGTCCGATGCCGCTGCGGCACAGTTCCCGCTGCGGGTGCCGCGCGGCTTCGTCGCCCGCATGCGCCACGGCGATCCGCATGACCCGTTGCTGCGGCAGGTGCTGCCGATCCTCGACGAGGACCGCATCGTCCCCGGCTTCGGCCTGGATGCGGTCGGCGACGAGCAGGCCCGTCGCGGCGGCGGGGTCATCCACAAGTACAACGGGCGCGCCCTGCTGATCGCCACCGGCAGCTGCGCCATCCACTGCCGCTACTGCTTCCGACGCCATTACCCATATGCCGAGGACACCGCGGCCGCGGCCGGCTGGCGCGAGGCCGTCGCGCTGATCGCGGACGACGCATCGATCCACGAGGTCATCCTGTCCGGCGGCGATCCACTGTCGCTGGCCGACCACAAGCTGGCGGAACTGACCGCGGCCCTGCGCGACATCCCGCACCTCCGTCGCCTGCGCATCCACACCCGCCTGCCGATCGTGCTGCCGGAGCGGGTCGATGCCGGCCTGCTGGCGTGGCTGCGCGGGCTGCCGTGGCCGGTCGCGATCGTGGTCCACGCCAACCATGCCAACGAATTCGATGGCACGGTCGACACCGCCATGGCCGCCCTTCGCGAAACCGGCGCCACGCTGCTCAACCAGGCGGTCCTGCTGCGCGGCGTGAACGATTCGGTCGAAGCGCTGGCCGAGCTCTGCGAACGCAGCCATGCAGCAGGCGTGCTGCCCTACTACCTGCACCAGCTGGATCGCGTCGCCGGTGCGGCGCATTTCGAAGTCGATGACGCAGCGGCCATCGCCCTGCACGCCGCCCTGGCCGCCCGCCTCCCCGGCTACCTGGTGCCGCGGCTGGTCCGCGAGGTCGCCGGCGCGCCGGGCAAGACCCCGCTGGTGGCCGTGGACGCGGGCATTCCCTGACCGGCATGATGTAGCCTTGCCCCTTAAACGCACGGATTGCAGCCCCCGCATGGCGATCGGCAAGGACACCGCTCTACGACTGATGCTCGTCGACGACCAGGTCAACGAGGCGGAGGCCATCGTCAGCAGCCTGCGCAACGCGGGCATTGCGGTGCGTCCCCTGCGCCCGGAGTCGATCGACGAACTGGCGCAGATGCTGGCCCAGCAGCAGGTCGACATGGTCCTGGCGGAGCATGCATCGACCCTGCTGCCCTTCAATGAAGTGGCGATGGTGGTCATGGGCTGCGGTCGCGACGTGCCCCTGCTGGCGGTGCTCGACGGGATCACCGACGAGATCCTGGACAGCGTGCAGGCACAAGGTGCGCAGGCCGTCGCCCTGCGCGGCCGGCCGCAGCAGTTCCTGAAGAATGTCCGCACCGAATGGCACGACGTCGACGCGCGTCGTTCGCAACGTGCGCTGGAAGCGCAGATGCGCGAAACCGAGCGCCGCTGCGACATGCTGATCGACTCCTCGCGCGAGCCGATCGCCTACATCCACGAAGGCATGCACATCCGCGCCAACCAGGCCTACCTGGAGATGTTCGGCTACGAGACCTTCGAGGACATCGAGGGCATGTCGCTGCTGGACTTCATCGCGCCGAAGGACGTGGAGGAGTTCAAGTCCCTGCTGAAGCGGCTGTCCAAGGGCGAACCGCCGCCGCCGCGGCACGAACTCACCGCGCGCGACATCGATGGCGACGACTTTCCGGCCGTCATGGAATTCACCGCCGCCCAGTACGAAGGCGAGGCCTGCCAGCAGGTCATCTTCCGGCGCCAGGCCACCGAACAGGATCCCGAGCTGGCCCGCCAGGTCGAGGAACTCAAGCAGCGCGACGCGGCCACCGGCCTGCTCAACCGGCCGACCTTCCTCGGCCTGCTGGATACCGCGGTGGCGGAAGCCGCCGCGCAAGGCGCCGCGCATGGACTGCTGCTGATCGAGCCGGATCACTACGCCCAGTTGCTCGACGTGATCGGACTCGACGCCGCAGACGATTTGATGGCGGCGATGGGCCAACGCCTGGACAGCGCTGCCAACGGCGCGATCACCGCCCGCTTCGGCGAACACCAGCTTGCCGTGCTTGCGCGCGGCAGCGACTACCGGGCCACCAGCGACTTGGCGGAAAGCGTGCGCGCCGCATTCGCCGGCCACGTGCTGGAAGTCGGCGACAACACCCTGAACGCCACCGTCAGCATCGGCGGCGTGCAGATCGGCGAGAAGATCGCCAGCACCAGCCAGGTGCTCGCCAAGGCCAGCCAGGGCGTGGTGTCGGCGGTCGGCGTGGGCGGCAATCGCGTGCAGTTGTTCGATCCAGGCGCGGTGGATCGCGCCGAAGAGGAACGCATCGCCGCTTGGGTCGCGCGCATCCAGGGTGCGCTGGACAGCGAAGGCTTCCGCCTCGATTTCCAGCCGGTCATCGCCCTGCAGGGCGACGGCAGCGAAACCTACGAGATGTTCCTGCGCCTGCACGGCAGCGATGGCGTCCCGGTGGAGGCCAGCACCTACCTGCCGATCGCCGAGGAACACGACCTGCTGCGCCCGATCGACCGCTGGGCGGTGTCCCGCGCAGTTGCGCTGGTCGGCGAACGCCTGCGTGCCGGCAAGCGCACCAGCGTGCTGCTGTCGGTCTCGCAGGAAGCCCTGCTGGATGACAGCATGCCGGCCTTCATCGCCGAGCAGTTGGCCGCTGCCGGCGTACCGGGCGAGCAACTGATCCTGGCGGTGCCGGAAGCCAAGGTCTTCACCAACCTGCATGCGGCGCAGGAATTCGCGGGCGCGCTGGCAGGCTTCGGTAGCCGCATGGCGCTGGAGCATTTCGGCGCCGGCCTCAACTCGCTGCAGACCCTGCAGCACTTCGAGCCGGCCCTGATCAAGATCGACCCGCAGTTCATGGACGACCTGGCCAAGAGCGCGGACTCGCAGGCGCGCGTACGCGAGATCGCCACCCAGGCGGGTGCCCGCGGCATCCGTACCGTGGCCGAGCGGGTGGTGGATGCCTCCAGCATGACCCTGCTGTTCTCCGCCGGCGTGGACTACGTCCAGGGCGATTTCCTGGCTCCGGCCGGCCCGGACATGACCTACGACTTCAGCTGATCGCGGCCACATCGCCACGGAAAAGCCCGCCTTCCGGCGGGCTTTTCGTTTGCGTCATCGCGACGGAGTGCGCGGTCAGGCCACGATCCCCTGGCGCACGGCACCGGCATCCGGCTGGGCATTGCGCAGCGCGGCGATGCGCTCTTCCAGCGGCGGATGGCTCATCAGCAGGCGCTTCAGGCCGCCACCCGCGCCACCGCTGATGCCGAACGCGGCGACCTGCTTCGGCAGGGTGCTCTGGCCATGGGTCTGCGCCAGGCGGTCCAGCGCGGCGATCATCTTCTGCTTGCCGGCCAGCGCAGCACCGCCCGCATCGGCGCGGAACTCGCGATGGCGCGAGAACCACATCGCGATCATCGAGGCGAACAGGCCGAAGATCATGTCGAGCACGAACACGCCGAGGTAATAGCCGATGCCGTAGCCATCGCGATTGCCGAGGTAGCCGTCGATGGCCCGGCCGATCACCCGCGACAGCACGATCACGAAGGTATTCAGCACACCCTGCAGCAGCGCCATCGTCACCATGTCTCCATTGGCGACGTGGCTGACCTCGTGGGCAAGGACGGCTTCGGCCTCGTCGCGGTTCATCGCCCGCAGCAGGCCCGTCGACACCGCGACCAGCGCGTTGTTGCGGTTGGCACCGGTAGCGAAGGCATTGATCTCGGGCGCGTCGTAGATGGCGACTTCGGGCATGCCGATGCCGGCGGCCTCGGCCTGGCGGCGCACCGTGGTCACCAGCCATTGTTCGGCCTCGTTGCGCGGGGTCTCGATGACATGCGCACCGGTCGCGCGCTTGGCCATCCATTTGGACACCAGCAGCGAGATGATCGATCCACCGAAGCCGAACAGCGCTGCCATGATGACCAGGCCGCCGAACTGTTGCGGGTTCACGCCGAAGATCGACATCACGATACTGACCAGCGCCAGCACCGCCATGTTGGTTGCAAGGAAGAGGAACATGCGCTTGAACATCGATCTGCCATCCTGCCGCAGCAAGGGCGCGGCTTGCGATGGAAGTGTGGCCACGCGCCCGTAAATTCAATCTGAAGGCCAACCACCCGCCATGTCCGTTCCCGCCTATCGAGGCCGCTTTGCGCCCTCGCCCACCGGCCCCCTGCATGCGGGCTCGCTGCTGGCCGCGCTGGGCAGCTGGCTGTTGGCGCGGCAGGCCGGTGGCGAGTGGCTGTTGCGGATCGAGGACGTGGATCCACCTCGCGAAGTCGCCGGCGCCGCCGAATCGCAGGTCGCGGCATTGGCAGCGTTCGGGCTGCGCCACGACGGCCCCATCGAATACCAGAGCCGGCGCGGTCATCTCTACCGGGCCGTTCTGGATCGGCTGCTGGCGGACGGCCTCGCGTTCGAATGCCACTGCAGCCGCAGCGACCTTGCCGCGAGTGGTGGCATCCACCGCGAATGCGTGGCCGGTGCACGGCGACCGGATCCGGCGATCCGGTTGCGCGTGCCGGACGACTGCACGATCGCTTTCGACGACCTGATCCACGGCCGGGTGGCGCAACCTGTCGACGCAGAGGTCGGCGACTTCGTACTGCTGCGCGCGGACGGGCTGTGGGCCTACCAGCTCGCGGTGGTGGTGGACGATGCCGAACAAGCCATCACCGACGTGGTGCGCGGCGCCGACCTGCTGGATTCCACGCCAAGACAGATCCTGCTGCAACGCGCGCTGGGCTTGCCGACGCCGCGCTACGCGCACCTGCCGCTGCTGCTGGACGCCGAGGGCCGCAAGCTGTCGAAGTCCTGCGCGGCAATGCCGGTCGACCCCGCCGATCCGTTGCCAAGCTTGCGGAGGTGCTGGTCGGCGCTCGGGCAGTCCGCATTGCCAGCATCGATCGACTCGCCCCAGGAGTTCCTGGCGTTCGCAACGGATGCCTTCCGCATCGATCGCGTGCCGCGCAATGCATTGCCCGCATCCGCCGCAGCGCACAACACCGATGCAACATCGCGCCGCTAGAATCCCTCTTCACATCTGCCACTTTCCAGGAGTTTCCCCATGACTTCCCGCGTCGCACTCGTCACCGGTGGTACCGGCGGCATCGGCACCGCCATCGTCAAGCGGCTGGCCGACATGGGCCACAAGGTCGCCACCAACTACCGCAACGAGGAAAAGGCGCGCGCCTGGCAGGACAAGCTGAAAGCCGAGGGCTACGACGTGGTCCTGGTCAAGGGCGACGTCACGTCACCGCAGGAAGCCGAAGCGATGGTCCGCGAAGTCGAATCCACCTTGGGCCCGGTCGACATCCTGGTCAACAACGCCGGCATCACCCGCGACGGCACCTTCCACAAGATGAAGGCCGACCAGTGGGGAGACGTGATCAACACCAACCTCAACTCGGTGTTCAACGTCACCCGCCCGGTGATCGAAGGCATGCGCGACCGCAAGTGGGGCCGGGTCATCCAGATCAGCTCGATCAACGGATTGAAGGGCCAGTACGGCCAGGCGAACTACGCGGCGGCGAAGGCCGGCATGCACGGCTTCACCATTTCGCTGGCACGCGAGAATGCCCGCAATGGCGTCACCGTCAACACGATCTCGCCGGGCTACATCGCCACCGACATGGTGATGGCGGTGCCGGAGGAAGTCCGCGCCAAGATCGTTGCCGACATCCCCACCGGTCGCCTCGGCACGCCGGAGGAGATCGCCTACGGTGTCGGCTTCCTGGCCGATGAGCAGGCGAGCTGGATCACCGGCTCCAACCTCGACATCAACGGCGGCCACCACATGGGGTGGTGAGCGATTGCCCGGCCCGCCGGCCTGCATGCCGGCGGGCGTTCGCAGGCTCGCAGCTTCGCCGCTCGAATTCCCTGCTCACCCCCCATTCGCGCCTTTGGCGCGAATCGCCCCCTGACTCAGGGGGCAGGGGCCTAAGGTGCTCAGCGTGTGACAAGATCGACTCGAACCTTCGCCCTAGCCAGATCGCCACGGAGCCCGCATGTCCAACGTCGACCCGAACCGCCGTCCCTCGAATGCCGGGCGCTACCTCTTCCTGCTGATCCTGGGCCTGGTGCTCGGCGTCATCGCCACCGTCATGGCCATGCGCTCGCTGGAACAGCGCAAGGACCATTTCCCGGATGCGCTGATGCATGTGCAGCAATGGCATATGGGGCAACTGAAGGCCGACATGGATGCGAACCGCTGCAACGCGACCGACATCCTGCCGCACCTGCAGGCGCTGCGGGTCACCTCCAATGATCTCGATGCCGCGTTCCCGAGCCTGCGCGACGATACCCGCTTCACTGCCGCGAGCTCGGCGATGCGCGCCGCCGCCGACAAGGCGATCGCCAATCCGCCGCTGACCTGCGACGGGCTCGGCGCGACCATGAAATCCATCGGCGAAACCTGCAAGGGCTGCCATCAGGATTTCCGCGGCTGACACCCGCTGCCATGGATGTTGCGAGGCCGCCTCCGGGCGGCCTTGTTGTTTGTGCAAGTCACGCGACGATGCGTTGACGCCATTGCGACATCGGTGAATCACCCCTAAGCCGAATCACGCCATACCCGCGAATGTCGGGTGCGGTTCATGCGGCGGGACACAGGATCGCCACGTCGCCCACCGAGGTGGCGAACAGAATCCAATCACCCACTGCTCCATTGGAAGGAGACCCGACATGACGATCCGCACTCCACACATCCGCATCCTCGGCGTGGCCATGCTTGGCCTCGCCCTCGCCGCAGGCACCGGTTGCGCGAGCACTGGCAACTCCGGCTACCAGGGTGCCGGCTACGGCGGCAACTACGGCAACAGCTGCCAGAACTGCGGCACCGTCACCCGCATCACCGTCGGCGGCGAGTCCGGCAAGGCCGGCGCGGTGATCGGCGGCATCATCGGTGCGGTGGCGGGCCATGAGGTTTCCGCGCAGACCGGCGGCAGCAAGGGCAATCAGAACATCTCGGCAGCGGCAGGTGCCGTCGCGGGCGCTGCAGCGGGCAATGCGATCCAGAAGAGCCGTACCGATGGCTACACCGTGCATATCCGCATGGATGACGGCCGCACCACCGCGGTGACCCAAGGCGACGTGTCCGGCTTCCGTGAGGGCTCGCGCGTCCGCGTCAGCGATGGTCGCGCCTGGCTGCAGTAAGTCTCCCGCTACATCACGACACCACGAACGGCCCGCACTGCGGGCCGTTCGCTTGCATGCCATCGCATTCCTGCAGAATGCGTGCGACCAACCCCCGGATCCCGCATGGACACCAACACCCTGTATTACCTGCTTGCCATCGTGCTGGTGCTGGTCGGCATCGCCGGCACCATCCTGCCGGCCCTGCCGGGCCTGCCGCTTGTGTTCGCCGGCATGCTGCTGGCGGCCTGGGCCGGCGACTTCCAGCAGGTCGGCGCGCCGATGCTGGTGGTGTTGGGACTGTTGACCGTGTTCTCGCTGGCCGTCGATTTCTGGGCGACCGCGCTCGGCGCCAAGCGCGTCGGCGCCAGCAAACTGGCGATCATCGGCGCGATGGTCGGCACCCTGGCCGGCTTGTTCCTGGGGCCGATCGGGCTGCTGCTGGGTCCATTCGGCGGAGCGATCGCCGGGGAGCTGATCCATCGGCGCAGCCTGCAGAAGCAGGACCTTGGACAGGCTGCGAAGATCGGGTTCGGTACCTGGTTCGGCATCCTGTTCGGCACCGTGCTGAAGCTGGCGCTGGCATTCACCATGCTGGGCCTGTTCGCACTGGCCTGGTGGCTGTAGCGACGCGGCTTTCACGCCACGCTGAATGCGACCGCGCCAAGCTTCGCGACCATTCGATCCCACACGGATCACCGCGATGCCCAAACGCTGGAGCCGCAAACGCATGGTCTGGACCATTCTCATCACCGCCGTGGTCACCCTGCTGGCGGTGACGCTGGCGATGAACTTCAAGACCTCGGAGAAGACGCTCGAACGCAAGATCGAGCATCGCTACGCTGTCGCCGACCCGCAGTTCCGCCGCGAGATGGGCGTATTGCTCGGGCCGGGCATCATCCCCGGCAACCGGGTCACCGACCTGCAGAACGGCGACGAGATCTTCCCGGCGATGCTGGAAGCGATCCGCGGCGCGACGAAGACGATCACCTTCGAAACCTACATCTACTGGTCCGGCGACATCGGTGCGAAGTTCGCCGATGCATTGGCCGAGCGCGCCCGCGCCGGGGTCAAGGTCAAGGTGATGGTCGACTGGGTCGGCAGCATCAAGATGGACGACGATCTGCTGCAGCGGATGCAGGATGCCGGCGTCGAGATCCACAAGTACCGGCCGCTCAAGTGGTACAACCTCGGCCGCCTCAACAACCGCACCCACCGCAAGCTGCTGGTGATCGACGGACGTGTCGGCTTCACCGGCGGCGTGGGCATCGCCGACCAGTGGGAAGGCCACGCGCAGGACACCGACCACTGGCGCGACCTGCACTTTCGCATCGAAGGCCCGGTGGTGGCGCAGGTGCAGTCCGCGTTCAACGACAACTGGATCAAGACCACCGGCGTGGTGCTCAACGGCGCGGACTACTTCCCGCCGCTGGAGCCTGCCGGCGCGATGGACGCGCACATGTTCGTGGCGTCGCCGGCGGGCGGCAGCGAGAGCATGCACCTGATGTACCTGATGGCGATCGCCGCCGCCGACCGCACCATCGACCTTGAAGCCGCCTACTTCGTGCCCGACCCGCTGATGATCCAGGCCCTGCAGGCGGCGCGTCACCGCGGCGTGCGCGTGCGCGTGATCGTGCCCGGCAAGCACATCGATTCGGACACGGTGCGGCTGGCGTCCAAGGCGCACTGGGGCGAACTGCTGCTGGCCGGCGTGGAGATCCACGAATACCAGCCGACGATGATGCACAACAAGCTGCTGGTGGTGGACGGGCTGATGACCTCTGTGGGTTCCACCAACTTCGACATCCGGTCGTTCCGGCTCAACGACGAGGCCAGCCTCAACGTGTACGACGCCGATTTCGCCGCGCGCATGACCGCCGTCTTCGAGGCCGACCTCAAGCCGACCGTGCTCTACAGCTACCAGATGTGGAAAGATCGTCCGCTGCGGGAAAAACTGGCCGAGAAATTCATCCTCCCGGTCAAATCCCAACTCTGACGCGTGCCGATGCCGATCCTCGATCCAGCCAAGCTTCCGACTGCCGCCAGCCTCGGCGAACGTTTCATGACTGCGCTGGAACAGGTGCAGGACAAGCTGCTGCAGCTGGTCGCCAGCATTCCGCTGCTGCTGGTCGCGCTGCTGATCGTGCTGTTCGCCAGCTGGCTGGGCGGGGTGGCCAGTCGGCGCCTGCGGATCGTCAAGCGCATCAGCAGCAGCAATCCGTACATGGAAGGCTTGCTGCGCAGCACCGTGCGGATCGTGATCGTGATCGCCGGCGTGGTGGTCGCACTGGACCTGCTCAACGCGACCTCGCTAGTCGGCGCGGTGCTCGGCTCCGCGGGCGTGATCGGCCTGGTGCTGGGCTTCGGCTTCAAGGACATCGCCGAGAACTACATCGCCGGCGTGCTGCTCAGCCTGCGCAAGCCGTTCTCGCCCGGCGACACAGTGCGCATCGACAGCTTCGAGGGCAAGGTGGTGGCGCTGACCGCGCGCGCCACCATCCTGATGACCGCCGACGGCAACCACCTGCAACTGCCGAACAGCATCGTGTTCAAGTCGGTGCTGCTCAACTACAGCCGCAACCCCAAGCGCCGCTTCGACTTCGAGACCACCATCGACAACCGCGCGTCCTGGCACGACGCGATGGACATCGGCATCGAGGCGATCGCCTCGCTCGACGGCGTGCTCGACGAACCGAAACCCTCGTCGCTGATCCGCACCCTGTCGAACGACGGCGCGACCCTGCAGTTCACCGGCTGGATCGACCAGACCCGCAACGACCTGGCGCGCACCCGCAGCGAGGCGATGCGGCAGGTCCGCAAACACCTGCGCAAGGCCGGCATCGTGCCGCCGGAGACGGTGCAGCGGGTGGTGTTGCAACGGAACGAGGAGGATGCGGCGCACGCGAACGAATCCTCGCAGCCGCGCGATACCTCGGTCGATCGCGCGCTGGACGCACAGGTGGGTCAGGCACGCCGGCTCGAGGACGGCGGCGACCTGCTGCAACCGCAGCCGCCGGCGAAGCAGGAGTAACCGCGCGGCGGGTCAGCCGCCGTACAACAGCCAGTGTCGGGCTTCCGCCTCGTTGGAGAAGATGCGGATGGTGATGCCGCGTTCCTGCAGCATGATCTCGCCGAGCTCGCTGCCCTGGATGTCGTCGCGCAACTCCACGAAGGCGCTACGGAAGCGGCCCATGCCGGCGGCCTGGATGCCGTCGATCACCTTGCCGAGATCCTCAACGCCCACGGTCGATACCAGGTCCTCGAGGATCAGCATCTTCGTCGTCCCGACCGCGGTTCCTTCCGCGGCCAGCATCCGCCACATCGCGACCGAAACGTCCACGGAATCGGTGCCGTCGAACACATAGGCACGCAGGTAGCCCGGCTCGTCCTCGTAGCAGACTTTGAATCCGGGTCCGTTGACCACGCGCATGTTGCTCATGCGACCACCACCGGGATCCCGCCCAGCGTGCCGCCGGCGATCCGCGCCTGCCATTCCTTCGGCCCGGTCTGGTGCACCGACGTGCCTTCGGAATCGACCGCCACGGTCACCGGCATGTCCTTGACCTCGAATTCGTAGATCGCCTCCATGCCGAGGTCGGCGAACCCGACGACCTTCGCTGCCTTGATCGCCTTCGAGACGAGATAAGCCGAACCACCAACTGCCATCAGGTACACGGAGCGATGCTTGCGGATCGCCTCCAGCGCCAGCGGGCCGCGCTCGGCCTTGCCGATCATGCCGAGCAGGCCGGTCTGCGCCAGCACCTGTTCAGTGAACTTGTCCATGCGCGTCGCCGTGGTCGGACCGGCAGGACCGACGACCTCGTCGCGCACCGGATCGACCGGGCCGACGTAGTAGATGAAGCGTCCGGCCAGGTCGACCGGCAGCGGCTCGCCCTTGTCGAGCATGTCGACGATGCGCTTGTGCGCGGCATCGCGGCCGGTGAGCATTTTTCCATTGAGCAGCAGCACCTCGCCCGGCCTGAAGGTGGCCACGTCCTCGCGGGTCAGGGTGTCCATGTCCACGCGCCGCGCGTTCTGCGGGTTGTAGGTGAGCTTCGGCCAGTCGTCGAGGGACGGCGGCTCGAGCGCCACCGGGCCGCTGCCGTCGAGGGTGAAATGCGCATGCCGCGTGGCCGCGCAGTTCGGGATCATCGCCACCGGCAGGTTGGCGGCGTGGGTCGGGTAATCCTTGATCTTGACGTCGAGCACCGTGGTCAGGCCACCCAGGCCCTGCGCACCGATGCCGAGCGCGTTGACCTTCTCGTACAGCTCGATGCGCAGTTCCTCGACCTTGTTCGCCGGGCCGCGTTCGATCAGCTCCTGGATGTCGATGTGCTCCATCAACGATTCCTTGGCCAGCAGCATCGCCTTCTCCGCGGTGCCACCGATGCCGATGCCGAGCATGCCCGGCGGACACCAGCCGGCACCCATCGTCGGCACGGTCTTCAGCACCCAGTCGACGATCGAATCGGACGGGTTGAGCATGGCGAACTTGGACTTGGCCTCCGAGCCGCCGCCCTTGGCCGCCACGATCACGTCCACCTTGTCGCCGGGGACGATCTTCATGTTGACGACGGCAGGCGTGTTGTCCCTCGTGTTGACGCGCTTGCCTGCGGGATCCGCAAGCACGCTGGCGCGGAGCTTGTTGTCCGGATGCTGGTAGGCGCGGCGCACGCCTTCGTTGACGGCATCTTCCAGCGAACCGGTGAAGCCCTCCCAGCGCACCTCCATGCCGACCTCGAGGAACACGGTGACGATGCCGGTGTCCTGGCAGATCGGGCGGTGTCCTTCCGCGCACATCCGCGAATTGATCAGGATCTGCGCCATCGCATCCTTGGCAGCCGGCGATTGCTCGCGCTCGTATGCGGCGGCGAGGCTCCTGATGTAGTCGACCGGGTGGTAGTAGCTGATGTACTGGAGGGCGTCGGCGACCGACTGGACGAGGTCGTCCTGCTTGATGGCTGTCACGGATCTGGCTTGCCGGGATCGGGGGAAGCGCCATGATATCGCGCTGCCCTTTTCAGCAGCCCGCCGGAGGCGCAGGATGGGTGCCTGGCCAACGTTCTGGAGGGGGAATGATGAGTGGCAACGACGAGGTATCCAATCGTTTCGAGGGCATCCGCGGCATCCTCAACGACCTGCGCCTGATGCTGGGCGACATGCTGGCGCTGGGCCGACCCTCCCCCGACCAGCAGATGGTCATCGAGGTGTTCTTCGGCTCGATGGGCTACCTGGCCAAGGCCGATCGCCTGGTCACCAGCCACGAGTCCGACCTCGCCAACCGCTTCATGGACGAGCTCGACCTGTCGATGGCAGCGCGGCGGATCGCCTCGGAGGCGTTCGAGCGCGGGATGCACCGCAACATCAACCTGCAGGGCGAACTGCTGCGCTTCACCGACGCGCATCCGCCCGGCTCCGAGGATTCCAAGCGCCTGTACGACGTTCTGGTGCGGCTGGCGGCCTCGGACTCCAAGCTCGACCAGCGCGAATACGACGTCATGGCGCAGATCACCAAGGCGCTGGGCCTGCCGCCGGAAACGCTGTACGCACGCCTGCCGGCGCCCGCACCGCGCTGATCGCCAGACATGACCCGTCCCGCGAATTTCGCGGGACGACTGTTCCAGCCGCCGCGCATCGTGGCGATGCCGCTTGGCAATGGCATTTCTGAAACAGGTCGATGCCTGCCGTGAAACGCCGTGCACGGGCGTTTCACGCACAATCGGCGGATGCCGCCACCTCTCCCCGCCGCCCAGCTCAACCTGCGCCAGCGCTTCGCCGCGATGCGCAATATCAAGCCGTTCCTGCGCGAGATCTGGGCGACCAGCAAGCCGCTGACCCTGGCCTCGATCGGCCTGCGCCTGATCCGAGCCTTCCTGCCGATCGCCACCCTGTACGTCGGCAAGCTCATCATCGATGAAGCGATCCGCCTGATCGGCCTGGGCGTGGGCCAGGAACTGGCAGCGGCCTGGCACACCGGCGCGCTCGACCACCTGCTTGCGTTGCTGGCGCTGGAATTCGGGCTGGCGATCGGCTCCGACCTGCTCGGCCGGCTGACCAGCTACGTCGACACCTTGCTGTCCGAGCGCTTCACCAATGCGACCAGCGTGCGCCTGATGGAGCATGCGGCCACGCTCGACCTCGAGGACTTCGAGGACGCCGAGTTGCAGGACAAGCTGGATCGCGCGCGCCGGCAGACCATGGGCCGGATGAACCTGATGGGCCAGTTGTTCGGCCAGGCGCAGGACGCGATCACCGTGGTCAGCTTCGCGATCGGCCTGCTGGCCTACGCGCCGTGGCTGATGCTGTTGCTCGCGGTGGCGCTGATCCCCGCCTTCGTCGGCGAATCGCATTTCAACGCGCTGAACTACTCGCTCAATTTCCAGTGGACGCCGGAACGCCGCCAGCTGGAATACCTGCGTCAGGTCGGCGCCAGCGTGGAGACTGCGAAAGAGGTCAAGATCTTCAACCTCAACCGCTTCTTCATCGAGCGCTTCCGCACGCTGTCGCAGAAGTTCTACGAGGCGAACGCCAAACTCGCAGGCAAGCGCGCCTTCTGGGGCGTGCTGCTGGCCGCTCTCGGCACGTTGGGCTATTACGTGGCCTATGCGTACATCGCCTGGCGCACCGTGCGCGGCGATTTCAGCATCGGCGACCTCACCTTCCTCGCGGGCAGTTTCCGCCGCCTGCGCCAGTTGCTGGAAAGCCTGCTGGTCGGCTTCTCGCAGGTGGCCGGGCAGGCGCTGTACCTCGACGACCTTTACTCGTTCTTCGAAATCGAGCCGGAAATCCGCAGCAAGCCGGACGCGATCGCAGTGCCGGATCCGATCCGCAGCGGCTTCGTGTTCGAGGAGGTCGGCTTCCGCTATGAAGGCAGCGACCGCTGGGCATTGCGTGGCCTGAGCTTCGAATTGCATGCCGGCGAAGTGCTGGCGCTGGTCGGCGAGAACGGCGCCGGCAAGACCACGCTGGTGAAGCTGCTCGCACGCCTGTACGACCCGGACGAGGGGCGCATCCTGCTCGACGGTCGCGACCTGCGCGATTACGACCTCGACGACCTGCGCGCCAACACCGGGGTGATCTTCCAGGACTTCGTGCGCTACCACCTGACCGCGGCGGAGAACATCGGCGTGGGCCTGATCGACGCGATGGGCGACCGCGACCGCATCGCGCTGGCCGCGCGCAAGGGCATGGCCGACGAGGTGGTGGCGTCGCTGCCGAAGGGCTACGACCAGATCATCGGCCGACGCTTCAAGGAAGGCGTGGATCTGTCCGGCGGCCAGTGGCAGAAGATCGCGATCGCCCGCGCCTACATGCGCGATGCGCAGGTGATGATCCTCGACGAACCCACCGCCGCACTCGACGCGCGCAGCGAGTTCGAAGTGTTCGAGCGCTTCAAGGAACTCTCCGACGGCAAGACCGCGGTGCTGATCAGCCATCGCTTCAGCAGCGTGCGCATGGCCGATCGCATCCTGGTGCTGGCCGATGGCAAGGTCGAAGCCAGCGGCACTCACGACCAACTGATGGCCCAGGGTGGACGCTATGCCGAATTGTTCGAACTGCAAGCCGCCGGTTACCGCTAGAAAGGGAAACAGCATGCACACGATCCGCGCCCTCGCCTCCTGCATCGCGCTATCGCTGGCGCTCAACGCGTGCGCGCAATCCCAGGCACCGGCGCAGCCGGTGGCTTCGGCAGAGCCCGCACGCGCGATGCCGAGCCAGGCCGGGACCTTGCAGGTGCGCCCGATCGCATCAGGGCTGGATCATCCATGGGCGGTGGCGGTGCTGCCGACGGGCGGCTTCCTGGTCACCGAGCGTCCGGGCCGGTTGCGCCGCATCGATGCCAACGGCACGGTCTCGGCGCCGATCACCGGCGTGCCGACGGTGTTCGCGCAGGGCCAGGGCGGCCTGCTCGATGTGGTGCTCGATCCGGACTTCGCCAGCAACAAGCGCATCTGGCTGAGCTTCGCCGAACCCGGCGAGGGCGACACCGCCGGCACCGCAGTCGCCACCGCCACACTCGGCGACGCGGCGCTGACCGATGTCCAGGTCATCTACCGGCAATTGCCGAAGGTCGAGGGCGGCAACCACTTCGGCTCACGCATCGCCTTCGATGGCAAAGGCCACGTCTTCATCAGCCAAGGCGAACGCAACGAACGGGCGATGGCGCAGGACCTGGAGGTGCTGCAGGGCAAGCTGGTCCGCCTCAACATCGACGGCACCCAGCCTTCCGACAATCCCTTCGCCAGCGGCGTGGGCGTGCGCAAGGCGATCTGGAGCTACGGCCACCGCAACATGCAGGGCATGGCGGTGGATCCGCGCACCGGCACGCTCTGGCAGAGCGAGCATGGCCCGCGCGGTGGCGATGAAATCAACCTGCCACAGGCCGGCAAGAACTACGGCTGGCCGGTGATTACCCACGGCATCAACTACTCCGGATTGAAGATTCCGGAAGCCGAAGGCAAGGCAAAGGCCGGGATGGAACAGCCGCACCATTTCTGGCAGAAGTCGCCGGCGCTTTCCGGCATGGCGTTCTATGTCGACCGCCCCAGCAGCGCCTGGAACAACAGCCTGCTGCTTGGCGCACTGGCGGACCGAAACCTGATCCGGCTGTCGCTGGACGGCGACAAGATCACCGGCGAGGAACGCCTGCTCGGCGACCTCGGCAAGCGCATCCGCGACGTGCGCGTGGCCGCCGACGGCAAGGTCTATGTGCTCACCGACGAGGACGATGGCCAGTTGCTGGAGCTGGTGCCGCCCGCGGCGGCTCGCTGAGCTGAGCGGAAAGGAAAAGGGGTCAGAGTGAAGTTTTTCGATCCAGCCCATCGATCAATCGGGCAGGGTCGGCGAAAAATTCACTCTGACCCCTTTTCCGCGGTGCAGCGTAAAATGCCTCCCTGCCCGCTTTCCCCCACCCACGCGCATGGCCTCCCCGTTCGGCACCGAAACGGTGCTCGACGTCCGTCACTGGACGGACGCGTACTTCAGCTTCACCACCACCCGCGATGACGGCTTCCGTTTCGAGAACGGCCAGTTCGTGATGATCGGGCTGGAGGTCGAGCAGGCCGATGGCAGCCGCAAGCCGCTGATGCGCGCGTATTCCATCGCCAGCGCGAACTGGGAGGAACAGCTCGAGTTCTTCAGCATCAAGGTGCAGGACGGCCCGCTGACCTCGCGCCTGCAGCACATCCAGCCCGGCGATTCGATCCTGATCGGCCGCAAGCCCACCGGCACCCTGCTGATATCCGACCTGCATCCGGGTCGCAATCTGTACCTGCTGGGCACCGGCACCGGGCTGGCCCCGTGGCTCTCGGTGATCAAGGATCCGGAGACCTGGGAACGCTTCGAGCGCGTGGTGCTCTGCCATGGCGTGCGCGGTGCCGACGACCTGGCCTACCGCGACTACATCGAGCGCGAACTGCCGCAGCACGAACTGCTGGGCGACGTGATCCGCGACCGCCTGCTGTACTACCCGGCGGTCTCGCGCGAGGACTTCGTCCACAACGGCCACGACCATCGCGGCCGCATCACCGAGCAACTCGACAACGGCCATATCGCCGACGTGCTGGGGCTCGGCGCGCTGGATGCGGCGAAGGATCGGGCGATGATCTGCGGCAGCCCGCAGATGCTGGCGGACTTCCGCGCCATCCTCGATCAACGTGGTTTCAACGCGTCGCCGCGGATCGGAACCGCCGGCGAATACGTGTTCGAGCGTGCGTTCGTCGAAAAATAGCGGCAGTCGCGTCCGCGCCGGCACTGCCGGTGTGACGTGTTCGAGCGCGCCTTCGTCGAGAAGTGACGCGCCCCTGCGCTGCTGCGCTCAGCGCAGCCCGTGGCGAAGCCAGAACACCGCGTCGCGCTCGTTGCCGAACACGCGGATCGTGTAGCCGCGCTCCAGCGCCATCTGCTCGACGAATTCGATGCGCTGCATCTGGTCGGGACGGCCCTCGACGTAGGCGATCCGCACACCCTCCAGCCCATGCCCGCGGATCCCGGTGAAGAAGCGCTCAAGGTCGTCGTTGGTCATGACCTCGCCCTGCATCTCGTCGACCACCAGCAGCTGGCTGGCACCGGTGGCGCGCACCTCTGCGGCGATCCTCACCCAGTAATCGAACGTCACTTCCAGCCGGGTGTCCTCGCCACCCGACACCCACGCGAGCAGCAGCGGTGGCTGGTACTTGGTTGCCAGCCGGTAGGCATCGCCTGGTGGCGACACCGTCATCCCAATGCCTTCTCGATGTCGCGCGCCAGCGACTCCGGCTTGTCGGTCGGCGCATAGCGCTTGATGACCTTGCCGTCGCGGCCGACCAGGAACTTGGTGAAGTTCCACTTGATGCCATCGAAGCCGAGCAGGCCGCCCTTCTCGTCCTTCAGCCACGTCCACAGCGGGTGTGCATGGCTGCCGTTGACGTCGATCTTGGCGAACATCGGGAAGCTCACGTCGTAGGTCAGCGAGCAGAAATTGCGGATTTCCTCGGCATTGCCCGGTTCCTGGTGGCCGAACTGGTCGCTGGGGAAACCCAGCACCACCAGGCCCTTGTCGCCGTAGTCGCGCCACAGCTTTTCCAGGCCGGCGTACTGCGGGGTAAAACCGCATTTACTGGCCACGTTGACGATCAGCAGGACCTTGCCGCGCCAATCCGAGAGCGGCTGCGGGCTGCCATCCAAGGCGGTGGCGTCGAAATCATAGGCAGTGGTGGGCATGGTGGGATCGCCTTCGGGGGAGTCGCGATTCTGGCAGCCTGCGCACTTGCTGGGAACGCCCGATGCGGCAACGGACGGCCATTCCGACACGCCGGGACAACGCCCCTGCCATTCGTCACGCGCCTTGCCCACCGCCCTGCGCTACGCTTTTCGGTCGCCAACCCGTCCTACGAGGCTCGAATGAAGCACCCCATCAGCTGCGCGCTCGCGCTTGCGATCGCCACCGCACTGGCCGGCTGCGCCACGTCCGCGCCCGCGACTACATCCTCGGAGGCCACCATGCCCGCCACCGCAGCCTATAGCGGCCCGTTTGCCGCCCCGAGCACGCTCGACCTGCACTACCCGCAATTCGATGGCATCAAGGACAGCGATTTCGCCCCCGCCTTCGACGCCGGCATGGCCGAACAGTTGCGCGAGATGAACGCCATCGCGAGCAACCCGGAAGCGCCGACCTTCCAGAACACCATCGTCGCGATGGAGAAAAGCGGCCAGGTGCTGGATCGTGCGACCAATGTGTTCTTCAACCTGATCGGCACCGACAAGAACGACGCCCGCGAGAAGCTGGAGTCCGACTACGCGCCGAAGTTCTCCGCGCACCGCGACGCCATCGCCCTGAACCCGAAGCTGTTCGCGCGGATCAAGACCTTGCACGACGCGCGCGCCACGCTCGGCCTCGACGCGATCGACCTGCGCCTGCTGGAGAAGCGCTACACCGACTTCGTGCGCAGCGGCGCGGCGCTGAACGACGCGCAGAAGGCGCGCATCCGCGAGATCAACACCGACCTGTCGAAGCTGGGCACGCAGTTCAACCAGAACGTGCTGGCGGAAGTGAACGACTCAGCCGTGGTCGTGGACAGCCGCGACCAGCTCAAGGGCTTCAGCGAGGAGCAGATCGCCGCCGCCGCCGAAGCCGCCAAGGTGCGCAAGCTCGACGGCAAATACGTGATCGCCCTGCTCAACACCACCGGCCAGCCGGCGGAAGCGCAGCTCGAAGACCGCGCCCTGCGCGAGCGCCTGCACAAGGCCTCGGTCGCGCGCGGCAGCCGCGGCAACCAGTGGGACAACACCGGCATCGTCTCGCAGGTACTGAAGCTGCGCGCCGAACGCGCCAAGCTGCTCGGCTACGACACCACCGCCAACTACGTGCTTGCCGACGAGACCGCGGCGAACCAGGACAACGCCAACCGCCTGTTGCGCCAGCTCGCGCCCGCTGCGGTGAACAACGCGCGCCGCGAAGGCGCCGAGCTGCAGGCGATGATCGATGCCGACCAGAAGGCCAAGGGCCAGCCGTCGTTCCAGCTGGCACCGTGGGACTGGGCGTACTACAGCGAGAAGGTTCGCGCGCAGAAGTACAGCTTCGATGAGTCGCAGCTCAAGCCCTACTTCGAGATGCAGCGCGTGCTGGAGGACGGCGTGTTCTTCGCCGCCACCCAGCTGTACGGCATCACCTTCAAGGCGCGCACCGACCTGCCGAAGTACCACCCGGACACATGGATCTACGACGTGTACGACAAGGACGGCAGCCTGCTGTCGATCTTCATCTGGGATCCCTACGCGCGTTCGTCGAAGCGCGGCGGCGCGTGGATGAACACCTATGTCGCGCAATCCGGCCTGACCGGCGACAAGCCGGTGGTGGCCAACCACCTCAACATCCCCAAGCCGTCCGCGGGCAAGCCCACGCTGATGACGTGGGATGAAGTGACCACCGCGTTCCACGAGTTCGGCCATGCCCTGCACGGCTTCTTCCAGGACGTGCGCTATCCGTATTACTCGATGAACGTGCCGCGCGACTTCGTCGAATATCCGTCGCAGGTCAACGAAATGTGGGCCGACTGGCCGAGCGTCCTCGGCAACTACGCCAAGCACTACGAAACCGGCAAGCCGATGCCGAAGGCGCTGCTGGACAAGGTCATCGCCGCGGCCAAGTTCAACCAGGGCTTCGTCACCACCGAGTACCTGGAAGCGGCGATGCTCGACCAGCGCTGGCACCAGTTGCCGGCCGAGCAGATCCCGGCCGCCTCCGGCGTGATGGCGTTCGAAGCACAGGCACTGAAGGCCGACGGCTTCGACTACGCGCCGGTGCCGCCGCGCTACAAGACGCCGTACTTCAGCCACATCATGGGCGGCTACGCGGCCGGCTACTACGCCTACATCTGGTCGGAAGTGCTGGGCGCGAACACCGAGCAGTGGATCCGCAACAACGGCGGCCTGACCCTGCAGAACGGCGACCGCCTGCGCAAGTTCGTGCTGGCACCGGGCGGCGAGATCGAAGCCGGCAAGCTGTTCCCGAACTTCTCCGGCTACGAGGCGAAGATCGAACCGCTGCTGGAGAAGCGTGGCCTGACGTCGAAGTAAGCGTGCGGCCATGATGCGAAAACGCCGCCGATTGGCGGCGTTTTCGTTTGCGCGATCAGAGTGCGTGGTGGCGTGCGATGGTGGCCTCGTCCAGGCGCAGGAAGCGCGCCGCGTTGCCGTAGAGGATGTCGCGCTTCTGCGCTTCGCTGAGGAACGGCGCTTGCTGGATGACCTCGATCGAGCGGCCGATGGTTTCCGGCCAGATCATGTTGTCCGAGCCGAACATCACCCGCTTCGCGAAACCTGCCTCCACGATCGCCTGCAGGTACCGGTAGAACGCCGGCCGCGGCTGCGTGTAGACGATCACGCCGACGTCCACGTACACCTGCGGATGCGTGTACAGCACCGCCAGCAGGTCGTCGATCATCGGGTAGCCGGCATGCATCAGGTAGACGCGCAGCTTGGGATGCTTCGCCAGCACCTCCTCGATCACCAAGGCACTGTGCAGGCGCGCGCGATAGTCCTTGAGCGGTGGCGCGAGATACGGCGTGCCGGGTGGACCGGTGCCGATGTGGATGCCGACCGGCAGGTCCAGATCCTCGGCCATCTGCCAGAACGGCTCCAGCCGTGGATCCGTCGGCGCGATGCCCTGGTATTGCGGGGCGACTTCGGCCAACACCACCAGGTCGCCGCTGGCCTTCATCGCCTTGGCGCGCGCCACCATCGCGGCATCCACGTGCATGACGTCGATGGTATCGCCCAGGCCGGGGATGATCCGCGACGGCGACGCCTTGCGCCACGCGGCGATGTCCTTGTCGCTGTCGCCACTGAGCACGCCGATGACGTCGTGCTTCTCGAGCTCGGCGAGCGTACGCCGACGCATCTCGTCCGCGGTTTCCGGCGACCACACCGGGTCCTTGCAGGCCGGCTGCTTGAAGATGCCGATGAAGACTTCGGCGTATGCACCCTTGCCGGGATCCCACGCAGGGAATTCTGCGATGGGCGTGCACATGGCCATCGGCGGCGGCCCCTGCGCGTCAGGCGCGAGCACGTGCAGGTGCATGTCGATGATCGGCTGGCGCTTCGCGACTTGCGCGTCGGTGGTTGCGCTGGCGAACAGCGCCAGTGCAAGCAGCAGGATCGAACGGAGTTCCATTGCAGTCCCTGTGGATGGCGGTCACCCCATGAACGCATAAATCGCCAACGAGATGCCACAGCCGATGTCATGCGCGCCGCCATCTGGCCACAGCACCCATCATCGATACTCAGCCGTCGAAGGGCGCGGCCATCGCCACCTGCGCATGCGAGAGCAGGCGTGGATCGCGCAACAGGCGCTGGCGTGCCGCATCCGCATCGACAGCAGATAGCTCCACCAGGATCTCCACCTTCGCCGCCACCTTGCGCGCCACCGGCACGCCATCGCGAAGGAGCAGGCGTGCGCCGAGCTGTCGCGGCAGTTTCTCGCCGGGCAGCAGGGTGCCGACCAGGTTGAGCGGATCGCTGCCGGCGATCACGATCAGTTCGCCATCCTTTGGCCGGTTGCGGATCTCGCGCAGGGCGGCCACCGCTTCCGGCAGGGCGAACTGCTCGCCCGCGATCCCGGCCACGAACCGACCGCCACGGATCTCGCCGCGCGCTTCCATGCGCCGGTACACCCGCGCGAGCTCCCGCCAGGGCGGCAGCCATGCGGCCTCGCGTTCCAGCAGCCGCCACGCGACCACGCCGTAGCGGCGCAACAGCACCTGCGCGACATGGTCGACCGACTCGGCATCTGCAGGTCCGGTCGCGCCGCGCGCCAGGCTCCAGCGGCCGGCGTCGCGGATCCCGGAAATCGCCCCGCGCCGCATCCGCTTGTTGCCGGGATGCGGGCGCTTGGCCTGCGGCAACAGCAATGCACGCAAGCCCGCGAAACTGTCGCAACTGGCCGCACCACGCGCGACCAGTTCCGCCAGCGCCTCTTCGAGTTCGACGTGCAGCAATCGGGTGGTATCCAGCAATTCGTCGAAGAACGATGCGCCGTGGTTGCGCAGGGCGTCGACCACCAACTGCGCGCGCGACGACGCGCCTTCCAGGTTCGCGGCGGTGCCGGCGATGGACGCCCAACGCGACAACTCGCGGCGCGGCACGAGTACCAGTGGCGTCGCCCGCACCGGCGCCCGCCCGCCCTTGCCGGTGTCGGGGCCGGCCTGCATACGCAGTCGCGCCCAGGCGATGCGGCCCGCGCTGCACTGCGCATCCAGCCAGTCGATGCCGTAATCGGCCAGGCGTGCCGGCAATACTTCCGCTTCCCAGCTGCCGGCCGCCGCTTCCCAACCTTCGAGCTGCGCGAGCACGCTGGCCAGCGCATCGGGGCCGCGTAATCGGCTGCGCGCGGACAGGTGCTGCCAGTCGCACAGGAAGCGCATCGCATCGGACAGCGGCACCGGTTCGATCTCGCGCCGCAGCCTTCCCAGCGTGTTGCGATGGATGCGCGCCAGCAGGTGGCGCTCGCACCACTGCTCGCCGACCAAGGCGGGATCGAAGCTGCCGCGCATCGCGGTGCCTTCCACTTCCAGTGCGGCGAGTGCGCATTCGATGTCGTTCGCTTCGACCTGCAGCACCGACGCGAGATCGATCGCACGCGTCGGACCACTCGCACTCAAGCGCCCACGCACCAGCTCACGCAAGGCATCTTCGCGGGTCGCGGGAAGCGCCGTCGTTGCCAGCACCTCGATCGGTGGTGCCCATGCAGTAGCGGAATGCAGCGCCTGCAGCTGCGGCAAGCGCTCGACCGCGGTCCACAAGCCCTCGCCGACGTGCATGCAGGTCGCACGCCGCCCCGCCGCCAACCGTTCCAGCAACGGCGTCCAATGCGATGCGGTAGCTTCGGCGGCGGTGATCGCGCCGAGCTGCATCAGTGCCTCGTGCATCTCGTCGGTATTGCGCACCTCGGGCCATGCGTCCTCGCGCACACCCGCAATCGCGCCGGCATCGAGCAGGCCGAGATCGCGCACCGCCGCGCCATCGCCGAAGCGCCGCGACTGCACCGCCTGCGTGCGGCGCTCCTCCAGCGGCGCATCGTCGAGGAACGCGTACGGCGCGGCATTCAGCGCCTCCGCGGCGAACACGCTGGGCGCGGTCAGGTCGCGGGCGACGATGTCGATGCGCCCGTTTTCCATCCCGCGCAAGACCTCCAACCAGCCTTCGACATCCATCGCCTCGCTCAGGCAGTCGGTGAGCGTCTGCTGCACCAGCGGATGGTCGGGCACCTGGCGATCGCCGACGATGTTCTCAAGGCACGCCACCTGGTCCGGGAACACGGTGGCCATCAGGTCTTCGGATTTCATCCGCTGCAACTGCGGCGCGACTTTCTTGCCGCCACTGAAGCGCGGCAGCGCCAGCGCGACACTCGCGTTCCAGCGGAACCGCGTGGGGAACAGCGGCGCGTCCAGCAAGGCCTGCACGAGGATGTCGCGGGCGGTGTTCGAATGCAGGAACGAGGCGACATCCAGCAACGGGAAACTGTGGCTGGTGGACAGCGACAGCACGATCGCGTTCTCGGTGGCGGCCGCCTGCAGCTCGAAGTTGAAGCTGCGGCAGAAGCGCTTGCGCAGGGCCAGTCCCCACGCCTTGTTGATACGACTGCCGAATGGCGCATGGATCACCAGATGGGTGGAACCCGCCTCGTCGAAGAAGCGCTCCATCGCCAGCTGCCGCTGCGTGGGCATCAGGCCGAAGCCGGCGACCTGCGCGGCGCAGTACTCGAGCAATTGCCGCGCCGCTTCGCTTGAAAGCCCGACATCCTCCACCAGCCAGCCCAGCGCGACGCTTCCGCCTTCGAGCAACTTCGCCTGGATCTCCTCGCGCAACCGCGAAACCGCATGCGACAGCGCATCGGTACGACCCGGCGCTTCGCCCAGCCAGAACGGGATCGACGGCGGCGCGCCCTGCGCATCCTCGACCCGCAGCCGCCCCGGTTCGACGCGCAGGATGCGGTAGCTGGTATTGCCCAGCTGGAAGATGTCGCCGGCAGAGCTCTCGATCGCGAAATCTTCGTTGACGGTGCCGATGCCGATGTTCTCCGGCTCCAGCAACACCACGTAGTCGCCCACGTCGGGGATAGTGCCGCCGCTCTGGATTGCCACCAGGCGGGCGCCGCGGCGGGCACGCAATTGCCGGTTGACGCCATCGCGATGCACCCACGCGCCGCGGATGCCAAAGCGGCTCGCGTAACCCTCGGCGAGCATTTTCAGCACGCCATCGAACGCCTCGCGGCTCAGCGCGCGATACGGCCACGCACGCTGCAGCATCGCGAACAATGCGTCCTCGTCCCAGTCGCGGCTGGCGACCTCGGCCACGATGACCTGTGCCAGCACATCCAGCGGCGCTTCCGGCATCGGCATCCGATCCAGCTCGCCGCGACGCACGCCATCCAGCAGCGCCGTGCATTCCATCAGGTCGTCGCGGGTGATCGCGAACAACCGCCCTTTGGGGATGCCGCCAACGTGGTGGCTTGCGCGGCCGACGCGCTGCAGGAAGGCCGCCATGCTGCGCGGGCTGCCGAGTTGGCAGACCAGATCGACGTCGCCGATGTCGATGCCGAGTTCCAGCGACGCGGTCGCCACCAGTACCTTGAGTTCGCCGCGTTTCAGGCGCTGCTCGGCATCCAGCCGCAGTTCCTTCGACAGCGAACCGTGGTGCGCGGCCACATGTTCCTTGCCCAGCCGCTCACTGAGGTGGCGGGCCGCACGCTCGGCCATCCGTCGCGTGTTGACGAATACGAGGGTGGTGCGATGTTCCGCTGCCAACGCCTGCAGGCGATCGTGGACCTGCTCCCACTGTTCACCACTGGCGACCGCACTCAACGGCGACAACGGCAGCTCGAGCGCGAGGTCGCGCGGCTTGTCGTGGCCGATGTCGACGATGGCGCAGTCGGGGTGGCCATCCGCGTCCACGCGGGCACTGCCGACCAGGAAACGCGCGGCGTCCTCGATCGGTTTCTGCGTGGCCGACAAGCCGACGCGGGTCGCGCGCCGGCCGACCAGCGCATCCAGTCTTTCCAGCGAAAGCGACAGATGGCTGCCGCGCTTGCCGGGTAGCAGCGCATGGATTTCGTCGACGATGACCGTGCGCACGCCGCCCAGCATCGCTCGGCCCGATTCGGAGCCCAGCAGCACGTACAGCGATTCCGGCGTGGTCACCAGGATGTGCGGCGGCTTCTTGCGCAGCGCCGCGCGCTCGGACTGCGGGGTGTCGCCGGTGCGCACCGCGGTGCGCACGTCGACATCGGGCAGACCCAGCCGCGCCAGCTCTTCGCGGATGCCGGCCAGCGGCGCGACCAGGTTCAGGTGGATGTCGTTCGACAACGCCTTCAACGGCGAGACGTACAGCACCAATGTGGATTCCGGCAGGCCATGCGCCAGACCCTCGCGCACCAATGCGTCGATCGCGGCGAGGAACGCAGTGAGGGTCTTGCCGGACCCCGTGGGTGCCGCGACCAATGTGTCGCGGCCCGAGGCGATCGCCGGCCAGGCGTGTTGCTGGGCCTCGGTCGGCGATGGAAACGTCCTCGAAAACCAGCCGGTCACCGCCGGATGGAAGGCGGCGAGCACGGGGTGATCGGGAGGTCGCGCGGCCATGCCGGGATTATCCGCCGCGTCGCCCTGACCGCCATGAATGCGATCGGCGGAAGGGCTGAAATCGAAGCGGATCTGCGCGTTCACCGCGCGAGCCTGCGCGGTCGGCGTCGCAGGTGGTGAGACCGGTCAGCCGGCGCGGAACAGCGCCTTGTATTCGGGCGCCACCAGCGGCACCAGCACCTGCGCTGGCACGTCGACGTTGCGCGTCCCGTCCGAATACGGCGCGACCTGCGCCGGCGGGAACACGAAGCGCAGCGCGCGGATGCTGCCGTCCGCATTCATCACCGGCTCGAAGCGGGAAAAATTCTTCGGCTCGGGCGCAGTGCCGGCATCGATCATCCGGCTGCCCTCGCGCAATGCCTGCGAACGTTCCTCCGCCTCCAGCCCGTCGTCGTCCAGTTGCTGCGACAACGCGGTCATCAACTGCTCGCGGGCCTGGTCGGAGACGATCTTCCAACTCTCGGCATCGGGCACCAGTTGCTCCGCAGACAACATCCGCTGCTCCTGCGGCAGCCAGACGAAACGCGCGACCAGCGGGTTGCCATGCGCGCCGCCGGTATAGCTGCTGCCATCCGCGGCTGCGGCGACGATGCGTGGCGTCTCCACCAGGCCGGTGAACTGCAGGCTGAGGTCGTACGGCGCGCTCGGCTTGCTGCCCTTGAGCGCCGCCACCGACTGCATCAACTCGGCGCGGGCCGATTCGGCATACGCCTGCAACGCCTGCGCCAGCGCCGGATGCTTGCCGATGGCCTGCGGATAGCTGATGCCGACGATGTAGTCGGGCTTGGTCTCGATCACGTCCTGCAGGATCACCGGGGCCGCTGGCACACCGGGCAATCCGGCTTCGGGGCCGGCAGTGGTCGGGACGGCCGGTGTTTCGTCGCGCCCGCAGCCGGACAGCAGGACGATGGCGAAGACGGAGGCGAGCGCGAAGTTCGGGAAGCGGCGGATCATGGGAGGTCGGGACGAATCGGGGGAAGGACCAGACGGCGTCCATGATGCCTGATGGACCGTCGCACGGATGCGATTGTTTCGCCGCGCCGACGCCGGCGCATAAAAAAAGCCCGGCCGAAGCCGGGCTTTTTCGCGCGAGGCGCTGGTCTCTTACGAGGCCTGCACTTCGTCGGCCTGCAGGCCCTTCTGGCCCTGCACGACCTTGAAGGTCACCTTCTGGCCTTCCTGCAACGACTTGAAGCCGGTGCCCTGGATCGAGCGGAAGTGGACGAAAACGTCCGGGCCGCTTTCCGGGGTGATGAAGCCGAAGCCCTTGGCGTCGTTGAACCACTTGACGGTACCAGTCTGACGATCCGACATGTTTGCTACTCCTAGAACAGTTTGAAATGGTGACACGACCCGCCGGGATAATTGAAAGGCTGGGCCGCGACTGTCGAGCAAGGGGTAACGCACACGATGTAGCGGATCACTCGGATCTACCGCATCGGGTCACGATGTACCGTGATCCCGCTTGAAACAGTGGGCGCACCATAACCTGTTTTTTGGCACAAATGTGAATGGCCGCGGATTTTTTTTCGGCCGCCGGACGGAGGCCCGGGAACGGCCTACCAGTCGACGTGTTCAGGCAGCAGGCCGCGCAGCTCGGCGTCGGTCAGGTTGCGCCATTGGCCCGGTTTGAGGTGGCCCAGCTTCACGTTGCCGATCCGCACCCGCAGCAGCTGCTTCACCCGATAGCCGAAATGGGCGGCCATCAGCCGGATCTGCCGGTTCAGGCCCTGGGTCAGGACGATCCGGAAGCCCTGGCTGCCCAGCTTGCCGGTCTTGCAGGGCAAGGTCGGTTCGCCGTGGATCGGCACCCCGCCACGCGCCATCGCCCGCAGGAATTCCATGGTGACCGGGCGGGTGACCGCCACCAGGTATTCCTTCTCCAGCTTGTTCTCGGCCCGCAGGATCCGGTTGACGATGTCGCCATTGCTGGTCAGCAGGATCAGGCCTTCGGAATCCTTGTCCAGCCGGCCGACCGGGAAGATCCGCTGCTGGTGGTCGACGAAATCGACGATGTTGTCCTTGACCCCTGACTCGGTGGTGCTGGTGATGCCGACCGGCTTGTTCAGGGCGATGTAGACATGCCGACGCTGGCCCTTGGCCGCAACGCGCGCGGCCAGCACGTTGCCGTCGACACGGACTTCGTCGCCGTCCCCGAGCTCGGTGCCGATCCCGGCCCGGATGCCGTTGACGGTGACGCGGCCCTCGCCGATCAGGCGGTCGGCCTCGCGGCGGGAGCAGAAGCCGGTGTCGGCGATGTGTTTGTTCAGGCGCATGCGGCCGCCATTCTACCCGGCGAATGCGCGGGCCAAGCGCTGGATCAGGCGCGCAGGTCCTGGTAGTCCGGATGCCGCTGGATCCATGCATCGGAATAGGAGCAGCGCGGGTCGACCTTCAGGCCGGCCTCGCGGGCGTGATCGAACGCGGCCTGCACCAGCGCCCCGGCGATGCCGCGTCCACCGATCTCGGGGGGAACCCCGGTATGGGCGATGATCATCACGCCGTCGCGAAGCAGGTAATCGAGATGCGCCGCGATGCCGTCCACCACGGTGGCGAAGCGGCGGGCATCGGCTTGATGGTCAATCTGCATCGACATGCTGCACTCCTGCATCAGGTACCCGGATTGAACAGGGTCTGGGTGAAGTGGCCGAGCACCTTCGGCTGCAGCAACACGGTGAACAGCAGACCGTAAGCCGCCCCCCACAGGTGCGCGCTGTGGTTGACGTTGTCGCGGCCGCGACGGTCCATCCAGATGCTGTAGCCGACGTAGAGGATCGCGAACAGGAACGCGGGGATCGGCACCGGGATCGGAAAGATGATCAGGGTCGACCACGGATCGAACAGGATGAAGGCGAACAACACTGCCGAAACCCCGCCCGACGCGCCGAGGCTGCGATAGTTCGGATCGCGACGATGGGCGATGTAGGTCGGCATGATCGAGACCACGATCGCCGACAGGTAGAACAGCACGTAGCCGACCGGCGTGATCCATTCCGAGAACACCCGCTCCACCGCGGTGCCGAATGACCACAGGGTGATCATGTTGAACAGCAGGTGCATCCAGTCGGCATGCACGAACCCGTAACCCAGCAAACGGTCGTACTGCTTGCGGCGTTCTACCGCCGGCGGCCACAGGATCATCCGCTCCATCAGCGCACGGTCGTTGAACGCACGCCAGGACACCAGCACGGTGATGGCGACGATCACGATGGTCAGCGAGAAATTCATGCGTCAGGCGGCCCGGTAGTTGTCCTGCATCGGATAGGTGCGTGCGTACGCGGCGAACGCCAATGCGGCGACGAAGGCGAAGATCGCGAAGAAGAACATCAGGAAGGCGTTCTCGCTGTAGCCGGTGGTGGCGATGTGCGCGGTCACTGCCTCGTTGCGCACGGCGACGTTGGTGAGCAGGACCCATAGGCTGCCGAAGGTACTGGTCAGGTACCAGAACGCCATGATCACGCCCTTCATCGACTGCGTGGCCTGGCTGTAGGCGAATTCCAGGGCGGTGGCGGAGACAAGCACCTCGGCGAAGGTCAGGATCAGGTAGGGCCAGACCTGGGTCGAAAGCGACACCGCTTCGCCACCATCGATGCGCAATTGCAGCAGCGCGGCGATGATCCAGGCGACGCCCGCGACCGCGATGCCAGTGCCCATGCGGCGCAGCGCCGTCGGTTCGAATCCCCATCGACGCAATGCCGGGTACAGCACCAGGTTGTTGAACGGGATGATCGCCATGACCATGATCGGATTGAGCGCCTGCATCTGCCCGGCGGTCTGCACGATCCGGCTCGGCCACCACCATGCGTCGTGCGGGATCACCATGGCCTTGCCCTGGATCACCCAGGTGCTGGCCTTCTGGTCGAACAGCGACCAGAACGGAGTGGTCAACGCGAACACGATCAGAATCCGCAGCACCGTGCGCACGCCGTCCACCGCCGCGTCGGGATGCCGGCCGCGCGCGCGCTCCAGTTGCATCGACACGCCGATGCCGCCGAACGCGATCAGCGCACCCAGCGCCAGGCAGGCGGTGATGACGAAATGGAAATCCTCCGGCCAGAACGGCAGGCTGACCCCGAACCAGGCATGCAGCGCCCAGCACAGCAGCATCGCCACCGCCAGGGCCACGCCGAAGCCGGCCACCAGCAAGCCCAGGCGGCCCTGCCCCGCCACCTGCGTGGTCAGCGCGGTGCGCGCGACGTTGAAGAAGGAGTCCGGATCCTCGCCGCGGGTTGGCGGCACCCGCACGTACTGCCGGCGACCCAGCCAGAAGATGAAGGTGGCGATGAACATCAGGATGCCGGGAATGCCGAACGCCACCGCCGGCCCGTAATTCTTCAGGAACAAGGGCATCAGCAACGAGGCGAAGAAACTGCCGAAGTTGATCGTCCAGTAGAACGCGTCGAACACGATCTTCGCGAGGTGTTTGTTCGCCGTGGTGAACTGGTCGCCGCAGAAACTCACGACCAATGGCTTGATGCCGCCGCTGCCCAACGCGATCAGGAACAGGCCGGTGTAGAACCCGTTGCGGTTGTCCTCGAACAGCGCCAGGCACGCGTGGCCCGCGCAGTAGATCAGCGAGAACCACAGCACCGTGTTGTATTTGCCGAAGAACCGGTCGGCCAACCAGCCACCCAGCAGCGGGAAGAAATACACGCCGATCACGAAGCTGTGGAACACATCCTTCGCCGCGCCTTCGCGCTGGGCTTCCGGGATGTAGGCCAGGATGACGCTGCTGACCAGGAACTGCACCAGGATGTTGCGCATCCCGTAGAAGCTGAAGCGCTCGCAGGCCTCGTTGCCGATGATGAAGGGGATCTGCCGCGGCAGTCGCGCGCTCGGATCGGCAACAGGGGTCGGGTTCATGCGCGGCTCGTCTGTCTGAGTTCCGGAAGCCTAACCGATCCGGCCATCAGGCCCATTCGGTGAGGCCTTCACGCTCGTAGAGCGCCTTGAACGATGGACGCGCCTTCAAACGCTGCGCCAATGCGGCAAGGTGCGGCCATTCGGTCGCCGGCTTCGGCATGTTGCGCGACCAGCGCATCAGCATGACCAGGTAGAAATCGGCGGCGCTGAGGTCATTATCCAGCAGATGCGGACCCTTCGCGGCCAGATGGTCGTCGATACGCTGCCACTCGGCCTCGATGCGCGGTGCGCAATGCGCGCGCAGGGTGTCGGCATTCGCTTCGCCGGCCGGTTCGCCCGGATACCACCATTGGCGGAACAGCGGCTGCACCATGTTGCAGAGGTTGAACATCCACTGCAGGTAATCGGCGCGACGCGGATCGTCGAATGCGGGCGCCAGGTTCGCTTCGGGATGACGCTCGGCCAGCAACATCGCCAGTGCGGCGGCCTCGTACTGCGGCCTGCCGTCGATCACCAGCGTCGGCACCACGCCGTTCGGGTTCAGCGCCAGGTACTCGCGCGACTTCTGCACCTTCGCCGCGGTGTCGACCAGTTCCAGCCGATGCGGCACGTCGAGCTCGATCAGCAGCCAGTGGACCAGGAAGCTGGCGGCACCCGGGGCGTAGTACAGGGTCGTGCTGTTGTCCGGCGCGCTCATGCTGGATCCATCGAAGGTCGAGGAGCGCATGGTCTCACGCGGCAACGATCCCGTACCGCATGACCATGGGCAGGCCCGGGCTGCACGGCGTGCCGGTTACCATCGGCCGATCCACCGGAGATCCGTCGATGCGTCGCACCCTGCTTGCCGCTGCCCTGCTCGCCTGCGCCCTGCCCCTCTTCGCGCGCAGCGTGGCGCTGACCACCACCGCAGAACGCAGCGGCTTCAAGCAGACCGGCCGCTACGACGAGGTCATCGCGCTGTGCGATGCCTTCCAGGAGGTCTACCCGCAGGCGGTGCGCTGCTTCACCTTCGGCACCACCCCCGAGGGCCGGCCGATGAAGGCGATGGCGATTTCCACCAGCGGCGCGCTCGATGCCAAGACCGCGCAGGCGCGTGGACTGCCGGTAGTGCTGGCGCAGGGCGGCATCCACGCCGGCGAGATCGACGGCAAGGACGCCGGCTTCTGGCTGGTGCGCGACCTGCTGCAGGGCAAGGTCGGCGCGGGATTGCTGGACAAGACCGTGCTGCTGTTCGTGCCGGTGTTCAACGTCGACGGCCATGAGAACTTCCGCGCCTGGAACCGTCCCAACCAGCGCGGCCCGGAACAGATGGGCTTCCGCGTCACCGCGCAGCGCTACAACCTCAACCGCGACTACGTGAAGGCCGACAGCCCGGAAATGCAGGCGATGCTGGGCCTCATCAACCAGTGGGATCCGCTGGCGATGCTCGACCTGCACGTGACCGACGGCGCCAAGTTCCAGCATGACATCTCGATCACCGGCGAGCCCACCAATTCGGGCGACATCGCCCTGCGCGAAGCCGGCAATGCGCTGAAGGACGGCATCGTCGCGAAACTCACCACGCAGGGGAGCAAGCCGGTCGGCTTTTACCCGAGCTTCGTGAAGGAAGACGACCCGACGTCGGGCTTCGTGCATGGCGTCAGCACGCCACGTTTCTCCAACGGCTATTTCCCCCTGCGCAACCGCCTGGCGATCCTGGTCGAGACGCATTCGTGGCGCACCTATCCGGAGCGCGTACGCAGCACCTACAACACCGTGCTGGATGCGCTGGAACTCACGGCTGCGAATGGCCCGCGCTGGCTGCAGCTCGCGCACGATGCGGACGAACGCGCCAGGAAGCTCGGCGGCCAGTCGGTGCCGATCGACTACAAGGCCACCGACAAGGTGCGCACCATCGATTTCCTGGGCTACGCGTACACGCGCACGTCATCCGATATTTCCGGCGGGACGATGACCCGCTACGACGAAACCGTGCCGCAGGTGTGGAAGATCCCGCTGCGCGACGAGATCGTGCCCGGCACCACGATCGTCGCGCCCAAGGGCGGCTACCTGGTGCCGCAACAGTACGCGGTCGCGGTGGCGAAGCAATTGCTCGTGCATGGCATCAGCTTCCGCGTACTGACATCGCCATTGCGCGATGCCGGTGCGCAGGCGTTCGTTGCCGACAGGGTGCAGTTCTCGCCGATGTCGGTCGAAGGCCACCAGCGCGTCAACCTGGCGGGCACATGGACACCGCAGGCGGTCGAGATCGCGGCGGGCGGCCTGTTCGTGCCGATCGCGCAAGCGAACGCACGCTTGCTGGTGAACATCCTGGAACCGACCGCGGGCGATTCGATGGCGGCGTGGGGCGAGTTCAACAACGCCTTCGAGCGCAAGGAATACATGGAGGACTACGTCGCCGAGGAACAGGCGCGATTGATGCTGGCGAAGGATCCGGCGCTGAAGGCGGAGTTCGAGCGCAAGCTGCGCGAGGATGCCGATTTCGCCAAGAGCCCCGCCGCGCGCCTGGACTTCTTCTATCGCCGCCACTCGGCCTGGGATCCCGGCACCAATCGCTATCCGGTGCTGCGGACCGATACGGCCTACCACTGAGGCGATGACCGTGCGGCTGCGTTGCCTGCTGCTGTTGCTGGCGGGAGTGATGCTCGCTGCATGCGCAGGCATGGAGCCGCGCCACCGCGACGACGGCCATGCGTCGTTCGGCATCGTCAGCTTCAACCTCTACCACGACAAGGCCGACTGGCCCGCGCGCCGCGCACTGGTCATCGACGAATTGCGCAGCCTGCAACCCGACGTGATCGTGCTGCAGGAGGTGTTGCAGCACGACACCCTGCGCAACCAGGCCGAGGATCTCGCCGACGCGCTGCTCTATTCAGCGTATTTCATCTCGATCGATCCGGCAGGCAAGGTTCGCCGCTACGGCAACGCCATCCTGACCCGCCATCCCGTGCTGGCCCGCGAGTGGACGCCGCTGCAGCCCTTCGATGATTCGCGCACCGCCGGCCTGGTCCGCATCGACATCGACGGACATCCGCTGAACATCTACGTCACCCACCTGCACCACGAAGACACGCCTGCCGGTGCGCGGAAACGTGCCGAGCAGCTGGCCGACCTGCTCGCCTTCATCGAGCGCACCGCGGGCGACGCACCCGGCATCGTGGCCGGCGATTTCAACGTGGCTGCTGGCCGGCCGGAGCTTGCCACGCTCGGCATCGCCGGTTACGACGAAGCGTTCACCCGCCTGCATCCCGGTGATCCGAGGCCCACGCTCAATCCGCATTACTTTCCGGAGAATGCGCGCCGCATCGACCACGTGTACCTGCAAGGCCAGCGACTGCTGCCGGTCGAGGCACGTATCGTGCTGGATCGCGAAGGGGCGCCTGGCACATGGCCAAGCGACCACTTCGGCATGTACGTGCGTTTCGCGTTCGCGCCGTCGCGCTGAAACCGCTCAGCAGTTCTCGTACTTCCAATTGCGGCGCTTGCCTTCCGCCGCCCATTCGACCGTCTGCGCGATGCGCTTGGCGCGTGTCTCCTCGCGCTTCGCCTCGACGATCCACTCGATGTACTCGCGCCTGCACCCCGGCGGGAAGGCGTCGAAGGTCGCGTGCGCGGCCTTGCTCTGCTTCAGGGCAGCGACGAGGTCGGCGGGCGCTTCCATCGCGGGCTTCGGCGCTGCCTTGCGCGCCGGCGACTTCACCCCGTCCTCGTTGAGCTTCATCGCCTTGCGGATGTGCGCGAGCAGGATCTTCTTCGATGGCAGATCCTCCAGCGACGCCATCTTCCCGTAGCTGCCCATCCCGTCGCGCGGCTCGCCCTCGCCCACCACCAGGGCATGCTTCCAGAAGCCGAACGACGCGTGCTGCTTGAACGCCGCCATCCCGCACAGGATGCCGCCCGCGTGGACGAAGGTGGGCATGCCCCATTTGATGGTTTCCTCGACCTCCGGGCAGGCCTCGTGCACGAGTGCCCGCGCATGGGCGAGGATCGGCTGCGCGAACGGCGCGGCGCGGTCGATGTAGGCGTCGATTCGGGGATCGCGGGTCATGGCTTGCGCACCGGGAGCAACCGGGCGCATTCTGCGCCCGCAATGCATCGTCGGACAGGGGGGCCAGATGGTCCAGACCGAACGCCGCAATTCGCCGCACAATTCTTGCCGGGAATTGCGCCGCCAACTCAATGAAGCGCAACGCGACGCCCTTGGCGAGCTGGAACGCTATGGCTGGGAGCTGAAGTTCATTCGCCGCCCGCTGTTCCAGCCCCCTGTGCCGGTGCTGTACGACCCGGACCGCAAGGGCTACGCGATCCTCGAAGAAGACGGTACGCTCAACGAGCATCCTCCCTTCGTGATTCGCCCTCACTGACCATGCGGACTGCACGCAAGCCGAACCCGCTGGCCTGGTTGTTGCTGTTCATCGCGCTGGCGGTGGCGTGGCAGTTCTGGCCCGCGCGGGATCCAGCCACGTCAGCCCCATCCGGCAAGCCCACGGCTGCGGCGTCATCGCAAGCGCGATCGCCGGCACCACCGCCGGCGGACGAAGCGCCGCCCGCGACAACGCCGGCACTTCCCGCATTCCTGCCGGAAGAAGCGCATCGAACCATCGCGCTGATCCAACGCGGCGGCCCGTTCCCGCATCGCCAGGACGGCGGCGTGTTCGGAAATCGCGAAGGCCACCTGCCGCGCCAGCCACGCGGCTGGTATCGCGAATACACCGTGGACACGCCGGGCCTCGATCATCGCGGCGCGCGCCGCATCGTCACCGGTGGCCAGCCCCCGCGCGAGTGGTATTACACCGACGACCACTACGACAGCTTCCGTCGCTTCGACGTGGAGCGAGGCACGCCATGACCGGGAACCGATTCACCCTCGATCTGGGCGACCCGCAACGCGCCGGCGTGTTCTTCGTCACCGCAGACGACATCGCCATCCTCGACGACGTCGTCCGCGATGCCGGCCTGCTCGCCCGCCATGTCGACCTGCGCGGCTGCACCGACAAGGCCGGCGTGCTGTCGCGGCTGGCGCAGGCGCTCGAAGTCCCCGATGGCCGTGGCCGCAACTGGGATGCGATGGTCGATGCACTGCGCGACCTGTCGTGGCTGCCCGCGCCCGGCTATGCCTTGCTGGTCGATGACGCCCGCGACCTGCGCGATGCCGACGAGACCAGCTTCGACACCCTGCTCGCCCTGCTGGACGAGGCCAGCGCCGACTGGGCCACGCAGCAGATCCCGTTCTGGGCATTCCTCGCGCTGCCGGAAGACGACTTCGAAGACGATACCGAGTGATCGAATCGGGCCTTTGCCCGATGCAAAATCGCAGGCACAAAAAACCCGCATCGCTGCGGGTTTTTTGTTCTTCCGATTGGTGCCCAAGAGGGGACTCGAACCCCTACGACCTAAATCGCTACCACCTCAAGGTAGTGCGTCTACCAATTCCGCCACCTGGGCAAATATTTTCCGGCTTGCGCCGCGTACCGCAATTGTAAGCCGATCAGTTGCCCTGCGCTGACCCTGGTGCCGGCTGCGTTGCCGGTGCCGGATCAGCCGATTGTGGCTGTGCCTGCGCTGCCGGGGGCTCAACGTACTGCGGCGCGGCGACCGGGATTGCCGGGGCTGGCTGCGCGGGTTGCACCGGGGCGGTCGGCACCTTCGGCGCCTGACGTACCGGGGCCGGGGTGGCCTGGCCGCCCATCACGCCGAGATCGGCCTTGGTGTCCAGCGCGCCGGTGGCGCTCTTGCTGGCATACACGGCCATGCCCATGCTGATCACGAAGAACAGCACGCCGAGCCACTTGGTGCTCTTGGTGAGGAAGTTCGACGAGCCGCGCGAACCGAACACGGTGGACGAAGCACCGCCGCCGAAGCCGGAGCCCGCCTGCGCGCCAGAACCGCGCTGCATCAGGATCAGCACGACCATCGCGATCGCGACCAGGACGTACACCACATTGGTCAGTTGAAGCCACATCGTGAATCGTTCCGTTTGTCGGTCAGGCCGCCGCAGCGGTTGCGATGGCCAGGAAATCCGCGGCCACCAGCGAGGCGCCACCGATCAGTCCGCCGTCAACGTCGGCCTGTCCGAACAGGCTGGCCGCGTTCCCGGGCTTGACGCTGCCGCCATACAGGATGGGCAGCGAGCCGGCGATTGTAGCATCGAGCGCTGCTACCTCGCCACGGATGAAAGCATGGACGGCCTGCGCCTGCTCCGGGCTGGCGGTGCGGCCGGTGCCGATCGCCCAGACCGGTTCATAGGCCACCACGGCATTCGCGAATGCCGCCACCCCGACCCGCTCCAGCACCGGACGCAGCTGACTGGCGATCACCGCCTCGGTCTGCCCTGCCTCCCGCTGCTCCAGGCCTTCGCCCAGGCAGAGGATCGGGCACAGTCCGGCATGGATCGCGGCCTGGAACTTCAGTGCCACCAGTTCGCTGCTCTCCGCGTGGTACTGGCGACGCTCGGAATGCCCGACCAGACCGTAACGCGCGCCGACATCGACCAGCATCGTGGCCGAGACCTCGCCGGTATAGGCGCCCTGCTCGTTGCTGCTGACGTCCTGCGCGCCGAACAGCAGCGGCGTGCCCTCGAAGTCCTCGATGAGGTCGCCGATGTACGGCAGCGGCGGCAGGATCACCAGCTCCACGCCGGGCACCGGCTGGGCCGCGATCTCCGCAACCAGCGCGGTGGCGAAGGCGCGGGTGCCATGCAATTTCCAGTTACCGGCGACGATCTTGCGGCGCATGGGTTGACCCTGTCGGTGCGGGCCCGAAGTTTACCAACCCGCCCGGCGCAGTCGTATAGTCGCGCCGATGAACCGGCCCTTCCCGCCACTGCGCATGCTGCCGTACCGCAAGCCCACCGAGGGCCGCGATTACTGGTTGTTCGACGACGTCCTGCCCAATGCCGGTGAAGTGCGCGAACGCTGCCTGTCCAAGCAGGACTGGGCGCTGGGTTTCCCGCACACGCAGGAAAGCTGGCCGGGACGGCGCGCGATCCCGGCGCTGGAGCCCGCCGAAGTGGCGATGGTCGAGGACAAGGTGCGCCAGGCCACCGGGACCAGGAAGCTGTGGGTGCAGGAAACGCCCGAGGGCAAGACCCTCAACCACAACTGCGTGCAGGTGGTCGGCGAACGCGAGGCCGGGGCACGCCCGCACACGGATTCGCGCGCGCTGTGCCGCTATGCCGGCGTGCTCTATCTCACGCCCGATGCACCCGAACACTGCGGCACCAGCTTCTATCGGCAGCGCATGCCCAACGGCCAGTTGGGCGGCAACACGGTCAACAAACCGCACGACAACCTGGTGCAAGCCCTGGGTACGCGCTTCGTGCCGCCCGACAGCTTCGTCGAGGACGTCCGCATTCCCAACAGGTTCAACCGGCTGATCGTGTACAGCTCGGCGATGATCCACAGCGCGACCGCTTATTGCGGAAACGTGCTGGCAGACGAACGGATGGCTGCGGTGTTTTTCTGGATGGGCGTGTAGGCAAATCGAGAACGGCGTGCCGTGACCGCACGTCCTACTTCAGCTTGATCTCGCGCAGGCGTTCCTCGAGGTAGCCCTGCGCGGTAATCGGCTCGGGATAGCGGCTCGGATTGTCCGCGGTGATCGTGGACGGCAGCACGTCGATCAGGAAATCCGGATTCGGGTGCAGGAAGAACGGCACCGAGTAACGCGGCTGGCGCGCGGCCTCGCCCGGCGGGTTGGTCACCCGATGCGTGGTCGACGGATACACGTGGTTGGTCAGCCGCTGCAGCATGTCGCCGATGTTGACCACGATGGTGTCGGCGTCGCTGGTGAATGGCACCCACTCGCCCTTCTTCGACAGCACTTCCAGCCCGGCCGCGCTTGCACCCACCAGCAGGGTGATCAGGTTGATGTCCTCGTGCGCGCCGGCGCGCACATTGGGGATGTCGTCGGTGGTGATCGGCGGATAGTGGATCGGGCGCAGGATCGAATTGCCGCTGTCGGTCTTGTCGGCGAAGTAGTCCTCCGGCAGGCCGATGTGCAGCGCCAGCGCGCTCAACACCTGCGACCCCAGCGCATCCAGCGATTCGTACAGGCCGTAACCGACGCGCTGGAACCCCGGCACTTCCCCGGGCCACAGGTTCGGCGCCATGTCGGCCGCGTACTTCGAGTCGCGCGGGATCTCGCGGCCGATATGCCAGAACTCCTTGAGGTCGGAATACTTCGCGCCCTTCGCGGTCTCCACGCCGAACGCGGTGTAACCGCGCGCGCCGCCGCCGCCGGGCACGTGGTACTTCTTCTTGGATTCTTCCGGCAACGCGAAGAAGGTACGGAATGTGTCGTAGGCCTCGTCGATCTGCGCCTGCGGGATGCCGTGGTTGCGGAGGCCGGCGAAGCCCCACTCGCGATAGGCCGCACCGAGTTCGTCGATGAAGGCCTGGCGGTCTTCGGGAGAGGCCGGATGGGTGAAGCGGCGGATGTCGAGGGTCGGGATGCGTGCGGCCATGTCGGTGCTCCGGTGGATCGTGGCCGGCGATTGCATCACGCCGCGCCTGGATGGGTCTTGATCGAAATCAGGTGGCCGCTGCGCGCACGGCATCGGCGAGCGCTGCGAGGGTGGCGTCGACCAGCGCGGCGTCATCGGCCTCGACGGTCACACGCACCACCGGCTCGGTGCCGGACGGGCGCAGGAACGCGCGACCGCGGCCTTCGACCGCACGCTGCGCTTCGGCAAGCGCGGCCTGCACGCTGTCCGCCTCGGCCGGCTTGCTGCTGCCCTGGTAACGGACATTGACGGTCTTCTGCGGCACCTTGTGGAGCCCGGCCAGCGCCTGCTCCAGGCCGATGCCGGTGCGTTGCAGCACCTCCAGCACCTGCAGCGCGCTGACGATGCCGTCGCCGGTGCTGGCGCGATCCAGGCACAGGATGTGGCCACTGGCCTCACCACCCAGCACGCCGTCGTTCGCCAGCAATTGCTGGTGCACGTAGCGGTCGCCGACCTTGGCGCGCACGAAGCCGATGCCGCGTTCGCCCAGCGCGCGCTCGAAGCCGTAATTCGTCATCAACGTGCCGACCACCGGGCCGCGCAAACGTCCGCTCTGCTGCCAGTCGCAGGCGAGGACGTACAACAGGTCGTCGCCGTCGCAGACCCTGCCTTGTGCGTCGACGAAGAGCACACGGTCGCCGTCGCCGTCGAAGGCGATGCCCAGCTCGGCGCCGGTCTCGCGCACGCGCGCGGCGAGGAATTCCGGATGCGTCGAGCCGACACCGTCGTTGATGTTCAGTCCGTTCGGATCGATGCCGATGGCATCGACGCGCGCGCCCAGTTCGCGCAGCACCAGCGGCGCGAGTTGATAGGTCGCACCGTTGGCGCAATCGACCACGATGCGCATGCCATCGAGGTTGAAGCGCTTCGGCACCGAGTTCTTGCAGGCCTCGACGTAGCGGCCGATGGTGTCGCGGGTGCGCACCGCCTTGCCCAGGCGCTCCGAGGCGACGGTACGGAACGGCGCGTCCAGCGCGGCTTCGATGGCGAGTTCGGTGGCGTCGTCGAGCTTCTCGCCCTGGGCGGAGAAGAACTTGATGCCGTTGTCGTGGTGCGGGTTGTGCGAAGCGGAGATCACGATGCCACCGTCGGCGCGCATCGAATGGGTGAGGTGCGCGACCGCGGGTGTCGGCATCGGCCCCATCAGCTGCACGTCCACGCCGGCGGCGACCAGGCCGGCCTCGAGCGCGGCCTCGAACATGTAGTTCGAAATGCGCGTGTCCTTGCCGATGACGACCATCGGCTTGCGCCACTCCTGCTCCTTGCGCGCAGCCGCGACCAGCGCATGGCCGTAGGCATTGCCCAGGCGCAGCACGAAGTCGGCCGAGATCGGGCCTTCGCCGACCCGGCCACGGATGCCATCGGTGCCGAAATACCGGCGCGTGCTCACGCGGCCTCCGCGTCGTCCGCCGGCGCCGGCTGCTTCATCAGCATCGCCAGCAGATGGGCCAGGCGGTCGCGCATCTCGCGGCGATCGACGATCTGGTCGACAGTGCCGTGCTCCAGCAGGAATTCGCTGCGCTGGAAGCCTTCCGGCAGCTTCTCGCGCACGGTCTGTTCGATCACGCGCTGGCCGGCGAAACCGATCAGGGCCTCGGGTTCCGCCAGGTTGATGTCGCCGAGCATCGCGAAGCTGGCCGACACGCCACCGGTGGTCGGGTGCGTGAGCACCGAGATGTACGGCAGCCCGGCCGCACGCAGCCGACCCAGCGCCGCCGAGGTCTTGGCCATCTGCATCAGCGAGAACAGGCTTTCCTGCATGCGCGCGCCGCCGCTGGCGGAAAAGTTCACGAACGGGCAACGCAATTCCAGCGCACGCTCCGCGGCCAGGGTGAAGCGCTCGCCGACCACCGAGCCCATCGAGCCGCCCATGTAGGCGAAATCGAACGCGGCGGCGACCAGGTCGTGGCCCTTCAACTTGCCTTCCATCGCGATCAGCGCATCGCGCTCGCCGGTCGATTTCTGCGCGGCCTTGATGCGGTCGACATACTTCTTCTGGTCCTTGAACTTGAGCACATCGGTCGGCCCCAGCTTCGCGCCGATCTCGTGTCCCATGCCCTCGTCCAGCAGCGCCGCCAGCCGCGCGCGCGCGCGGATCGGCATGTGGAAGCTGCATTTCGGGCAGACCTCGAGGTTTTCCTCGAGTTCCGGCCGATACAGCACCGCGCCGCAGCGCTCGCATTTTTCCCAGAGGCCTTCCGGCACGCTGCGCTTGCGATCCACGCCGGTTTCGGTGCGGATGCTCGCGGGCATCAATTTCTTAAGCCAGCTCATTCGGTTAGACCACCGCAGTTATCGAGCGCATTTTTCTTGCTCGTCATCCCGGCGAAAGCCGGGATCCAGTTCTTCAACGACCAAGGCCGGAATCCCGGCTTTCGCCTGGATGACAGCCGTGGAGTCTAGCTCAGGCGGAGAGCGCAGCCAGGTCGTCCAGTGCTTGCCGCAGCGGCTGCAGGAACGCGCGCGCGCGCGATGCCGCGTCATCCGCATGGGCGGCCGCTTCCAGCGCCGAGACCAGCGCGCTGCCGACCACCACGCCATCCGCGTGTGCGGCCATGGCCGCCGCACTGGCGGCGTCGCGGATGCCGAAGCCCGCATACACCGGGATCGATGCCATCGCGCGCAACTGTTCCAGCCGCTGGCCGGCACCGCCGACGTCGAGGCGATCCGCGCCGGTCACGCCGGCGAAGCTGACGTAGTAGAGATAGCCCTCGGCCTGCGTGCACAGGCGCTCCAGCCGCGCTTCCGGGGTGGTCGGCGACGCGAGCGAGATCAGGGCGAGCCCGTGCCGGGCGAAGGCGGCACGGTATTCATCGGCTTCCTCGGGCGGCAGGTCGACCAGCAGCACGCCATCCACGCCGGCCTCCGCAGCCGCGGCGGCGAAGCCGGCGGCACCGCGGATCTCGACCGGATTGAGATAGCCCATCAGCACCACCGGGGTGGCAGCATCGCCTGCGCGGAACTGGCGCACCGCTTCCAGCACGTAAGCCAAGCCGGCACCGCGCGACAGCGCGCGCTCGGAGCTGCGCTGGATCACCGGGCCGTCCGCCATCGGGTCGGAGAACGGCACGCCCAGTTCGATCACGTCGGCCCCGGCCGCGGCCAGCGCGTGCATCACCGGCACCGTTGCCTCCAGCGACGGATCGCCGGCGCTGATGAACGGCACCAGGGCCTTGCGGCCGGACGCACGCAGCGCGTCCAGCCTTGCCTGCAGGCGCGTGTCCTTCAGACCGGTCACTCGTTTGCCGGCGGCACCGCGCCTGCGGCAGCCACATAGTCGCCGGCCGGGGTCTGCGCGGCGGCATTGCCAACCTGGATGCCTGCCGCCGCGTACTCGGCGGCCAGTTCGGACTCACCCACGTCGATGCCACGTTCCTGGCCCATGCCGTCTAGGTGCTCGTTCAGCATGCGGCGATACATCGTGGTCATGTAATCGAGGAAATCCTTGCGCTCGCCGGCCGCATGGATCGGCTTCACGCTGACCAGGTACACATGCGCATTGAAGCGTGCGGTGGCGTACATGCTGGCCAGGCTGATGCGCTTCTCGCCGTACTCGCGGGACTGCTTGTTGGTCAGCTCCAGGTACTCGTTGACGCAGTCGAAGAACTTCGGATCCGGCCCGTTCTGGGTCTGTCCGGAAGCGTCGGCCGCAGCCTGGGTCTGGTTCTCGTCGGCCATGGCCGTACTCCTTGGGTGTGTTTTCGCAGCCGGACATTGTCTCCCAAGCGGCTGGCCGAGGCCAGTTCACGGGAAATCGACCTCTCTGGACCCGTCTTCGGGCCCACACCGACCTGCGATCAGAAGGTCATGCCGTCACGGGCGGCGATGGTGTGCACGTCCTTGTCGCCGCGACCGGACAGGTTGCACAGCACCAGTGCGTCCTTGGGCAGGTCGCGGGCCAGCTTGATCGCCTGGGCGACCGCGTGGCTGGACTCCAGCGCCGGCAGGATGCCCTCGGTGCGGGTGAGCTTGTGGAACGCGGCCAGCGCCTCGTCGTCGGTCACGCCGACGTATTCCGCACGGCCGCTGTCCTTCAGGAACGCGTGCTCCGGGCCGACGCCGGGATAGTCCAGGCCGGCGGAGATCGAATGGGTCTCGATGATCTGGCCGTCGTCGTCGCAGATCACGTAGGTGCGGTTGCCGTGCAGCACGCCCACACGTCCCGCCGACAGCGAAGACGCATGCCGACCGGTCTCGATGCCGTCGCCTGCCGCCTCGGCGCCGACGATGCGCACGCCACCGTCGTTGAGGAACGCATGGAACATGCCGATCGCGTTGCTGCCGCCGCCAAG
>JAVWUU010000007.1:0-2256 GCA_036666995.1 Thermomonas sp.
CCTGGAGGAGCTGTTCGTGCGGCTCACCGGCAACCTGGAGAACACCGCAGCATGAGTACACCCGTTCCCGTGACCGACAGCAGCCGCAACTGGGTGGCGCTGGGCACCATCGTTCGTCGCGAGGTCAACCGCATCCTGCGCATCTGGGGCCAGACCCTGATGCCGCCGGCGATCACCATGACCCTGTACTTCCTGATCTTCGGCGGCCTGATCGGCTCGCGCGTCGGCGAGATGGATGGCATCCGCTACATGGACTTCATCGTTCCCGGCCTGGTGATGATGAGCGTGATCCAGAACAGCTACGGCAACATCAGTTCGAGTTTCTTCGGTGCCAAGTTCGGCCGCCACATCGAGGAACTGCTGGTCAGCCCGATGCCGAACTGGGTGATCCTGCTCGGCTATGTCGGCGGTGCGGTACTGCGCGGGGTGATGGTCGGCGCGATCGTGCTGTGCATCGCGATGCTGTTCACCAAGGTGCGCGTGCCGCATCCGCTGGTGATGGTGAGCTCGGTGCTGCTGGGCGCGATCATCTTTTCGCTGGCCGGCTTCATCAATGCGGTGTACGCGAAGAAGTTCGATGACGTCGCCATCGTCCCGACCTTCATCCTCACCCCGCTCACGTATCTCGGCGGCGTTTTCTATTCGGTGAAGCTGTTGCCCGACTGGGCCGAGGCCGCGACCCACGCCAACCCGATCTTCTACATGGTCAACGCGTTCCGCTACGGCCTGCTCGGCGTCAGCGACGTGTCGATGTGGACCGCGTATGCGCTGATGCTGGGCTTCGTGGTCGGGCTGGGCACGCTGGCGTTGTGGCTGTTGAAGCGCGGCACCGGGATGCGCAGCTGAGCGATTGCCGTTAGTCCGCAACCCGCGAGGCGTGACCGCGCAGGAAGGCCGCGGCAAGCTGCAACGCATCGCGGCCATCCGGATCCGCGCGCAGCGCACGCACCAGGCGCGCCGGGGTGGTGCCGGTCCAGCGTTGCAGGTCGTGGGTGGCATGCGCCTGGTCGTTGAAGCCGTGGCGCGCCGCGGCATCGGCGATATCGCTGCGTTCGCTGTCCAGCGTCCGCAACAAGGCCTGCAGCCGGCGCACGCGTGCGTATTCCTTCGGCGTCATGCCGACTGCCGCGAGGAAGCGTGCCTGCAGGGTGCGCAGGCTGCTGCCGAGTTCCTTCGCCAGCGTGGTGATGCGGAGGTCGCCGTTGCATGCATCGATCGATTCGACCGCGCGTTCGATCAGCGCGTCGGGCACGAAGCCCACGCAGCGCAGGCGTATCGCATGCCATAGCGGTTCGGGATCTCCGGTGTTAACACTTGCCAGCGCCGCCGCATGGAATTGCGCAGCGAATTCGGGATCCAGCATGCGCAGGTCGGGCGCGCGATCGCGGAGCAACGGCAACTGCGCACCCGCGACGATGCTGCTGCATGCAGGCGTCAATCGCAGGCCGATGCAATGCACCGGGCCCGCGGCCTGCAGGCGGATCGGGCCGAGTTGCTGGGCCGCGAATACGATCGCCTCATCGGCGCGGATCTCGCCGTCGTCGCCATGGAAGCGCAATGGCACGCCGAGCTCGACCAGCAGCTCGCAACGCCCGTCGGGGTAGATGACCTGGATCGCATCACCGGGCGCGTCGTCGCGCAGCATCCACAGGCACTGCACATGCCGGCGCAGGTCGTCGGGCGCCGCATGCTCCACGTAGTCCATGCGCCGCATCAGAGCGCGGCTTGCGCGTTTTTACAAGAGAGTCCGCGGCGCGCGCCGCAAGCTGCGCGCAACCACCATGGGAGATGAGCGATGCGACATGCACAGCTGATGCTGGGCGCCTGCCTGGCGCTTTGTTCCGGACACGCCATGAGCGCCGAAGCCGTTCTCGACTGGCTCGCCGGGCAATGGTGCAGCAAGGATCCGGCAAGCCAGGTCGACGAGGTCTGGTTGCCGCGTGCGGGCGGCGTCTTGCTGGGGATGTCGCGGACGGTGCGCGGCGACAGGCTCGAATCGTTCGAGTTCATGCGGATCGTGATCAACGGCGACGTGGCCACGTTCCATGTGCAGCCGAACGGCGTGCCGCCCACGGTGTTCACCCAGGCCGCGCGCGGGGACGATTGGATCCGCTTCGAGAACAGCGCGCACGATTTCCCCAACCGCATCGAATACCGCCGCGTGGGCGAGGAGTTGCACGCTTACATCGCCGGACCAGGGCGCGATGGCAAGGAGATGAAGATTTCGTTCGACTATCGCCGCTGTGGCGGCTGATC
>JAVWUU010000007.1:2266-11989 GCA_036666995.1 Thermomonas sp.
GGTTGCCCCTCGGCGGGTTGGGGGGGGTTTGGGTTGGGGGGCCGCGGGGGGGGGGGCGCCCCCCGACGCTCGATCACTCAACGTCGATTGGCGACCGACTCGCGCGTCGGCAACGACTGCGGCCAACCGCCGGCCAGTGCCTTGTACAGCGCGATCGCATTGAGCGCACTACGTGCACGCACATCGGCGAAGGCGTCTTCCGCCTGCAACTGGCCGCGTTCGACATCGAGCATCTCGAACAGCCCGGTCGCACCCGCCTGGTAACGCACCCGCGCGAGTTCGGCGGCGCGCGCGCTGTCCTGGGCCGCGCGTTGCAGCAAGGCATCTTCCTGGCCCACGCGATCCAGCCGGACCAGCGCATCCTCGGTGTCCTGCAACGCGCGCAGCACCGACTGCTGGTACTGCGCCAACGCGGCGTCGCCGGCGGCACCGGATGCGGCGATGCGCGCACGCACTCGACCCACGTCCAGGAACGACCAGTCGATGCCGAGCGCGACCAACCGCGTCTCGCTGTCGCGTTCGAAGAGCGCGCTCGCTGCACCCGCCTGGCTGCCGAGCAGGCCACCCAACGTGATGCGCGGGAACAGGTCCGCGGTGGCGACGCCGATGCGTGCGGTCGCCGCATGCAGTCGCGCTTCGGCGGCGGCCACGTCGGGGCGATGGCGCAACATGTCGGCCGGCGTGCCCGGCGCGATGCGGGTCGGCAATGCGGGCAAGGATGCGGCTTGCGAGAGCGACGCGATCAGCGCATCCGGCGTGCGCCCGGTGAGCACCGCGATCCGATGCATGGCCGAGGCTTCCGCCGCTTCCAGCGCGGGGATGCGCGCGGCGGTGGCATCGCGTTGCGCGCGTGCCCGCGCGCTGTCGAAATCGCTGGAACTGCCGGCATCCACCCGCGCCTGCACCAGGTCGAGCGTGCGTTGCTGGTTGTCGCGATTCGCACGCGCAACCCGCAGGCGTTCCTGCAGGCCGCGCAACTCCACGTAGCTCGCCGCGACATCGCCCGCCACCGCGACCTGTGCGGCGCGCAGGTCGGCGGCGCTGGCCTCGGCCTCGGCGGTGCTGGCTTCCACGCCGCGACGGATCCGTCCGAATAGGTCGAGCTCCCAACTCGCAGCGATGCCTGCGTCGTAAGTGCGTGCATCGCGATCGTTGCGCGACACGCCGGGCAATTGATCGGCACTGCTGCGCACGTCGGCAGCGCGCGCATCGGCGGTGAGCGTCGGCAGGCGATCGAAGCGCGTGCCGCGCAGCAACGCGTCGGCCTGGTCGCGATTGGCGAGGGCGATGCGCAGGTCATGGTTGGCGCGCAGTGCGTCGGCGACCAGCGACGACAGCATCGGATCGCCGAATGATTCCCAGAATGGCGCGTCGGCGGCGACCGCCGGCAGCGATGCCTCCACTGCCGGTGCGCGCGCGAACGTGGCCGATGTCGCCACGTCCGGCCGCGCGAACTCCGGCCCCACCGCGCACGCAGAAAGCAGCGCGGCGGCGAGTGCGGTGATCGCCAGTCGACTTACCACGGCAGCACCTGGTCGAAGTAGTAGTAGCCGCCGGTCGGACCCGCGTTGTCGATCAGCGCCAGCCGCACGCTGGTGCGCGCGCCATCGGCCACGTCCAGCTCGCCGTTCTGCACATCGCCGGCCTTGTTCATGTCGGTCTTCACGTAACCGGGGTGGATGGTGTTGACCTTGATGCCGGTGTCCTTGAGTTCGTGCGCCAGGTGCACGGTCCACGCATTCACCGCGCTCTTGGACACGTTGTAGGACGGCACGCCCTTGAACTCGTAGATGAAGGACGCCGGGTTCTGGTGCTCGGAGATCGAGCCCAGCAGGCTGGATACGTTGACGATGCGGCCGGCGTTCGACTTGCGGAGCAGAGGCAGCAGCGCCTGGGTGGTTTCGATCACGCCGAACAGGTTGGTGTCGAAGGTCTTGCGCCAGGTCGCGATGGACTGGCCGGACACGCCCTTGTCGGCCTCGTCGGCGATGATCCCGGCGTTGTTGACCAGGATGTCCAGCTTGCCGTGCTTGCGTTCGATCTCCTGCGCGGCCGCGGCGATGCTGGCGCTGTCGGTGACATCCAGCGCGATGGCTTCCACGAGCAGGCCCTGTCGCTGCAGCTGCAGTGCGGCCTCGACGGCCTTGTCGCGATTGCGGCCGGCAAGCAGCACGTGCACGCCGGTTTCGGCGAGCTGGCGCACGGTTTCCAGGCCGATGCCGCGGGTGGCGCCGGTGACGAGGGCGATCTTGTCTTGGGTGGTCATGAGTGAATTCCTTGCAGTGAGGGAGGGATCAGGATTCGAGCGCCGGCGCATGCACCGCATGCGAGACCAGCGGCTTGCCGGCGAGCTTGCGCAGGGCGACGTAGAACACGGGGGTGAGGAACAGGCCGAACAGGGTCACGCCCAACATGCCGGCGAACACGGTGATGCCGGTGACCGAGCGCACTTCGGCGCCCGCGCCATGCGAGAGCACCAGCGGCACGGTGCCGGCGATGAACGCGACGGACGTCATCACGATCGGGCGCAGGCGCAGGCGGCAGGCTTCCAGCGCGGCATCGACGATGCTCTTGCCCTGCAGTTCCAGCTCGCGGGCGAACTCGACGATCAGGATCGCGTTCTTGCAGGCCAGGCCCATCAGCACCACCAGGCCGACCTGCACGAACACGTTGTTGTCGCCACCGGTCAGCCACACGCCGAACAGCGCGGACAGCAGGGTCATCGGCACGATGAGGATCACCGCCAGCGGCAGCGTCCAGCTTTCGTACAGCGCGGCCAGCACCAGGAAGGCGAGCAGCACGGCCAGCGGGAACACGATCTGCGAGGCATTGCCTTGGGTAGCCTGCTGGTAGCTCAGGTCGCTCCAGTCGATGCCCATGCCCGCCGGCAACGCGGCCTGCGCGAGTTCGGTGACTTTCGCCATCGCTTCGCCGGAGGAGAGCAGGCGTGGATCGGCGTTGCCCAGCAGGTCCGCCGCCGGATAGCCGTTGAAGCGGATCACCGGATCGGGCCCGTAGGTCTGGCGCACGTCGACCATCGCGCCGATCGGCACCATCTCGCCGTTCGCGTTGCGCGTGCGCAGCCGGGCGATGTCGGAGACGTCGTCGCGGAACGGCGCATCGGCCTGCGCGATCACCTGCCAGGTGCGGCCGAACATGTTGAAGTCGTTGACGTAGGCCGAGCCGAGGTAGGTCTGCAGGGTGTCGAACAGTTCGGTCAGCGGCACGCCCTGCGCCTTGGCCTTGGTGCGATCGACGACCGCATCCAGCTGCGGCACGTTGGCTTGGTAGCTGGTGATCGGATAGCCGAGGCCCGGCGTCTGCGCGGCGGCGCCCTGGAAGGCCTGCACCGCACCCTGCAACGCGCCGTAGCCCAGCCGCGTGCGGTCCTCGACGAACAGCGACCAGCCCGACCCGTTGCCCAGGCCCTGGATCGGCGGCGGCATGAAGGCAAAGGTGAAACCTTCCTGGATCGCGCCGAGTTTCTGGTTGAGCTCCGCGGTGATCTCTTCCGCGCTACGCGAACGTTCGGCGAACGGCGCGAGGGTGAAGAACACCACGCCGTTGTTCGGGGTGTTGGTGAACTGCAGCGGGTTGAGGCCGGGGAATGCGACTTCATGCTCGATGCCGTCGATGCCCTTCGCGATCGATGCCATCTTCTTCAGCACCGCGTCGGTGCGTTCGATCGACGCGCCTTCCGGCATCTTCACGCCTGCGATCAGGTACAGCTTGTCCTGTTCGGGGATGAAGCCGGCCGGCACGATCTTGAACATGAAGGCCGCGCCGACCAGCAATACCGCGTAGACCACGAACACCGCGCCACGACGACCAAGCGCACGACCCACCGCACCTTCGTAGCGCTGCGAGCCTTTGGAGAAGAAGCGGTTGAACGGCCGGAACACCCAGCCGAACAGGCGATCGATGACCCGCGACAAGCGGTCCTTTTCGGCATCGCGCGGCTTCAGCAGCAGGGCGGCCAGCGCCGGCGACAGGGTCAGCGAATTGATCGCGGAGATCACCGTGGAGATCGCGATGGTGACCGCGAACTGCTTGTAGAACTGGCCGGTGACGCCGCTGAGGAAGGCCATCGGCACGAACACCGCGCACAGCACCAGCGCGATCGCGATGATCGGCCCCGACACTTCGCGCATCGCCAGGTGCGCGGCTTCGAGCGGCGATGCGCCGTGCTCGATGTGGCGCTCGACGTTCTCGACCACGACGATCGCGTCATCCACCACGATGCCGATCGCGAGCACCAGCCCGAACAGGGTCAGCGTGTTGATCGAATAGCCGAGCAGGTACAGCACCGCAAACGTGCCCACCACCGACACCGGCACCGCCAGCAGCGGGATGATCGAGGCGCGCCAGGTCTGCAGGAACAGGATCACGACCAGCACCACGAGGAGCGTGGCTTCCAGCAGCGTGGTGACGACCGATTTGATCGAATCGCGGACGAAGATCGTGGTGTCGTAGATCGACTGGATCTCCACGCCCGGTGGCAGGGTGGGGCGCAGTTCGTCCATCTTCGCCACCACGGCATCGCGGATCTGCAGCGCGTTCGCGCCCGGTGCCTGGAAGATGCCGATCGCCGCGGCGTTCTTGCCGTCCAGGCGCGCGCGCAGCGTGTAGTCGCCCGCAGCCAGTTCGATCCGCGCGACGTCGGCCAGCCGCACCACTTCGCCATCCGCGCCGCTCTTCAGCACGATGTCGCCGAAGTCCTTGACGGTTTCCAGCCGGCCCTGCGCATTGATCGGCAGCAGGAAATCGCTGCGGCCCGGCATCGGCTCCGCGCCGATCTGCCCGGCCGAGACCTGCACGTTCTGTTCGCGCACCGCGCGCAGCACGTCGCCGCCGGTCAGGCCGCGCGAGGCGACCTTGTCGGGATCCAGCCACAGCCGCATCGCGTAGTCGCCGCCGCCGAACAGCTGCGCGTCGCCCACGCCCTGGATCTTCGCCATCGCGTCCTTGACGTGCAGGCGCATGTAGTTGCGCAGGTACAGCGAGTCGTAACGACCATCCTTCGAGGTCAGGTGCACGACCATCAGGAACACCGGCGACTGCTTCTGCGTGGTCACGCCCTGCCGGCGCACGTCTTCCGGCAAGCGCGCCAGCGCCTGCGACACGCGGTTCTGCACCTTGACCGTGGCCTCGTCCGGATCGGTGCCGGTGCGGAAGGTCACGGTGGTCTGCAGCACGCCGTCGGAGCCGGCCACCGACTTCATGTACATCATTCCTTCGACGCCGTTGATCGCTTCCTCAAGCGGCGTCGCCACGGTTTCCGCGATCACCTTGGGATTGGCGCCGGGATACACCGTGCGCACCACCACCGACGGCGGCACCACGTCCGGGTATTCGCCGATCGGCAACAGCGGGATCGCGATCAGGCCGGCGGCGAAGATCACGATCGAGAGCACCGCCGCGAAGATCGGGCGGTCGATGAAGAATCTGGAGAAGTCCATTGGTGGTTTCCTGCGGCATGCCGTTGGCGTGCCGCGCATGGCGCGACGATCAGGATCCGGTCCGCTGCCCACCCCCGACGGGGAGGGAACAGGGCAGGCGGCGGCCGGAGGGGGAAGAAGAAATCAGCGCTTGGCGATGGCCACGGCGTCGGCAGGCGTGGTGGCGCGCATCGCCACCGTGGTCGGCGCCACCGGCATGCCCGGCATGAACACCTTCTGCAGGCCGTTGACGATCACCTTGTCGCCAGGCTTCAGGCCGGTCTCGACCACGCGCAGGCCATTCGCGAGCGATCCCAGGGTGACGTCACGGCGTTGCGCGGTGTTGCCTTCGCCGATCACGTACACGTACTTGCGATCCTGGTCGGTCATCACCGCCTTGTCGTCGACCAGCAATGCCTGCGCGGTGCCGCTCCCGGCCAGGCGCACGCGCGCGAACAGGCCCGGCATCAGCATCCGGTCCGGATTGGCGACGATGGCGCGCGCGCGGATGGTGCCGGTGCCCGGATCCACCTGGTTGTCGACGGATGCGACGCTGCCGGTGTGCGGGAAACCGTCCTCGCTGGCCAGGCCGACCTGCACCGGGTTGCGCACGACGGCACGCTCACCGCTCGCGGCCTGCTGGCCGTAGCGCAACCACGCGCGTTCGTCGGCTTCGAAATCCACGTAAACCGGATCCTGCGAGACCACCGTGGTCAGCAGGGTGGCGTCCGCCTGCGCGAGGTTGCCGGTGGTGACCAGCACGCGGCCCGCGCGGCCGTTGATGGGCGAGCGCACCTCGGTGAACTGCAGGTCCAGGCGCGCCGCGGACACCGCCGCTTCCGCCGCGCGCACCGAGGCATTGCCCTGCCGGCTGGCGGCGCGACGGGATTCGAAATCCTCGCGCGAGATCGCCTTCGCTTCGATCAGGTTCACCGCGCGCGCATCCTGCGCCGCGGCCAGGCTGGCCTCGCTGCGTGCCCGGTCGAGTTGCGCCCGCGCCTGCTCGAGTGCGGCGCGATACGGACGCTGGTCGATCACGAACAGCAGGTCGCCCTTGCGCACGTCCTGCCCTTCGGCGAAGGCGACGCGCTGCACGTAGCCGCTCACGCGCGGACGCAATTCCACCGAGTCCACCGCGGACACGCGTCCGGTGAAGTCGTCCCAGCGCTGCACGGATTCCGAGACCACGCCGGCTACGCTGACCTGCGGCGCCTGCGGTGCGGCACCGGGTGCGGCCTGGCTGCTGCATGCGGCCAGCACGGCCGCGGCGAGCACGCCGAGCAGGGGTGTCTTGAACGAGGGCCGCGGCTGCGGCGTGGTGGTGTCAACGGGTTTCATGGGGAAGGGGTCCGGGAAGAAGAAGAGGAAGGGAGCGGATCGAGGCGAGCAGCGCCCGCGCATCGCGGAGATCGCGCGAGGGCGCGTCGCGGCGTGGCACTGCATGTTGCTTGTCGATGCCGAAGTCGACGACGGGTTTCACGGGCATGCGGCCGGCATCGAGCATCGCCAGCGCGCGACGGCCGATCGCGATCGCCTTCGGCCATGCGATGCCTGCCTGCGCGACGTTGGCTTCGGTCTGCAACGGCGCGTCCATCGCGAGCAGTTGCACGCGTACACCTTGGCCAGCGGCCTCGTCGTGGAGGACGCGCACCATCATCCGCAGCGCGGCGGCGGCAATGGAGCAGTGGCCATAACCGGCCCACGGATAGTCGCCGCCGGGGCCGCCGATCAGCACGTAGCCGGCGGCGGCGTCGCCCGGCAGCAGCGGCAGCAGGTGGCGGGCGGCGAACAGCTGCGGCATCAGGTCTTCGTCGAGGGTCTGCCGCAGCGCATCGGCCGGCTGGTCGAGCAGGCGCGCACAGTCGTGGCGGCCGGCGATGCTGGCGACCACGCCGGCGATGCCGGCCTCGGCATGTGCGCGCACGTTGGCGGCAAGGCGCGCGGCGTCGGCGTCGCTGGCGATCGCGGCGACCAGGGTGGTCAGCGGCGCATGCGGATGGTGTTGGCGCAGCTTGGCCAGCGCGCCGGCGTCGGCGTCCACGGCCAGGACCGGCTTGCCGGCCTCCAGCAGGGCCTGGACCACGCCGCGCCCGATGTCGCCGCCAGCCCCCAGTACCAACACCGCCGGATCGATTGTCCCGATATCGATTATCCCGCTCACAGGAAAGATCCTCCCGCATTCGGGATGGTCGGCTCGCTGCGGGCCATCGCGAAGACCTTGTCGGACACCCGCAGCAGGACCGGCGCCGCCACTGCGGTCAGCAGTCCGGCGACCAGCCAGGCGATCGGCAGGGGCGCGTCGAACGCCTGTACCAGCAGGATGGAGACCAGCGCCACGGCGTCCAGGACGAGCAACGCGAAGAACGAGGCGTAGGACAGGAGGTGGCGGGGAGGGGCGCGCATGGCACGGATCCAACGGGGGGAATGGCGGCTACCTTAGGCCTGCAATCCGGACTTGATTAGTCCCGAATAAAGGGAATAATTGTCCGGCATACGGGCCAATCGCCTGTTCCCCTCCTGGAGAGCCGCATGTCCCACGACCTCAACGACACCCTGATCTTCGTCAAGGTGGTGGAGCACGGCAGCTTCATCAGTGCGGCGAAATCCCTGCGCCTGCCCAAGACCACGGTCAGCCGCAAGGTGCAGGAACTGGAGCAGCGGCTGGGCGCGCAACTCCTGCATCGCACCACCCGCAAGCTCGGGCTGACCGAAGCCGGCAACGTGTACTTCGAGCATTCGCAGCGCATCGCCCGCGACCTCAACGAAGCGGAGAGCGCGGTCAGCCAGTTGCAGGCCGGGCCGCGTGGCTGGTTGCGCTTCACCGCGCCGTATTCGATCGGCATCGACAAGATCGCGCCGCTGCTCGGCGAGTTCCACATGCGCCATCCGGAAGTGCGCGTCGAGATGCTGTTGTCGAACGAGCCGCTGGACCTGATCGGCAGCGAGATCGATGTCGCCCTGCGCGTCGGCGCGTTGCCGGACTCGACCCATGTCGCGCGCAAGCTCGGCACGCTCAACACGCAGGTCTACGCGGGCAGCGCCTACATCGCGCGCTATGGCGAACCGCTGCATCCGGACGAGTTGCAGTACCACCGCACGTTGGCGATGCAGAAGAACCGCCACGGCCAGGGCTTCCAGTGGTCGCTGGATGACGGCAACGGCAAGCGCAACTTCCCGATCAACCCGATCCTGGTCGCCAACGATCCGGCGGCGATGAAGGGCGCGCTGCTGTGCGGCGAGGGCATCATCATCGCCGCCGACGTGATGGTGAAACCGTTCGTCGAACAGGGCTTCGTCAAGCGCGTGCTGGCCGGCTGGACCGGCGGCGAGTACGAGTTCAACGCGGTGTTCCCGCGCGGGCATGCGCGCTCGCCGAAGGTGCGCGCCTTCGTCGACTTCCTGCTGGAGCGGTTGAACCTGGACATCGATTACATGTCCGCGCACTGCCCCTATGCGAAGTGCGATGGCGCGGGCGTGGATGCAGCGATGGCCACCGAGGAAAGCGCAGCCGAACTCGGCAAGCGCATCCTGGAAGTGGTGACCGCCGGCAGCTGATCCGTCGCACCTGCGTAGGCATCCGCCCGGCGCGGCACGTAGAATGCCGCCGGTGATGCGCTCCCCTGCCTTCGGAAACCTGATGGCGCGACTGGCCCTGGCGGCCATGTTGCTGATGGCGCTCGCACCCGGCATCAGTCGCACGCTGGCCAGCAATGTCGATGCCGACAACCCGGTGCTGCAGGCCTTGCAGATGTGCACCACATCCGGCCTGCAGACCCGCCTGGTCGCGCCCTTGCTGGGCGACGAAGTCGCGGGCTTCGGTGGCGACGAACACCCGGCACCGCATCCGCACGAAGCCGGCGACGCCTGCGGCTATTGCAGCCTGGTCACGCCGCTGCCGTTGTTGCTGTTGCTGCTGTGCGGGTTGCTGGCATTGCCGCCCGTCGCACCGCTGTTCCGGCGCCGGACACATGCGCTGCGCAACCTGCGCGGCCTCGGCGCGCAAGCACCACCCCTCCCGCTCTGACCCACAAGCCACGCCTTCCCACGCGACCGTCGTGTCGCGATCTTGTGCCTTGGAGCCAACATGTCCACTTCTTCCCGCACGGCGATGCGTTCGTCGTGCCTGTCGCTTGCCGTTCTCGCTGCACTGTCTTCCCCGCTCAGCGCACTCGCTGGCGATCCCGCTTCCGATGACGCCGACCCGCAGGTCACCACCCTCGACAAGGTGCAGGTGCGTGCCGCCAAGGACGCCGTCCAGGTCGAGCGCGCGCTGACCCCTGGCGGC
>JAVWUU010000007.1:11999-51805 GCA_036666995.1 Thermomonas sp.
GAGCGACGCCCGGCGTTACGTGCCCGGTGTCTTCACCGAGAGCAGCACCGGCGGCGATGCCATCTTCATCTCCAGCCGTGGTTCCAACCTGGATGCCACCAACTACGACAGCAACGGCATCAAGCTGTTCCAGGACGGCCTGCCGGTGACCACCGCCGACGGCAACAACCACAACCGCTTCCTCGATCCGCTGGCGGCGCGTTACGCGATCGTCGCCCGCGGTGCGAACGCGCTGACCTATGGCGCAAGCAACCTTGGCGGGGCGATCGATTTTCTTTCGCCGACCGCGCGCAACAGCGCGCCGATGCAGCCGTTCCTGGGTGTCGGCAGCCACGGCCAGCGCAACGCGCGCGCCACCGTTGGCGGCGTGTCCGGCACGCTGGATGGCCAGGTCACCCTGGACAGCCTGCGTCGCGACGGCTATCGCGACCACAGTCGGCAGGAACGCACGGGGCTGTACGCGAATGCCGGCTGGCAGGTCAGCGATGCGTTCGAGTTGCGCCTGTTCGCCACCCACGTGGACAGCGACGAGGAACTCGCCGGCCCGCTGACCCGCGCGCAATTCGAGCAGGACCCGTACCAGGCACAGGCCTCCGCGATCAGCGGCAATTTCCAGTTGAACGTGAAGACCGATCGCCTCGCGGCGAAGGGCACGTGGAATTTGGCATCGGGCAACCGCCTGGAGTTCGGCGTGTCGTACGAAGACCAGAACCTGTACCACCCGATCGTCGACAAGATCATGGTCGACTTCGACGGCCCCGGCCCGATGCCGCCGGTGGAAGTCTTCAGCCTGCTGAAGAACACCGATCAGCGCACCTGGGGCGGCATGTTCCGCTACAACGCGAAGCTCGGCGACCACGACGTGCTGGCCGGGCTCAACCTCGCCAACACGCATGAAACCGGCGGCCTGCATCGCAACGACGGAGGTCAACGCAACGGCTTGCGCACGATCGTCGACAACCGCTCCGACAGCATCGAAGTGTTCGTGGTCGATCGCTGGACGATCGCGCCGCAGTGGACGCTGGTGGTCGGCGCGCAGGGCGTGATCACCGGTCGCGACGTGCGCAACACCGATGTCGCCAGCGGCGTGCTGCGCAACCCGAGGGCCGACTATTCGTCGTTCAACCCGCGCATCGGCGTGATCCGGGCGCTGACGCCGGCCAGCGAAGCCTTCGCCAGCATCAGTCGCCTGTACGAAGCGCCGACCACGTTCGAGTTGCAGGACGACGTGCGTGGCGGCGACGCGACCCTCGATGCGATGCACGGCAGCGTCGCCGAGATCGGCCTGCGCGGCGCCAGCGATGGTGCCGCCGATGCGCTGCGCTGGCACTGGGACGCATCGCTGTACTACGCACGCATCCGCGACGAGATCCTCTCGGTCGACAGTCCGTCGGCGCCGGGTACCAGCCTGTCCACCAATGTCGAACGCACCGTGCACGCCGGCATCGAGGCCCTGGTCGGCGCGACGATTCCGCTCGGCGGCGGCCATCGCATCGAGCCGCTGTTGAGCGCGACCTTCAATGCGTTCTCGTTCGATGACGATGCGCTGTACGCGAACAACCGCCTGCCCGCTGCGCCTCGCCACGCCTTCCGCGGGGAGGTCCTGTACCGCAACGACAGCGGCTTCTTCGCCGGCCCCACCTTCGACGTGGTCGGCGCGCGTTACGCGGATTTCAGCAACAGCTACCGCGTTGACTCGCATCACCTGCTCGGTCTGCGCGTTGGTCTGGAACGCGAACGTTGGGAGGTCTTCGTGGAAGGCCGCAACCTGCTGGACGAGGCGTACGTCGGCGTGCTGACCGTGCTCGATCGTGCGTCGGCCGGCGCGGCGATCCTCCAGGCCGGCGAGCCGCGCTCGGTGTATGCCGGCCTGCGGTTGCGGTTCTGAGCCATGGACATCGAGACCCATTCGCCAGCCGGCCGCGACATGCGCCGCCGCGCCTGGCGCTGGCATTTCCTCGCCGCGTTGCTGGTGATTCCGTTCGTGCTCTGGCAATCGGCCACCGGCACCTTGTACCTGTGGTCGGAGGCGTGGGTCGACCAGCGCCATCCGGACCTGCGGTTCGTCGAGCCCGCTGCAGGTGCGGTCTCGCTGGATGCGCAGTTGATGGCGGCGCGCGATTTCCAACCGGGTGGCAAGGTGGCGAATGTGTTGCTGCCGGCGGATCCGGCGCGCAGCACGCAGGTCACGTTCGCCGCCGCGAATGGCTTGCCGCTGGCGGTGTTCGTGGATCCGCATCGCGGCGTGGTGCTGGGCAGCCTCGAAGGAGCTGCTTGGCCGGTGGGCTGGATGCGCAGCCTGCATGGCGGCTGGCCACTGGGCGATGCCGGTAGCTGGCTGCTGGAACTGGGCGCGTGCTGGACCATCGTGATGGTGCTGAGCGGCCTGTACCTGTGGTGGCCGCGCGATGGTCGCGGTTGGCGGGCGTTGCTGCCGCGCCTGCGCAGTGGTGGCTGGACGTTCTGGCGCGACCTGCATGCCTGCGTGGCGGTGTGGTTTTCGTTGCTGATCGTGCTGTTCCTGTTCACCGCGCTGCCGTGGACCAGCTTCTGGGGCGGTCGCGTGCTCGCACCCGTGCAACAGGCCTTGGATCAGCAGGGTCCACGCGCGGCGGGTTTCGCGCCGGTGTTCGCGGGCGGTGCGGCCACGGAGGCGGGCAGCCTGCAGCGGATGCTGGAACAGGCGCGCGCGCGCGGCATGGCCGGCGACCTGATGTTCACCATGGTCGATGGCCCACCGGGCTCAGCGGTCTCGCTGCGCAGCGTGGCGGCCAAGGCGTCCGACGAGCGTTACCTGCTGCTCGACCGTGCGGATGCATCGGTGGTGGATGACGCCGACTGGTCGCGCTTCCCGTTGTTGGCGAAGGCGGTCGCGACCGGGGTGAAGCTCCACGAAGCCGATTACTTCGGCCGCTCCGGCCGCTGGATCAACACGGCATTCGCACTGGCACTCGCGTGGTTGTGCGTCACCGGCACGATGGCATGGTGGCGACGCAAACCCACGCGCGCGCTGGGCGTGCCACCGGCGAGCCAGCGTCCATGGCCATGGTGGTTGCGCGTGCTCGCGCTGGCCGGGTTCCTGTTGCTGCCGCTGCTCGCATTGTCCGCCGCGCTGCTGTGGCTGGCGGAAACCGCATGGGCGCGGCTGGCGAGCAATGGGAGTGCGCGCGCATGAACCTGCCTGTGCTGTTCCTGTTCGCGGTATCGGCGTGGGTGATGGGCTGGGGCGTGTTCCTGGGCGCGGCCTGGTGCACCACCCGCGCGTTCGACCCGCATCCGATGAGTCTGCTCGACCACGACATCCATTCCCTTGAATCCACGGAGACCGACCGATGAAGTCGTTGCTGATCTGCCTGTCGCTTTTCCTGCTCGCCGGTTGTGCGCAACAGGACCATCAACGCATCGGCGACCTGGTGGTGTCGGTGCCGTGGTCGCGGGAAACGCCGCCCACGGCCTCGGTTGCGGCCGGCTTCGTCACCATCCAGAACAAGGGCGATCGCGACGACCAGCTGGTCCGCATCGAAAGCGCAACGGCGAAGCGCGTCGAACTCCACACGATGCGCGACGACAACGGCGTGATGCGCATGCGCCAGCGCGTCGATGGCGTGCCGATTCCCGCCGGCCAGACCGTGGTGCTGAAGCCCGGCGCCGACCATGCGATGTTCATCGAACCGGTGCGTCATGCCGCAGCCGGCGAACAACTGCAGGCGACGCTGGTATTCCGCGATGCCGGCCGGCTGCAGGTGGCCTTCGCCGTGCGCGGCATGGCCGAGCAGGGCGAAGGCGCGCACGCGCACCACTGAACGGATTTCAGGCAGGCCGCGCAACAACACGCGGCCTTGCCTGCGTGCGATCACCAGACCAGGTCGTCGGGCACCTGGAACTGCGCGTAGTAGGCGTCGTCCTCGGAGGTAGAGGCCGGCGCCTCGCTGCCGATGCCGTGGTCGACCACGATCATCGTTGCGTCGCGTTCGCGGACCTTGTCGCCGGCTGCACGCGGCAGCAGTTCGTGGCGATCGCCCACGCGGGCGATGACCAGCGCGCCCGACGAGAGCTTCCTGCGCTGGTCGTCGTCGACCAGGATCGTGCGGATCGCGCCATCGGCGTTGAAGCGGTATTCGCTCTCGCCGCTGCGCGGGAGCTTCTTGTCGTCGATGATCTGCCGCGCCTGCGCGCGCAATTCGGCATTGCGGGCCTGGGTCTTGCGCTCGAATTCCAGCGCGCGATCGCGCTCGACCTTTTCGAGGCGGGCGCGTTCTGCTTCAAGGGCGATCTCGCTGGGCCCGGCAGCGGCTTTCGCATGCTTGGCCAGGTGCTGCGCGCGCGCCACCTCGGAGACCTTGGACTTCTTGACCAGGCCGGCCTTGAGCAGTTGTTCCTGCAGCGGATTTCCCTTTGCCATGATGCGCTGTCTTGTGGGTGGGCGACGCCCCATCATACGTCCGTCCCTGCCAGCGCCTTGCCCGATGGAACCGTTGAAGTACCTCGCCGGCTATCCGCCACACCTGCACCAGCGGGTGCACGACCTGCTGGCCGAAGGACGCCTCGGCACGATGCTGGCCGAGAAGTACGGCGAGGCGCATCGCGTGCGCAACGACGGCCAGCTGTACGAATACGTGCAGGACATCAAGGAGCGCTACATGCGCAAGGCGCCGCCGCTCGGGAAGGTGCTTTACGACAGCAAGCTGCAGGTGGTGAAGCACGCGCTGGGCACCCACACCACCATGTCGCGCGTGCAGGGCGCGAAGCTCAGGACCTTCCGCGAGATCCGCATCGCCACCGTGTTCCGCGATGCGCCCGCCGAATTCCTGAAGATGATCGCGGTGCACGAGCTCGCGCACATGAAGGAAGCCGACCACGACAAGGCCTTCTACCAGCTATGCACGCACATGGCGGCCGATTACCACCAGCTGGAATTCGACACGCGGCTGTACCTGACGCATCTCGAGGCGAAGCCGCGCTGAGGCGGGCAACGCCCCGATAGCGGAACAACCTGATCATCTTCGTGGGCAGGAGACGAACCGCATCCGATCCGGCAGGCCCGCCTACAACGCGACCTGGCTGCCGTCATCGAGGATGCGCCAGGCCGTATTGCCCTGCATCCGGACTCCTTCGGAGCGGCGCGGTGGAAATCCGGTGCGATGATCCCAGGGATGCTTGACGTCGATCGCGATGACTTTGCCGTCGAACAGTGTTTTCACCCGTGAATTCAGCGTGTGGCCGACGACGACGGTCGTCGCATCGAACCGGGCCAGGGTCTGCTCCACCTCGGCCTGGGTCAGATCGTCCTTGAAGTAGCCGCGATACCAGGACGGGCCGGTCTTCGGGTGCAGGAGGATGTCGTCATCCGCATCGCGCCGCGGATACCAGCGTTGCCGATACTGCGCGCGCACGATGCGATTGAGGTCGTCCAGGGTGTAGGTCGCCTTGGCGAGCGAGGGATGCAGGCCGCCATGCACGAACAGGATGTCGTTGATGACTTCCACGGTGTTCTTGCTGGCCAGCCAGCGGCCGAGGAACGCATCGTTGCCGAACAGCTCGGCGTGATTTCTGCCGAGGATGGCGGCGACATTGGTGTAGATGTCGTTCGCCGCGTCGATGTTGCCCTGCAGGTTCTTGATCTCGTGATTGCCGAGGATGTAATGCACCTGGCCGCCCTGTCGACGCGCGTCCTGCTCCAGTTTGTAGATGAACCACAGGACCTGCGTGGCCGATGGGCCACGGTCGACGAAATCACCGACCAGCACCAGGTGTCCCTTGCCGAAGGTCCAGTTGAGGCCACGGTCGATCACCTTGGCGTTGACCAGGAAATCGCGGAAGGCCTTGTAGTTGCCTTCGATGTCGGAGATCGCGAGGATCGCTTCGCCATCCTGGTAACGGGCCGGTGGGATGGCGAAGTGCGGCGTCGCCTGCAGGGTGAAGCGGCTGTTGTCCAATGGCACGCTGACGTGAAGCGGGAGGGTGTCAGCCAATGCGTGGCGCTGCGTTTCCACCCAGAAGCCGCCTTCGCGATTGCCGCGCAGCGTCTGCACCATCCATTGGTCGCCCTGCTGGAAGACGTGCGGGCCCTCGTCGCCCACGCTGTAGTCGGTCATCTCGTTGCCGTAGTGGAAATCCGCGCCCATCCACAGGCCGATGCCCGCAGCGGGTATCAGCATCAGCAGCAGCACGACCAGGAAATGCCGGAGATAGGTGAACGCGGTTTTCATCGTCGAGTCCCGTTTTTTTGGCGCAAGCGTCGCCGGACAGCGCTGGCGGCCGTCGCAGGTCGGTTGCAATGCAGTGGAGGGAAGGGTGGCGTGCCACCCCCGGAAGACGTATTCGGTCAGCGCAAACTGCGACGCAGCACCCGCAAGACGCGTCGTGTCACTTCAGCGCACCACGCGGATGCGACCAGGGCGATCGGCACCAGCGCATAGCCCAGCAATTCCCGTGCATGCGGATCGGGCGAACCCGACCACGTGAGCGTGATGGAGTTGCCGCCGGCGGTCGACCACATGCCGACCGATGCGGGATCGACCACTTTCGCGATCGCCAGCAGCAGGAAGAACAGCGCCACCGAGAAACCGAACGCGCCCATCGAGTAGAACAATCCGCGGGTGACCGTCAGCCTGACCCGCTCGATGACCCGGAACCCCGCGGGCGGCGGCGCGCCATGCTGGACATGCGCCACGTATTGCGCGGCCAGTGCCGCCGGCGGCCCGAAGCCTTGCAGCAGGGCGGTGAGGTCGGGATCGTCGCCTTGCGCTTCGGCCTGGTCGACGACGTCGTGGATGTGGCTCTCGATTTCCCGCAGCACTTCCTGGGCCTCGGCCTGGTCCAGCGGCTTCAGGTGCGAGGCCAGCGCGCGCATGTAGGCGCGGATCGGTTCACGCGAAGTCATGTCAGTTCCCTTCATTGGGCGATTCGGTGCCGGCGGTCATGGCCAGCAGGGCGTTGATGTCGGTCACCGACTGCTGCCAGGACTGGGCGAGCGCGGCGAGCTTCTGTTCGCCCTTGTCGGTGAGTTGGTAGTACTTGCGCGGGCGGCTTTCGCCCTCCTGCACCCAGTTGGCGCTCACCAGTTCGTCGCGCTTGAGGCGGTCGAGCAGCGGGTACAGGGTGCCTTCGGTGATCGCGGTCGTTGGGAAGCGCTGCAGGTGGCGCAACAGCGCCAGGCCGTACACCGGGCGGCCGCGCAGCGCGGCCAGGATCACCAGTTCGAGCGCGCCCTTGCGCAGCTGTATCTGCCATTTTTCCTGGGGGTCTTCGTCATTCACCAGAGCAGTTCCTGTGCACATACCTTGTAATGCAAGGTATGGTGTAGTGCATTACTTGTGCTGTCAATGCCTGATCGTCCTGCCATCTGACCTGCCGATCAGCGACCAACAAAAAGCCCGGCACTGCCGGGCTCCTGTTTCACATGTCGCGGCGACAGGCTCAGTGCGCGCCGGCCACATCGCCCGCAGCGCGCTTGCGCGAGAACTTGCGCACGAACCAGTCGCCGATGTCGTGCAGCACGGTGTACGCCGCCGGGATCACGATCAGGCTGAGCGCGGTGGAGGTGATCAGGCCGCCGATCACCGCCCACGCCATCGGCGCGCGGAAGCTGGCGTCGCCGGAGAACCCGAGCGCGAGCGGCAGCATGCCGGCGCCCATCGCGATGGTGGTCATCACCACCGGGCGCGCACGCTTGTGGCAGGCATCGACCAGTGCATCGTGCTGGCTCAAGCCGTGCTGGTCCTCTGCCATCACCGCGTAGTCGACCAGCAGGATCGAGTTCTTGGTGGCGATGCCGATCAGCATCAGCAGGCCGATCAGCGCCGGCAGCGACAGCGCGTTCTGGGTGACCAGCAACGCACCGAACGCGCCGCCGGCGCACAACGGGATCGCGGTGAGGATGGTCAGCGGTTGCATCGGGTGTTTGAACAGCAACAACAGCACCATGTAGATGCAGAGGATGCCGGCGATCATCGCCAGCACGAAGCCGACGAACAGTTCGACGAAGATTTCCGCATCGCCGGTATTGATGAAGGACACGCCGGCTGGCACGTTCTTCACCGACGGCAGCGCCTCCAGTTCCTTCATCACGTCGCCCAGCGGCCGCCCATTGAGCTCTGCGGTGAGGGTGATGTTGCGCTGGCGCTTGTAGCGGCTGATCACCGACGGGCCGCTGCCTTCGACGATGTCGGCCACCGCGTCCAGCGGCACCGGCGCGCTGCGGCCCTGCACGCGCAGCTGGCCGAGCGTGGCCGGGTCGCGCAGCGCCTCGCGGTCGAAGCCGACGCGGATCGGGATCTGCCGGTCGGGCAGGTTGAGCTTGGCGAGTCGTTGCGTGTAATCGCCTGCGGTGGCGACGCGCGCGGCTTCGGCGATTGCGGCAGTGGAGACGCCGAGGTCGGCGGCGCGCGCCGGATCCGGCAGGATCTGCAGTTCCGGGCGCAGCAAGGACGCCGACGAGGACACGCTGCCGAGTCCCTGGATCTTGCGCAGGTCGCGTTCCAGCGCACTCGCGGCGGCATCCAGCTTGTCGGGATCGTCGCCGGCCAGCACCAGCATCAATTGCTCACCGGGCTCGCTGCTCATGAAGCTGGTGCGCACGCCGGGCAGGTCGGCCAGCGCATCGCGCACCACCTGCTCCAACTGCTTCTGGCTGCGGTCGCGATCGTGCTCCGGACCCCAGTCCAGCGTCATCACCGCCTTCCGCGCATCGGCACCGCCGCTCTTGCCGGGATCGCCCAGGTCGGGAACGCTGCCGATCTGGGTGAACACCTGCTTCAGCTCCGGGATTTTTCCGAGCAGCGTGCGCGCCTGTTCTGAGAGGCGCGTGGTCTCCTCGATCGGCGTGCCCGGCGGCAGCTCCAGCGACAGCATGCTGCGGCCCTGGTCGGACACCGGGATGAAGGTGGTCGGGATGAACGGGATCAGCGCCAGCGAGCCGAAGAACATCAACGTGGCGATGCCGAGCGTCTTCCAGCGATTGCGCAACGCCGTGTCGACCCAGCCCAGGTAGCGGGTCATCAGCTTGCCGTCGGCGGGATGCTCGGCCTGCGGCTTGAGCAGGTGGGCGGCCATCATCGGGGTGAGCAGGCGCGCCACCAGCAGCGAGAACATCACCGCAGTCGCCGCGGTCCAGCCGAACTCGCGGAAGAACTTGCCGGGGATGCCGGGCATGAACGCGACCGGCACGAACACCGCCGCCAGCGTGATCGAGGTCGCGATCACCGCGGTGCCGATCTCGTCGGCGGCATCGCGTGCGGCATCCAGCGGCTTCTTGCCCATGCCGAGATGGCGGACGATGTTCTCGATCTCGACGATCGCGTCATCGACCAGGATGCCGACCACCACGCTCAAGGCCAGCAAGGTGATGATGTTGAGGCTGAAGCCGAAGTACTGCATCACCGCGAAGGTCGGGATGATCGACAGCGGCAGGGCGATCGCGCTGACCCAGGTCGCGCGCCAGTCGCGCAGGAACCAGAACACCACCGCCAAGGCGAGCAGCGCGCCTTCCCAGAGCATCGTCATCGACGACGAATACGAGCGGTCGGTTTCCTCCGACATGTCGGTGACCAGGCGGTAGCTGGTGCCCGGGTGTTCCTTGGCCAACTGGTCGAGCGCGGCCTTGATGCCGTCGCGCACCTTGAGTTCGTCGGCGCCGCGGCTGCGCGCCAGCGAGAAGCCGACCACCGGATTGCCGTCGAGCAACGCGATCTGCGTCGGATCGGCGGCGCCGTCGGTGATCGTGGCGAGTGCGGACAGGCGCACGTCGCGACCGTTGCCGACGGTGATGCTGTAGTCGCGCAACGCCTGCGCATCGGCGACGGTGCCGATCGTGCGCACGGTCTGCTGGCCGCCGTCGAGCTCGGCCTTGCCACCGGGACGCTCGACTTGGGTCGAAGCGAGTTGCTGGCTGATCTCGCCGGCGGTCACGCCCTGCGCCTGCAGCGCACGCGGATCCAGGTCCACCCGCACTTGCCGCTCGACGCCGCCGATGCGGTTCACCGCGGCCACGCCTTCCACGCCGTACAGCGCGCGCATCACGTGGCGATCGACGAACCACGACAACTCGTCCGGTGCCATGCCCGGCGCGCTCACCGCATAGGTCAGCAGCGACCCGCCGATCTCGACCTTGGAAATGATCGGTTCCTGGATGTCCTGCGGCAGGTTCATCCGGATCCGCGTCACCGCATCCTTGGTGTCGTTGAGCGCGGTCATGATGTCCGCCTCGAGGTTGAACTCGATGGCGGTGGTGGACGTGCCCTCGACCACGGTCGAGGTGACGCGCTTGACGTTGTCGAGTGTCGCCACCGAGTCCTCGACCTTGCGGGTGACTTCGGTTTCCAGCTGCGACGGCGACGCACCCGGCTGGGTAATGGTGACCGTGGTCATCGGGAACGCGATGTCCGGGAAGCGCGCCACCGGCAACTGGTGGAAGCCCCACAGGCCGGCCACGCACAGCACGAAGAACAGCATCATCGCGGGGACCGGATTGCGGATGCCCCACGTCGACAGGCTGCCGCCGCCACTCATGGCGCGGTGGCCGGCACGGCCGCGGCCTCGACGATGCGCACGCTGTCGCCGTCGGCAAGGAAGCCCGCGCCCTGTTCGACCACCGCATCGCCGGCCTTCACTCCGTCGAGCACTTCGACCTGGCCGCCGGCATTCGCGCCGGTGCGGATCCGCACGCGATGGGCGATGCCCTTGGCGTCGACGGTGAACACGTTCGGATGACCATCGCGCTGGACCACCGCCGCCGCGGGCACGGTCAGGCCCTGGCCGATGCCGGTGTCGATGCGCCCCTGCAGGAACGTGCCGGGTTGCAGGCCTTGCGGATCCGGCAGGTCGGCGTAGACGGTGCCGGTGCGCGTGTTCGCGTCTACGCCGGGACTCACCGCGCGCACCTGGCCGATGACTGCGGTGCCATCGCGCGTGTTGAGTTGGATGCGGTCGCCCGGCTTGACCCTGCCGAGTTCGGCCTCGGCCAGTTCGGCGCGCCATTCCAGCCGGCCCTGGCGGATCAGACGCAGCAGTTCGCTGCCGGCCGCGACCACCTGGCCGGGTTGCACCAGGCGCTTCGAGATCACTCCGGCGTCAGGCGCGCGCAGGTCGGCGAAGCTGCGACGCAACGCCGCTGTATCGCGCATCGCGCGCGCGGTGCCGACCCGCGCATCGCCCTGCACGCGCCCTGCGCGCAGTTCGTCCAGTTGGGTCGCGCTGATGTACTTGTCCTTGACCAGCAATTCGCCGCGCGCCAGCTGCGAACGCGCCAGCGACGCGCCGGCTTCCGCTTCGCGCAGCGAGGCATTGGCCTGCGCGAGGTCGGCATCCAGGCTGCGATGGTCGAGCTGCAGCAGCAGGTCGCCCTTGCGCACGGACTGGCCGACATCGACCAGCAGTTCGGTGACGCGCAAGCCATTGAGTTCGACGCCGAGCTGCATCTCCTCCCACGCCGACACCGGCCCGGACACCAGCACGCTGCGCGGGATGTCTCGTGCCTGCACGCGCGCCACGCTGACCGCGAACGCGGCGACCGGCTTGGCGGCCTCTTCCTCTTTCTTGCTGCAGGCGGTGGCGACGATGGCGACGCCGATGGCGAAACCGAGGAACAGCGGGCGGGCGATGCGGCGCATGCGCGATCCGGCGACAGGGGGACGGCGCGCAGTCTAGCGTGAAGATGTACCGATCAGTTCATTAACTGGTGGTGCAGCGGGACGAACGCACCGACAGCTCAGGCGACCGGCAAGCGGAAGAACGCGCTGCTGGTCTTGACGGTGGCGGCGGCCGTCATGGCCACGTCCTCGCTGCGGTCGCGGGCGAGTTCCTCGACGATGTGGGCGAGGTACATCGGTTCGTTGCGCCGATGCGAGGGCTGCGGCTTGACCGTACGGGGCAACAGGTAGGGCGCGTCGGTCTCGATCATCAGCCGGTTGGCGGGGATGTGCTTCACCAGTTCGCGCAGGTGCAGACCGCGGCGTTCGTCGCAGAGCCAGCCGGTGATGCCGATATGCCAGTCGTTGTCGAGGTAGTCGAACAACTCTTCGCGGGTACCGGTGAAGCAGTGCACGACCGCCGGTCCAAGCCTGCCGTCGAAGTTCTTCATCATCGCCATGAAGTCGGCATGCGCATCGCGCTGGTGCAGGAACAACGGCTTCCGGGTGTCCACCGCAATCTGCAACTGCCGCTCGAAGGCCTTGCGCTGTGCAGGCCGCGGCGAGAAATCGCGGAAATAGTCCAGTCCGCATTCGCCGACCGCCACGACCTCGGGATGCGCATGCAGCGCGCGCATCTCGGCATCGCATTCCTCGGTGTATTCCACCGCGTGGTGCGGATGCACGCCGGCGGTGGCGAACAGCTCGCCGGGATGCGCCTGTGCGAGTGCCAATGCCTTCGGCGAATGCTCGCGGCTGGCGCCAGTAATGATCATTCGCGCCACGCCGGCGTCGCGCGCGCGCTGCAGCACGGCATCGCGGTCGTGGTCGAAGCTGTCGTGGGTGAGGTTGGCGCCGATGTCGATCAGATGCATGCGGCAATTTTAGCGGACACGTTGCGATTCCCGCCCGCGCCTACCGCCATGCATTCCCTGCGCCGCTCAGATGCGGCTACGGGAATACATGACGGTCTCGCGGTCGGTGTTGTCGACGCGAGGGTTCAGTTCAACTGGCAGGTCGCCGGCTTGGTCGAGGTGAACAGCGCATTCGTCGCCCATTCCGGGTGGTCGATGAACGGATTGCGGTTGCCCTGGAAGCTCTGGATCACCTCGTTGCGATCGCGCTCGGCGGCGTCCGGCGGATCGGCGCTATGCCAGGCCAGCAGCGTCGACAGCAGGCCCATGTAGGCCGGCGATGCCGAGGTGATGACGATCTTGCTGCGGTCGTTGGTGAGTTCCAGGTCGGGCTCGGACTGCCCGGTGTTCGGATCGACGCCGCCTTCGTAGCGGATCGCCATGTACAGGATCGCGCGCGCCATGTCGCCCTTGCGCTTGCCCCAGACCTGGAACGAGCCGGCGTTGCCGTCGGGCGTCTGCACCCAGTTCGAGTTGCCCGGATACACGCCGCTGCCGCCACCGACGCCGTTGTTGGCCTCGGTCACGCGCTCGCCGCAACCGCTGCTGCAATCGGCATACGGCTTGTTGCCGCGATCCGCATTCCACGTGGCGTCGGTGAGGTAGAGCATGTGGGTGTCGGTGTACGGCGAATACGGCAGGCCCAGGTTGCCGGTGGCGGAGCCGAAGCCCAGCGAATTCGGCCAGGTGTGCTCGCGGTTGTAGCGCAGGCCGCTGCCGCTGCCCGCGCGTTCGGTGACCTTGAGGTAGCTGCGGTTGCGGTAGGCATCGAGGATGCGCCCGCTGTTGTTCGGATCCTCGTCGGCGATCTCGAGGATGGTCCAGGTGTTGGTGGTGCCACCGCTATAGGGATATGCGGTGTGACCCTTGATGGTGGCGTGCAGCGAGCAACGCAGTTGCGACGCGCTGCTGGTGTTGACGTGGCTGTAGTAGCCGGTCGGGCCTGCGGCGGCGACGGTGAACGACACCGTGGTGTTGGCGACGGGCTTGGCGCCGCCGGCATCGGTGACTTTGCTGGCGACCACGCCCAACGTGCAGGTTTCGCCGCCATGCAGCGCCGTGTTGGTGCTGATGGCGAAGCTGGAGCCGCTGCTGGCGTGGGTGAGCGCAACGTTGCCGGTGGTCGCGCAGACCAGGGTGAACGCACCGCTGGCCAGGCTTACGGACTCACTGAAGCCGACCGCCAGATTGCCCGCAGCCGGGAAATCAGTGGCGCCGGCGACTGGCGTGGTCGAGGTCACCACCGGCGGCGGATTCGGCGCGGCGAAGGTCTGGCCAGCGTTGCATCCGCCGAAGCTGGCAGTGGCCGCGGCCTGCCAGGAGAAATTGGCGTAGCTCGTGCCGGAACCCGCCAGGCGCAGCGAACGGCCGGCCGCATCGGAACCGGATTCGGACACCGGCAGGTTCACGCTGGTGCGGCCGGCGGCGGGCCCGTTGCTGGCGGTGATCACGCCCTCGTAGCTGATGAACTGCACGACCTGGCCGGCCGGATTGACCAGGGCGATGCCGTCGTTCGGACCGTTCTGGATGCCGTTGCTCGCATAGCTGACGGTGGCGATGCGCACGCTCGCGCCGCAGGACACCAGGCTGCCTGCCGGCACCAGGTCGTTGTCGTAGGTCACCGCGGCCGACGGCGTCGAGCCGTTGTACAGATAGATGCGATACGCGCTCAGCGTCTCGCCGGCCGTGGCCACGACCTCGATGCGTTCGCCGGTGTCGCCGGCCGATGTCGCATCGTCGTAGTGGATCTCGTTGATGAAGACGTCGGCCGAGGCAGGCGCTGCGAAGAACGCAAGTGCGAGCGCGGCGGAGGACAACCATGCGCGGGGGAAACGGATGGGATGTGGCGACACGGGAGAATCTCGCGGCAAAAAGTGGCGCGATCTTGCCCCGGAAATGTGACGAAAGTCATACCGCAGTGCACCGTGGCCGCGGGCGGGTAGCCTAGTCGCATGCGTGAAACCGATTTCCCGATCCAATCCCTGCTGCCGGAGGTCCTCGCATCCTTGCAGGACCATCCGCGGCTGGTGCTGGAAGCGCCGCCGGGTGCGGGCAAGACCACCCAGGTGCCGCTGGCCTTGCTCGATGCAGGGTGGCTGCACGGACAGAAGATCGTGATGCTGGAACCGCGGCGTGTCGCCGCGCGCGCCGCCGCCGGGTTCATGGCGCAGCAACTGGGCGAATCCGTTGGCGATACCGTGGGCTACCGCATCCGTTTCGAGAACAAGGTCGGTGCAGGCACGCGGATCATCGTCGTTACCGAGGGCATCCTCACCCGCATGCTGCAGGACGATCCGATGCTCGAAGGCGTCGGCGCGATCCTGTTCGACGAATTCCACGAACGCCACCTGGCCGGCGACCTCGGGCTTGCGCTGGCGCTCGATGTGCAATCGGGCCTGCGCGAAGACCTGCGCATCGTGGTCATGTCGGCGACGCTGGATGGCGAGCGGCTTGCCGGGTTCCTCGATGCGCCGCGCCTGAGCAGCGCCGGCCGCAGCTATCCGGTCGAGATCGCGCATTTCCCCGCGCGCCGCGAGGAAGCGATCGAGCACCAAGCGAAGCGCGCGATCGAACATGCATTGGCCACGCATCCCGGCGATGTGCTGGTGTTCCTGCCGGGGCAGCGGGAGATCGCGAAGTTGGAGCAGCTTCTCGCTGCTGCGCTGCCGGTGGCTGGGGTATTGCTTTTCCCTCAGTCGGGGCATCCTGCCCCGATTCGGGCGCGCGCCATCCATGGCGCGCTCGACGCAACACCCCAGCCACCGGCATCACAGCTCCCGGCGGTCGAGGTTCTTGCCCTACATGGCGAATTGCCACTCGAACAACAGACCCGCGTGCTGCAACCGGCCAGCGACGGCCGCCGACGCGTGGTGCTGGCGACCAATGTCGCCGAATCCAGCGTGACCTTGCCGGGTGTGCGCGTGGTGATCGACAGCGGCCTGGCACGCGAGCCGCGCTTCGATCCGAACAGCGGCTTTGCGCGCCTGGATGTCGTGTCGATCTCGCAGGCCTCCGCCGACCAGCGCGCGGGCCGTGCCGGTCGCGTCGCGGAAGGGTTCGCGTATCGGCTGTGGCCGCAATCGCAGCGGCTGGAACCGCAGCGACGTCCGGAAATCGCGCAGGTCGAACTGGCCTCACTCGCGCTGGAACTGGCGGCTTGGGGCAGTGATGCGCTGCGTTTCGTCGATGCGCCGCCGTCGGGCGCGCTGGCCGCCGCGCGCGACCTGCTGCAACGGCTGGATGCGCTCGATGCGGGCAACGCGATCACCGCGCGCGGTCGCCGCATGCTCGCGCTGGGCACGCATCCGCGGCTGGCGGCGATGTTGCTCGCGTCGAACGAACCCTTGCGAATCGCGCTGGCCTGCGACTTGGCCGCGTTGGTGGAAGCACGCGATCCGTTGCGGTCACGCAGCGATGCGCTGGCCGAACGCTGGCAGGCGCTCGCCGCGTTCCGCAACGGGCGCGTGGGTGCCGATGCGAATCGTTCGGCATTGGCGGCGATCGATGCGGCATCGAAACAATGGCGGAGACGCCTGCGCTGCGATGCGCCGCCACTCGCGAATGCACCGGCGCACGCGCTCGGCGACCTGCTCGCGCACGCCTTCCCCGATCGCATCGCGAAGCAGCATCCGCAGGATCCGAAGCGCTATCAATTGGCGAACGGGCGCATGGCGAAACTGTTCGACGATTCCGCCGTGCATGGCGAGCCGTGGCTGGTCGCCAGCGAACTGCGTTTCGAGGCCCGGGACGCGCTGTTGCTGCGCGCCGCGCCGGTCGACGAGCTGTACCTGCGCCAGGCATTCGCCGGGCATTTCCGCGAAGGCGACGAAGTGCGCTGGGACGCGACACGCCGCGCGCTGGCCAGCGAACGCATCGCGCGATTCGACGGCATCGTGCTGTCGAGCAAGCCGGCTGGTCGCGTGGATCCGGAGTTGGCGGCGCGCGCGTTGACCGATGCCGTGCGCGACCTGGGTCTGTCGGTGTTGCCTTGGCGCGAGTCGCTGTCGCAGTGGCGCGTGCGCGTGCAGTGCCTGCGCACTTGGATGCCGGAACTTGGATTGCCGGATCTGTCGGATGCCGCCTTGCTCGCCTCTCTCGACGATTGGCTGAAGCCGGCCTTCGCGGGCAAGACACGGCTCGATGCGCTCGACGAAACGTCACTCGCCGACGCTCTGAAATCCGGCCTCGAATGGAGCCAGCGCCAGCGCATCGACCAGCTTGCGCCGACCCGGATCCTGGTGCCGTCGGGCATGGAGCGCGGCATCGAGTATCTGCTCGACGCTCACGGCGAGCCCGCGTCGCCGGTGCTGGCGGTGAAGCTGCAGGAACTCTTCGGACTGGCCGATACGCCGCGCGTGGCGGAGGGTCGCGTCCCGGTGCTGCTGCACCTGCTGTCGCCGGGCGGCAAGCCATTGCAGGTCACGTCGGATCTGCGGAATTTCTGGAATTCGACCTACGCCGAAGTGAAGAAGGAAATGAAGGGCCGTTACCCGAAGCATCCGTGGCCGGAAGATCCGTGGAATGCGGTGGCCACGCATCGGGCGAAGCCAAGGGGCACCTAGTCGTCATTCCGGCGAACGCCGGGATCCAGCTTTTCGCTTCCTGCATGTCATCGGGGATAGAACAAGAACTGGATCCCGGCGTTCGCCGGGATGACGATCAACGGTCGGACGGGATTGCGCCATCACCTGAATCATCCGCATCGCCGCTCACGCGCCATGAACACCGCGCTGCAGAGACTTTGCATCCCCACCCCATTCCACCCGAGGCATCACCATGAGCAAGCTGGGCAATGCGCAGGATCGCGCGCTGGAACTGATCGGCGAACTGGGCACCGGCATCCGCAAGGCCGTGCCGGGCAAGGCGATGCAATGGGTCGAGACCGGCGCAGCGTTGGGCGCGGTCCGTACCGGTACCCGGATCGCGGGCAAGTTCGTCCGTCGCAATCCGGTATTGGCGGGTGCCGCGCTTGCCGGTGCGGGTTTGTTGTGGCTGGCAGCGCGCCAGCATGCGAAGAAGCAGGCCGCGGGTCAGCCCATCGAAGGCAGCGCAACCCGCGTCGAGGCGAAGCGTGGCAATGGTTCGACGCGGACACGCCGCCAGCGCGCCACGGCGACGAAAAGCGCGGACTGATCAGTCCGCGTCGTTGCAGACCGCTTCCGGCAGTTCGATCACGAAGCGCGCACCGCCGCCCTCGCGATCCTCGTACCAGAGCTGGCCACCTGCGTTGACGATGATCTGCTTGGCCAGGGACAGGCCAAGCCCGCTGGACAGGCCGTTCGCTGGATCGACCTCGGTCAGCCGCTGGAACGGCTTGAACAGTTCGCGCTGGCGCGACGGCGGGATACCCGGTCCGCGATCCTGCGCCACCAGTTGCCAGTAACCTGGCGCGCCGGGGCGTGCGAGCAGTTCCAGTTCGCCGCCATCGCGGGCGTACTTCAGTGCATTGGTGACGAGGTTCTCGGCGACCTGGCGCAACACCTGTCCGTCGATCGCCACGCAGGCATCCTTCGCCAGCGGGGTGATGCGCAAGCGCAGGCCCTTGGCATCCAGCTGCAATTCGTAACGCGCGGCCAGCCAGTCCAGGGTGTCGCGGAGCCAGCTGCTGGCCGGTGCGGTCGCTGCGGCACGCGTGCTTGCAGCCCGCTCCTGGCCTTCCAGGTAACTGCGGATATACCCCAGCGCGTCACGGGTGCTGCCATCGATGATCTCGATGTAGCGCGGCACGCGGTCGGCCCGGCAATCAGGCAGGGAGAGCATTTCGGTGGCGAACAGCACGCTGGTCAGCGGGTTCTTGAGATCATGGGCGACCAGGTTGACCAGTTCCTGGCGCTCGTGCGCTACGCGTTCCAGGCGATCGCGGGTGAGCTTGAGACCGAGGTGCGCACCGACCCGCGCCAGCAGTTCCTCGGGCATGAACGGCTTGGTGACGTAATCGACCGCGCCGGCCTCGAAGGCGCGCAGCAGCAGGTCGCGGTCCTGCGCGGCGGTCAGGAACACGGTCGGCACCTGGCGGAAACCGGGCAGCTCGCGCAGCGCGGCAAGCAGTTCGAAGCCGTCCATGCCCGGCATCATCATGTCCAGCAGCAACAGGTCAGGGACTTCGCCGGTCGCGGCCTGCAGTGCGTCCTTGCCGCTGCCGGCGGCGGTGACCGCGTAGCCATGCCGCTCCAGCAGCGCGGTGACCACGCGCACGTTCGCCGACTGGTCGTCGACGACCAGGATCCGGCCTGTCCTTGCAATCCGATGCGGCATTCGAAACGGGTTTCCTTCACGCCGAAGCGGCGGAGCGCGACGTTAACAAAGCCCTTCACGCCGGCATAGCCCGACCAAAGGACAAAGCTGAAGCATTCAGCGTGCGTGCGTGTCCGGCAGCTGCCGCCATTGCCCCGGCGTCAGCCCATCGAGTAGATGCGCGCCCACCGCGACCCGGACCAGGCGCAGGGTCGGCAAGCCGACCGCCGCGGTCATGCGCCGCACCTGGCGGTTGCGGCCCTCGCGGATGGCCAGCTCCAGCCAGGCATCGGGCACGGTCTTGCGGAAGCGCACCGGCGGGTCGCGTGGCCACAGGGCGGGCGCATCGATGCGGCGCGCGCGCGCGGGCAGGGTCGGGCCGTCCTTGAGTTGCACGCCATCGCGCAGCGCCTGCAGCTGGTGGTCAGCTGGATCGCCCTCGACCTGCACGATGTAGGTCTTCGGCTGCTTGTGGCGCGGATCGGTCAGCCGATGCGCCAGCGCGCCATCATCGGTGAGCAGCAGCAGGCCTTCGGAATCGAAATCCAGGCGACCGGCCGGATATACGCCGGCCGGCAGGCCGAAACCGGCCAGCGTGGGCCTCGGCGACGTGCTCGTGGCCGCTTCTGCGCGTCCTGCGCCCGCGGCACTCGCCCGTCCGTGCGCATCGTCCGTGAACTGGCAGAGCACGCCATACGGCTTGTTGAAGGCGATCAGCACCTGCCGCGATGACGCATCAACGCGGTTTACGGAAGCGCAGGGTCATCCGGTCGCTCTCGCCGATCGCCTTGTACATGGCGTCGTCCGCGGCGTCGTGGCGGTTCACCGGCGGCAGCGTCCACACGCCATTCGGGTGGTTGGCGCTGTCCTTCGGATTGGCATTGACCTCGCTGCGCGCTTCCAGCACGAAGCCGGCGCGGGTGGCGTGCTCGATCACCAGCGCTTCGGTCAGGTAGCCGGACTTCTTCATCGCCTCGAGGTCGGTACCCGGCTTGGCGCGATGGTCGACCACACCAAGCACGCCGCCGGGCTTGAGCGCCTTGAAGAAGGCCTGGAAGTACGCATCGGTGGTGCCGGCGGCCACCCAGTTGTGCACGTTGCGGAACGTCAGGATCGCGTCGGCGCCGTTGTCCGGACCGAATACCGGAGCCTTCGAATCGACTTCCAGCAGGCTGCCGCCGGCGAACGCGGGCTCGCCTGCCAGACGGTTGCGCAAGGCCGTGTTGCGCTTGCCGCCCGCCGAGTCGGCCGCTGCCGCCGGTGCCGCGCCGATGTAGTGGCCGCCGGCCGACAGATAGGGCGCGAGGATTTCGGTGTACCAGCCCGCGCCGGGGGTGACTTCGATGACGGTCTGGTTGGGCGCCACGCCGAAGAACGCCAGGGTCTCGCGCGGATGGCGATAGCGGTCGCGGGCGACATTGCCTGCATCGCGCCAGCTGCCGGCGATGGCCGCATCGAGCGCGGCATCCGCCTTCGGGGCGGACTGGGTGGTATCGGTTGTCGTCGAGGCGCAGCCGGCGACGGCGAGGGCAAGGCCGAGGGCCAGCAAGGTGGCATGCGTGCGGGACATGGCGTGGTTCCTGTCGGGAGAAGGCAAGGGTAACGCGCTGCGTCGGCCGTCGGCCGTGAATGCACGAAGCCCGGCGCGATGGCCGGGCTTCGTGGGTGACGCGCGGGAGGCTGGCTCAGCCGGCGAGCGTGGCCAGCGCGTCGTTGAGCGTCGCGCTGGGGCGCATCGCCGCAGACAGCTTGGCGACGTCCGGCTGGTAGTAGCCGCCGATGTCGACCGGCTTGCCCTGCACGGCATTCAACTCGCCGACGATCTTCGCTTCGTTGTCGGTCAGCGCCTGCGCCAGCGACGCGAACTTCGCCGCGAGTTCGGCATCGGCGGTCTGCGCGGCCAGCGCCTGCGCCCAGTACAGCGCGATGTAGAAGTGGCTGCCGCGGTTGTCGATGGTGCCCAGCTTGCGGCCCGGCGAGCGGTCCTTGTCGAGGAACTCCGCGTTGGCGGCATCCAGCGCGTCGGCCAGCACCTGCGCGCGGGCATTGCCGGTCGTATTGGCCAGGTGCTCCAGCGAGGCCGCCAGCGCGAGGAACTCGCCCAGCGAATCCCAGCGCAGGTAATCCTCTTCGACGTACTGCTGCACATGCTTCGGCGCGCTGCCGCCGGCGCCGGTCTCGAACAGGCCGCCGCCGTTCATCAGCGGCACGATCGACAGCATCTTCGCGCTGGTGCCCAGCTCCATGATCGGGAACAGGTCGGTCAGGTAGTCGCGCAGCACGTTGCCGGTGGCGGCGATGGTGTCCTGGCCGGCGCGGATGCGCTTGAGCGAATGCCGCATCGCCCGGATCGGGCTCATGATGCTGATGTCGAGGCCGGTGGTGTCGTGCTCGTTGAGGTACATCGCGACCTTGGCGGTCAGGCCGCGGTCGTGGTCGCGGCGCGGATCCAGCCAGAACACCACCGGCGTGCCGGACAGGCGCGCGCGCGTCACCGCCAGCTTCACCCAATCGCGGATCGGCGCGTCCTTGGTCTGGCACATGCGCCAGATGTCGCCGGCCTTGACCGGATGCTGCAGCAGCACGGTGCCGTGTTCGTCGATCACCCGCACGGTGCCGTCGCCGCTGATCTTGAAGGTCTTGTCGTGGCTGCCGTATTCCTCGGCGGCCTGCGCCATCAGGCCCACGTTGGGCACGCTGCCCATGGTCGCCGGGTCGAGCGCGCCGTGCTCGCGGCAGTCGTCGATCACCGCCTGGTAGATGCCGGCGTAGTTGCGGTCGGGGATCACCGCCTTGGCGTCCTGCAGCTCGCCGCCGGCGTTCCACATGCAGCCGCTGTCGCGGATCATCGCCGGCATCGAGGCATCCACGATCACGTCGCTGGGGACGTGCAGGTTGGTGATGCCCTTGTCCGAATTGACCATTGCCAGTGCCGGGCGCTGCGCGTACAGCGCCGCGAGGTCGGCCTCGATCCCGGCGCGCTGCGCCTCCGGCAGCTGGCCCAGCTTGGCGTAGAGGTCGCCGATGCCGTTGTTCGGGTCGAAGCCGATCTCCGCCATCGTCCGCGGATGCTTCTCCAGCACCGGCGCGTAGAAGCGCGAGACCGCGATGCCGAAGATGATCGGGTCGCTGACCTTCATCATCGTCGCCTTCAGGTGCAGCGAGAACAGCACGCCCTTGGCCTTCGCATCGTCGATCTGTGCGTCGATGAAGGCGGCCAGCGCCGCGGCGCTCATCACCGAGGCGTCGATCATCTCGCCGGCGCGCACCGCCACCGGGCCGCGCAGCGGGAACACGCTGCCGGTGGCGCTGGTGAACTCGATGCGCAGGCTGCCGGCATTGACCATCGTGTAGGACTGTTCGCTGCCGTAGAAGTCGCCGTCCTCCATGTGCGCGACGTGCGACTTCGAGGCACGCGTCCACTTGCCCATGCGGTGCGGATGCTTGCGTGCGTAGGCCTTCACCGCCTTCGGCGCGCGGCGGTCGGAATTGCCCTCGCGCAGGACCGGGTTGACCGCGCTGCCCATCGCCTTGGCGTAACGCGCCTTGATGTCCTTCTCGCGCTCGCCCTGCGGCTCGTCCGGATAGTCCGGCAGTGCGTAGCCGTGCGCCTGCAGTTCCTGGATCGCGGCCTTGAGCTGCGGCACCGAGGCGCTGATGTTCGGCAGCTTGATGATGTTGGCTTCCGGCGTCTTCGCCAGTTCGCCGAGTTCGCGCAGGTCGTCGCTGTTGCGCTGGTCTTCCGGCAGCAGATCGTTGAACTGGGCGATGATGCGCGCGGCCAGCGAGATGTCCCGGGTCTCCACGTCCACGCCGGCGGTGCGCGCGTAGGCCTGCACGATCGGCAGGAAGCTGGCGGTGGCGAGGAACGGGGCCTCGTCGGTGAGCGTGTACAGGATCTGGGCGGTCATGGCGGCTCGGCATTCGCGGCGGAAGTCCGCCATTGTCGGGCTTCACGCCGTCGCCGGCAAAAGGAACGGCCATGGCGGCGTGTGGAGGCATGACCTCCGGCAGTGCGCATCGGGTCGGGCATGGGCGCATGGTGGCCACGCACCCTCCTCGAGGATCAGGATCATGCCGATACGCCGTGTCATCCTGCTGTCCTGCGTGCTGGGAGTGGCGCTGGCCGGCATTCCCTTGCAAGCGACCGCCCAGCAGCCACCCGCGACCCGCCCCAAACCCTGCAGCCAGGCCATGCATCGACAATTCGATTTCTGGATCGGCGAATGGACGGTCAGCGACCCGGCCGGCAAGCCGGTCGGGCGCAGCCGGATCGAAGCCACGCTCGACCGTTGCGTGATCCACGAGCACTGGACCGGGGGCGGCGGCAGCAATGGCCAGAGCTTCAACATCTACAACACGGCGACCCGCCAGTGGGAGCAGTTCTGGGTGGACAACGGCGGCAACCGCCTGCACCTGAAAGGCGGACTGGTCGACGGGGCGATGGTCCTGCGCGGAACCCAGGACGTGCCGAATGCGAAGACCGGGCTGACCCAGCACGAACGCATCACCTGGACGCCGAATGCCGACGGCAGCGTGCGCCAGCTCTGGGAAACCTCCACCGATGACGGCAAGACCTGGTCGGTCGCGTTCGATGGGATCTATCGCAAGGCCACGACCGCCGAGCCTTGAGCGTTCGCCGCAGCGAAAATGGAAAGGGCCCGGTTTGCACAGGGCCCTTTCTGTTTGCGTGACGCTCAAAGCCTGGATCCCCGCCTGCGCGGGGATGGCGTGCGCGCAAAGGCCCACGCGTTGCGCGTGGGCGCGCTTACGTCACTTGACCTCGAACTCGCGGGTCTGCACCACGCTGCCGTCCAACGACACTTCGACCTTGTACTTGCCGGTCGGCCAGCCATCCGGCTTGCTGATCTGGAAGTCGGTCACGCCGCTGCCGGCGAAGGCGATGTCGCGGCTTTCCTCGTGCACGGTCTGGCTGCTGTCGACGTGGGTCCACTTCACCCCGAGCTTGCCCGGCACGGTGGCCGCCGGATCGCTGGTCGCGGTGCTGACCGCCGCGTGGATGGTGTCCTTCGGGGCGAAGCTCGACATCGGCGCGGTGACGCGCATGTCGGCACCAACGGCGTTGCCCAGGTCGACCGCGCTGACCGAGGCGGTGGCGGCCATCGGTGCCGGTGCCGGCGTGGTCGGTGCGGGTTCGGTCGCGACCGGTGGCAGTGGCGCGGGTTCTTCCTTCTTCTTGCAGCCTACGAGGGCGGCGCTGCCGATCATCGCGGCGAGCATGGCCATGTGGAGGCGATTGGACTTCATGGGGATTCCTTCCGTGTCGTGATGTGGGAATGCAACGGGTCGCGCGCGGCGGTCAGTCCTTCGGTGCGGGCGGTGGCGGGATCTTCAGCACCTGGCCGGGCTTGATCCGGTCCGGATCGTCCAGCTGGTCGCGGTTGGCGTCGTAGATGCGCTTCCAGTCCTGCCGACCGTAAAAATGTTTCGCGATGGTGGACAGGTTGTCGCCCTTCTCGACGGTGTAGGTCTGCTCGCCGGTATTGCCGCCGCCGCCTTCGCCGCCGGTGATCTCCTCGGTCGACGTCACTTTCGATTCGACATTGGAGAAATCGGGCTTGAGCTGTTCGGTGCTCTGCACGCCGCCCTGCACATTGGAAAAATCGGGTTTCTTGTCGTTGCTCATGCGTGGCTCCTTCCCGGGTTCGGGCAGTGCACGCTGACACGGATCCCGTTAAGGAAATATGGCGATGGCGTGCGCGTGCACGGTGCCGGCGTTACTGGCGCAGGGTGCGCAATGCGACCGGCGGATCGATCCCGGGGGATGCCCGCCACGGGTTGATGTCCAGGCCGCCGCGGCGGGTGTAGCGCGCCTCCACCGACAGCCATGCCGGCGCACAACGCGCCAGCACGTCCACGAAAATGCGTTCGACGCATTGTTCGTGGAACTCGGCGTGGTCGCGGAACCCGACCAGGTAACGCAACAGGCCGGCACGATCGATGCGCGGACCGCGGTAGCGGAGGGCCACGTCCGCCCAGTCCGGCTGCCCGGTGACCGGGCAATTCGATTTCAGCAACGCGCTGGCCAGGGTTTCCTCGACCACCTCGTCGTGATCGGCGAGCAGCAGCGCGGCATCCGGCGGGCCATGCGATGCGATCTCGATGTCGAGGCCATCGATGCAGGTCGCGTCATCGGCCTGCTCGAACGGCGGCAGCCCGAAGACCATCGTCACCGCCGCGCCGGCCGCTTGCGACAGGTCGGCCTCGATCCGCGCGCGCACCGCATCGGCATCGACGAACCGGCTTGCATTGAACGAATTCAGGTACAGCTTGAGCGACTTCGATTCGACCAGGTGCGGCGAATCCGCCGGCACCTGCAGGGTCGCGGTGGCGACATGCGGTTTACCGCGGAGATCCAGCCACGACAACTCGTAGGCATTCCAGCGATCGTGGCCGAAAAAGGGCAGCGGCTCGGCCACCCCGATCGCCTCGCGGCCGAGCCGGCGCGGGATCGGGTACAGCAGCGTGGCGTCGTAGTGCCGCGGGTAGGCGACCTCGCGGCCGAGCGGGGAATGGTCGATGTCGCCCACGGGCAAAACGTCGCGCTTACTTCACTTCGAACTGGACCAGCGCGATCGGCTTGCCGTTGGCGGCCACTTCGACGTTATAGGCACCGGCGTCGGCCGGAGTGAACTCGAACAGGGTGAACGCCCCGGCGATCTTTTTCTGCTCGTCGCGGCGCGAACGGCCGTCGTCGTGGAACCAGAAGATCTCCAGCTTGTCGCCGATCTTGCGTTCGTACTTGGTCGGCACCGAGATGAACACCTTCTGCCCGGCCTCGAAGGAGCGCACTTCGGTGGCGATGTCGCCGTTCGCGTCCGCCTCGCTGCCGACCTTGGCCGCATCCGGCGAGACCATCACCGACTGGATGCCGTCGTTCTGATCCTGCACATCCTTGTTGTCGTCCACGGCCTTGGGGGCGTCGGGACCCTGGCGGTTGCAGGCGGCCAGGGCCAGCAGGAGCAGGGCAGGTCCGGCGATGCGGAACATGGGCGTCATGGGGCGGTGTCCTCTGGATCGGTGCAAGGGGTGGGATTCTAGGGGAGTTCCCGCGCGCGCATGCCGGGCTCAGCCGCCGTGTTCATGGGCGAGATAGTCCGTGGACTGCATTTCCACCAGTCGCGAGGCGGTGCGTTCGAACGCGGCGATCAGGCGCTCGCCGGCGTACAGGTCCATCGGTGCGGCATCGGCGGTGCAGACCAGGTTGACGTGGCGGTCGTACAGCTCGTCGACCAGGTGGACGAAGCGGCGTGCGGCATCGTCGCGATTGCCGTCCATGCGCGGGATGCCGCCCAGCAGCACGGTGTGGAACTCGCGGGCGACCTCGATGTAGTCGGCATTGCCGCGCGGTCCCTCGCACAACGCGGCGAAGTCGAACCAGCACAGGCCCTTGCTGCGCGCGCGTACCGGGATGCGCCGGCCATCGATGACGATGCCCGCATCCACATGGCCATCGTCGCCGCCCAATTCGCGCCAGCGCTGCTGCAGCCAGGCGTCCGAATCGGCGTCGAGCGGCGCGCGATACACCGGCGAGCGGGTCAACGCGCGCAGCCGGTAGTCGGTGTCGCTGACCAGTTCGACCACTTCGCACTCGCGCTCGAGCAGCGCGATCGCGGGCAGGAAGCGCGCGCGCTGCAGGCCGTCCTTGTACAGGTCGGTCGGCGCGGCGTTCGAGCTGGTCACCAGCACCACGCCTTCGGCGAACAGGCGTTCCAGCAATCGCCCCAGCAGCATCGCGTCGCCGATGTCGTTGACGAAGAATTCGTCCAGCACGATCACCCGCAGCGACTGCCGCCATTCGCGCGCGATGACCGCCAGCGGGTCGCGCTCGCCGGCGTGTTCGCGCAGCCGCTGGTGCACGTCGCGCATGAAGCGGTGGAAGTGGGTGCGACGCTTTTCCGGGAACGGCAGGCCGGTGAAGAACAGGTCGATCAGGAAGGTCTTGCCGCGACCCACGCCACCCCACAGGTACAGGCCCTGCGGCGCGGGCTCGGGGCCGTCACCGAACAAGCGCTGGAACAGGCCTCGGGCGGGTGCGGGGGCCTGCAGCGCCGCGTGGATCCGGTCGAGCGCGTGCAGGGCCGGCTGTTGCGCGGGGTCGTGCTGCCAGTCACCACGCGCCACGCCGTCGGCGTAGCGTCGGGAGGGGAGCTGCGGGTCGCTCATGCCGCGGGCGGCACCGGCAGCCAGTCGCGTATCCCGTTCTTCACCGCGCCGCGCAGGTCGATCAGCTTGCGGTGGAAGAAGTGGCTGGTGTCCGGCATCTTCACCACCCGCGGCGACCGCGGCAGGGTGGCGACCCAGTCGAACACGGCGCGCGCGTCCACGATTTCGTCGGCCTCGCCCTGGATCAGCAGCCAGGGGATCGCGGGGATGGCGATGTCGTCGAACGACCAGCTGCGACCGACCGGCGGCGCGATCGAGATCAGCGCCGCCGCACCCAGTTCGACCGCGGCGCGCAGCGACACCCACGCCCCGAAACTGAAGCCGGCCAGCCACAGCGCCTTGTCCGGATGCGCGTCGCGCGCCCAGGCGGCGACCGCGCGCAGGTCGTCCAGCTCGCCCTGGCCATCGTCGAAGGCGCCTTCGGAGTGGCCGACCCCGCGGAAGTTGAAGCGCAGGGTGGCGATGCCGGATTCGCGCAGGGCGCGGGCCGTCATCGTCACCACCTTGTTGTGCATGCTGCCGCCCTCGGTAGGAAGGGGATGGCAGACGATCGCCAGCAACGGCTGCGGCATGGCGTCCGCCTCGGGCAGGTCGAGCGCGGCCTCGATGCGCCCGGCCGGCCCGGCGATTGCCAGGGGCTGGTCGGCGCCGGCGGGCGCGGCAGGGGATGCGTCGTTCATCGCGCCATGATGCAGCAGCTGCGGTGAATTCCCGAAGATGACGAAGATGGGCCGAGGGTCAGGCCCGCAAACGAGAACGCCGCCCGGAGGCGGCGTTCAGTCGAAGCCGAGGGCGCTTACTTGCTCTGCGCGACCATCCATTCCACGGTGGCCTTGATCTGTTCGTCGGTCAGGGCCGGGTTGCCGCCCTTCGCCGGCATCACCCCGGCGCTGCCGGTGAATCCGGTGATCGCCTTGCTGACCAGGGTGTCGAGGCCCTGCTCGCTCAGGCGTGCGCCGATCCCGGCCGCGTCCAGCTTGGGCGCGCCACCGATGCCGGCCGTGTGGCAGCCGGTGCAGGTGCTGTTGTTGAAGATCTCGGCGCCGTCGGTGCGGCCATCGAACGGGATGTTGGCCAGCAGGGACGCCTGCGCTGCGGCCGCCGCGGCCGCTTGCGCTGCGGCACCGGTCGCGCCGGCATAGACATCGCCCGCCGGGGCGATGCGCGCGGCCAGTCGCTGGTGCGTGGCGGGGTCGACTTCATGCACGACCTTGCTGTTCAGATGGTGCGCGAACAGGATCAGGCCGAGGGTGACCAGCGCCAGGAAGGCGAGCACCATCGAGAAGCGCTTGAGGAATTCAAGGTCGTAATTACGCACGATCCACCTGCGTGTGGGGGTCGGCCGAAGCCACCAAACCCCGGATTATTCCAGAACAGCCGGTGCAGCGCGAGATTGCCGGACGCAAGCAGCTCCAGGGCGGGGGTCGGGCCGCTGGCGGGACACAGGGCGAGGCAGGCCCAAGGCCCCGCATTCAGGTGGGTGCAACCGTGTCCTATGTCAAATTTTCTATTGACACGAAAACGCTCGCTGGCGATAACTAGATGATCAAGCAGTCTTTGCGCGCCGGGGAAAAGGCGTGCCTGGACTTCTCGTCCGGTGTGAATCCAACGCAGGCAACAGGTGCCGAAACGACATGTCGGCATGGTGCGTTTTCCTTCTCGCCGGCAAGCCGCGGCATACAAATCAGCTATCGACCTTGGGGGTCAAATGAGCAATATCGGGAATGTGAGCGGATCGGCGAAGACAAAGCGCAGCCGCACCATCAAGCTGGCCCCCATGACCCGCGCCGTGCGCTCCGCGCTGGCCGTTTCGGCCATGGCCCTGGCCCTTGGTGCCAGTGGCGGCGCCTTCGCTGCCGGCCACAAGGCGCCACAGGCGCGGGTGCTGCAGGTCGAACGCTCGACGCTCGATCTGGCCCCGGTCCACGACCTTGCGACCGTGCTCCCGCCGATCTGGATGGAGGTCCCGCCGGAACTGCACCCGACCCTGATCAGCGAATACGCGCTCGGCGACGTGATCATCGACAACGCCGACCCGATCGACGCGGTCGACATCTATTCCAGCGTCACCGCCATCAGCGGCTACAGCAGCGAAGGCAACGTCGGCATCACCAACCACGCGGGTGCGGACCTGCTGGCGGCATCGGTCTTCGGCAACGCGATCGGCATCTACGGCTACGCGACCACCGGCGACGTCAGCATCGACAACGCCGCGGATATCTTCGCGTTGTCCGCCTATTACCTGGCCGACGGCATCTTCGCCTCGGGCGCGAACGTCGACGTGACCAATTCCGGTGCGATCGATGTGTACGGCTACACCTGGGCCGCCGGCATCGAGGCACAGGGCACCGGTACGGTCAGCGTCGACAACAGCGGCGACATCTATGCCGAAGTCTTCGACGTCGGTACCGCCTTCGGCATCTACGTGACCGGCGCGGACGTCACCGTCGACAACAGCGGCAACATCGAGGCGCAGGGCTACAGCGGCACCGGCATCGAGGCGCAATCCTCCGGCGACCTCGTGGTCACCAATAGCGGTGACATCGTCGGCGGCTCGCTGACCTCGGTCTACGACTACTACAGCGGCAATACCTATCTTTACGGCAGCCTGGTCGGTGCCGGCATCAACGCGATCAGCAACGGCGAGGGCGCGGCGGTCTCGGTGACCAACGGCGGCGACATCTCCTCGCAGGGCTACTACGGCGCGACCGGCATCGCCGCGACCTCGGGCGGCCTGGGCGGTTCGGCCAGCGTCACCAACACCGGCAACATCTACGCATCGCAGTACAACAAGTACGGCTACGGGGCCTACGGCATCGTGGTCTCGGCGGATGGCGACGCCAGCATCGACAACAGCGGCGGGATCACGGTCGACTCGGCCGGCATCGCCAATGGCGCGGTCGCCCTGTCCTTCGCCGGCGACGCCAGCGTGACCAACTCGGGCGACATCACCGTCACCACCGATGCGTTCCTGTACTACGGCGCCAACGGCATCGTCGCGTTCGCCGGCAACGGCAGCGCCTATGCAGGCAACAGCGGCAACATCGACGTCACCAGCAAGTACATCAGCGCCGGCATCGACGTGAGCGGCCTGGAAGGCGCGACGGCGAGCAACGGCGGCGACATCACGGTCGATGCATGGCGTGCCTACGGCATCCTGGCGCAGTCCGGCAACGGCGACGTGAACGTGTCGAACGACGGTTCGATCTTCGCCACCTACGGCGCGTCGGGCGGCACCGCGTTCGGCATCCTCGGCCTGAGCGGCAACGGCGACGTCTCGGTCGACAGCAGCGGCTACATCACCACGTCGGTGACCGGCCAGTCGGTCGGCATCTTCGCCCGTGCCAACGGCGGCGACGTCGAGGTCTCCAACAGCGGCGTGATCGACGCATACAGCTACACCGGCGCTGCGCTCGGCATCTTCGCCCGCGCGGACTATGGCACCGCCACCGTCGACAACAGCGGCGCGATTTCCGCCTATTCGTACTACGGACAGGCCTACGGCATCCTGGCGCGCGGCGCCTACTCCAGCGTCAGCAACAGCGGCGACATCGAAGCCAGCGCCTACTACGCGGCGGCGGGCATCATCGCGACCTCGTACTACGGCACCACGGTCACCACCACCGGCGGCAGCATCAGCGCGATCGCGGTGGGCGAGGGCCTCGGCATCGACGCCCGCTCGTTCTACGGCGACGTTTCGGTCGACAACGCCAGCGACATCGAGGCGGTCGGCATCGTCCTGGGCGCGCGCGGCATCAACGCAGCCGCCTACAGTGGCGGCATGGTCGACGTCGACAACAGCGGCGACATCTACGCCGGCTCGCTGTACGGCGCCTCGATCGGCATCTACGGCTACTCGGTGGGCGGCGACGTCAGCATCGACAACAGCGGCGACATCACCGCGATCTCCTACTACGACCTGGCCGACGGCATCTTCGCTTCCGGCGCGAACGTCGATGTGTCCAACTCGGGTGCCATCGAGGTGTACGGCTACACCTGGGCCGCCGGCATCGAGGCGCAGGGCGACGACAGCGCGACGGTCGACAACAGCGGCGACATCACCGTCATCGCCCCGGGCTTCCTGCAGGTCCAGGATTACTACGGCGTCATCGGCTACGCGCCTGGCGTGCAGGCGTTCGGCATCTACGCGACCGGTGGCGAAGGCGGTGTCGCGCTGACCAACAGCGGCAACATCTCGGTGGATGCGGGCTACGTCACCGGCATCGAAGTGCAGTCGAGCGGCGACATCAGCCTCACCAACAGCGGCGACATCGTGGCCGGCTCCGGCCTGAACTACTACTACAACAGCACCAATTACTACACCTACTACTTCGGCACCCAGGTCGCGACCGGCATCAATGCCACGAGCAACGGCGAAGGCGCGCACGTCGAGGTGACCAACAGCGGCGACATCAGCGCCGATGGCATCTTCGGTGCCAGCGGCATCGCCGCGACCTCGGGTGGCCTGGGCGGCACCGCCAGCGTCAGCAACAGCGGCAACATCTACGTCTCGCAGAACCAGAAGTACGGCTACGGTGCCTACGGCATCGTGGTGTCGGCGGACGGCGACGGCTCGATCGACAACAGCGGCCTGATCGATGTGTACTCGGGCGGCGTCGCGAGCGGCGCCACCGCGCTGTCTTTCGCCGGCAACGCCAGCGTCACCAACAGCGGCGACATCAACGTCGAGAACACCGCGCTGCTGTACTACAACGCGAGCGGCATCGTGGCATTCGCCGGTAATGGCGACGCGATGGCGGACAACAGCGGCGACATCAACGCCGTCAGCAGCTACTGGGCGACCGGCATCGACGCGCGCGGCTTCGGCGACGCGACCGTCGAGAACAGCGGTTCGGTGTACGCGAACGGCGGCAAGTACGCGTTCGGCGTCTACGCCACCGCCGGTACCGGCGACGTCAACGTCACCAACACCGACGACGGCGAGATCGGCTTCTACTCGTACAGCGGCCGCGGCTGGGGTGTGTTCGGTTATGCGACCCAGGGCGACGTGAATGTCGTCAACGACGGTGCCATCTCCGGCTATGCCTATGGCCAGTCGGCCGGCATCTTCGGCCGCTCCGGCACGGGCGACGTCAACGTCACCAACACCGGCTCGATCGAGGTCATCAGCGGCGGTAACGTGGCGGTGGGCGTGTTCGCGCGCGCCGACTACGGCAGCGTGACCGTCGACAACAGCGGCGACATCTACGCCAGCGTCGAGGGCGTGAACGGCTACATCGGGTATTCGGCCTACGGCATCTTCGCCCGCGGCGAATACGTGGACGTCAGCAACTCGGGCGACATCGTCGCGATCGGTTCGGCCTACGCCACCGGCATCGCGGCGACCTCGTACTACGGCACCACGGTCACCAACACCGGCGGCAGCATCTATGCCGCAGCGCCGGGCGGCATCGTGGCCGGTTACTACGGCTACTACCTGGTCGGCGCCGTCACGGGCATCGATGCCAACGCGGCATATGGCGACGTCACCGTCAGCAACGCCAGCGACATCACCGCACTGAGCCTGTACGTCGATGCCACCGGCATCAGCGCGGTGGGCCCGTTCGATACCGCGGTGACCAACAGCGGCGACATCTATGCCGCTTCGCTCTACGGCGCTGCCACCGGCATCAGCGCATCCGCGTCGTACATCTACGGCGCCACCGGCACCACCACGGTGAACAATTCCGGCAGCATCTCGCTGTTCGCGCCGGGACAAGGCATCGGCCAGGCGAACGGCATCGCGGCCTATCGCAATACCGGCGACATCGCCGTGAACAACAGCGGCGACATCGAGATCTACGCCGGCGGCCGTTCCTACGGCATCGACGCCTTCATCAAGTACGGCGACGTCGCGGTGACCAACAGCGGCGACATCACCATGGAGTCGCCGACCGATGCGGTCATCGGCATCCAGGCCACCACCGGCAGTTTCTTCGCCGGCGGCGGCAATGTCTCGGTGATCAACAGCGGCAACATCTCGGTGCACAGCGACTACGGCTTCGCCAACGGCATCGGCGCGGTCGCAGGCAGCGTGCAGGATCCGTACGGCAACAGCTACATCCGCAACAGCGGCGCCATCGACGTGTTCGGCCAGTACAACGCCGCCGGTATCCAGACCCGCGCCAGCGAGGGCAACGCGACCATCATCAACAGCGGCGACATCCACGTCGAATCCGCGGCGGTGCGTTACGTCTACCAGCCGGACCAGACGGTGGGCATCGCGGCGCTCACCTTCTTCGGCGGCGACCTGACCATCCAGAACACCGGCGACGTCACCGTCGACGGCTATGCGATGGCCTATGGCCTGTACGCGAAGTCCAGCAACGACGGCACGGTGAGCATCACCAATGCCGGCGACGTGAACGTGCACAGCCAGCTGTCCACCGATGGCTATGTGGGCTACTACGGCTACGACCTGCCCGCGATGGTTTCGCGCGGCGTGTTCGCCTATTCGTTCTACGGCGACATCGTGGTCAACAACAGCAGCACCGGCGTCATCGACGCATCCGGTGGCGACATCGCCATCGGCGTGCACACCGCGACCTACGACGGCACCACGGTGGTCAACAACGCCGGCCGCATCCACGCGGGCGGTTCGAACCTCGCCATCGCCGTGCTGATGGAGGGCGTCTACGGCACCAATACGCTGAACAACGCGGCCACCGGCTTCATCAGTGCCGACGGCGACGAGGGTTATGCCTTCGCGGTGATGGGCGGCGACACGGTCGAGACCATCAACAACAGCGGTCGCATCACCGGCGCGCTCGCCCTGTACGGCGGCAACGACGTGTTCAACAACCGCAGCGGCGGCGTGTGGAGCACCGGTGGCACCCACAGCACCGACTTCGGCGACGGCAATGACACCCTGAACAACCTGGCGGGTGGCGTGGTCGACATCCTGACCGGCGCGATCACCTTCGGCGCGGGCAACGACACCCTGGCCAATGCCGGCACGGTGCGCCTGGGCACCGGCGGCACGATCAGCTTCGGCGACGGCAACGACACCCTGAGCAATGCGGCGGGTGGCCTGGTCGACGTGGTCGGCGGCACCATCGCGTTCGAGGCGGGTAACGACACCGTCACCAACCTCGGCAACTTCCGCCTGACCGGCGGCACGGTGACGATGGGAGCCGGCACCAACACCTTCACCAACATCAGCCTCCTCAAGGTGCTGGGCAACAGCACGGTGGACGTGGGTGCGGCCGGCACGCTGACCAACGTCAACGCGATCGACCTGCTCGACGGTGCGACCGACGACAGGCTGACTGTCATCGGCACGCTGGCAGGCACCGGCGCGCTCAACCTCGACCTGAACATGCTCAACAGCACGGTCGACCAGTTGGTGGTGACCGGCAACGTCGCTGGCAACGCGGTGCAGACGGTCAACGTGGCGGCCCCGGGCCTGCCGACCACCGCGCATACCTCGGCGGTGTTCGCCCGGGTCAGTGGCACCTCGGCGGCGTCGAACTTCGTGGCCGGCCAGATCTTCGGCTACAGCCCGGCGAACTTCCTCGACCTCGACCTGACCGTCAGCAGCCAGATCAACACCGCCAACACCAGCGCCGACCTGTTCTCGGTCAACGTCGACGTGGTCGGCCTGAGCGACAGCGGTTCGCTGGCGGCGTCGGTGGCCTCGGGTGCGGCCGGCTTCCTCAACGACCAGGTCGGCACCTTCCGCCAGCGCCTGGGCGTGAACCCGTATGGCGATGCCGGCAAGGTGATGAGCGCCTTCGTCCGCGTCTACACCAGCGAGGGCGATGTCGACCAGGCGCATGTGGCGGCGAACTTTGGCCAGGGCGGCAACTTCGCCTACGACCAGACCAGCTGGGGCCGCGAAGTCGGCGTCAACGCGAACCTGTTCGGCAATTTCCACGCCGGCGTGGTGCTGGGCACGGCGGACAGCCGCCAGCGCCTGACCGGTGCGGGCATGGGCCAGAACCGCATGGACGGCATGACCTGGGGCGCGTACGCGACCTGGTACGTGCCGCAGGGCTTCTATGTCGACCTGACCCATCGGCAGATGGCGGTGGACGTGGAATCGACCTCGGCCGCCGGCCTGTTGCAGACCCGCGCGCATACCTCGTCGAAGAGCCTGGAAGCGGGTTACGAGTGGGCGGTGGGCGGCTTCAACATCGTCCCGCAGGTGCAGTACACCCTGACCGAAGTCGAAGACGTGCGTGCGATCGCCTTCGATCGCGCGACCTTCGAGGGCCATGGCGGCACCTCGGAGCGCGGCCGGGTGGGCGTGGAGATCAACAAGACCTTCACCGCCGGCAACCTGCGCTGGACGCCGTACGGCTCGATCAACGCCATCCGGGAGTTCGACGGCGAGATGAATTACACCGTCGGCACCAACTTCTTCGGTGCCACCAGCACCAAGGGCACCAGTGCGATGGCGGAACTGGGCCTGGGCCTGCAGAGCGGTGGCTGGGGCTTCACCATCGGTGCCAACTGGACCGATGGCGGTGCCTTCAAGAGCGCGGTGAGCGGCCAGGCCAACATCCGTTTCGCCTGGTAATTGTCGCAAGGCGGGTTCGGCATGCCGAACCCGTCGCCTAGCAGTAACGCAGTCGGGATACACGTGACGAACGAGAACAAGCAGGAAGAACCGCAGGTCCAGGGCAACCAGGACAAGCCGGAACTGGAAACGGGGCTGGATGCGGTGACCGCCGACGCCGCGCAGGCGCAGGCCGGCGGCAAGAAGCCGCCGGTCGACATCACCAAGCTGAAGGTCGAGAAGTCCTGCTCGCGCGGCCTGTCGGGCTGGCTCGCCCAGCACCGGATGTCGTTGGCGATCACCTCCTACCAGACCGGCCGGATCTACCTGGTCGGCAGCGACAAGCAAGGCCGGGTGTCGTTCTTCGAGCGCATCTTCGAGCGCGCCATGGGCGTGGTCGGCAATGCGCAGCGCATCTACCTGGGCGGCCTGTACCAGTTGTGGCGTTTCGAGAACGTGCTGCGCCCGAACGAGGTCATCCACGGCCAGTTCGACAAGTGCTATGTCCCGCGCAACGCCCAGACCATCGGCGACCTGGACATCCACGAACTCGGCATCCGCAAGAACGGCAAGGTGGTCTTCGTCAACACGAAGTATTCCTGCCTGTCCGAACTCAGCCAGACCCACAGCTTCAAGGCGATCTGGAAGCCGACGTTCATCAGCAAGCTGGCGCCGGAAGACAGGTGCCACCTGAACGGCCTGGCGATGGTCGACGGCGAACCGAAGTACGTGACCGCAGTGTGCAAGAGCGACAGCGTCGATGGCTGGCGCGATCGCCGCCAGGACGGTGGCGTGGTGATCGACGTGCAGACCGACGAGATCGTCTGCGAAGGCCTGTCGATGCCGCACTCGCCGCGCTGGCACAACGGCAGGTTGTGGGTGCTGAATGCCGGCACCGGCCACCTGGGCTGGGTCGATTTCGAGAAGAAGGCGTTCGTGCCGCATGCGTCGGTGCCGGGCTTCGCGCGTGGCCTGTCGATCATCGGCAATGTCGCCGCGGTGGGCCTGTCGAAGCCGCGCAACCAGCGCTTCGAGGGCCTGCAGCTCGACGAGGAGCTGAAGAAGCGCGACGCCGAGCCGTGGTGCGGCGTACAGATCATCTCGCTGACCAATGGCGACGTGATGAACTGGATCCGCTTCGAAGGCGACATCAGCGAGATCTTCGACATCGCCTTCCTGCCGAACGTGAAGAACCCGATGATGATCGGCCTGCGCACTGCCGAGATCCGCGACCTGATCACCTTCGAGTCCGACCTGCCTGCCGCGGAGGCGAGCGCCGCATGAAGATGACCCGCGGCATGATGATGGCGCTGGCCGGCGGGATCCTCCTGCTTGGCGCGCACCAGGCTGTCGCGCAGTCGGCTGCCCCGGCGAAGCCCGCGGCAACGCAGGCCCGCCCGGCACCGGAAGATCCGGCCGGCGAGGCGTTCAAGGCCTGGGACAAGGACCGCAATGGCAGCCTGTCGCTGGTCGAGTTCCGCACCGGCTGGCAGCAGGTGCAGCGTGTGGCCGAAACGCAGGCCCGCCTGCGCCACCAGTTCGGCACGGTGGACGCCAACAAGAACAGTGCGATCGATCCGGCCGAGTACGGCAACCTGATGCTGGTCAAGAACGCCGGCGCGAAGGCACCGCAGATGTCGGTGTTCGACGCCAACCGCGACGGCAAGCTGGCGTTCGGCGAGTACGTGAAACTGGTGCAGGCACTCGCACCGGAAGCCGGCAAGGGCGCGGCCAAGTGAAGATCGAGATCGTCCCGGTCTGGAATGCACTGTCGCCGGAACTGGCGACGGAGTTGGTGGCGTTCTGGCGCGACCAGAATGCGATCCAGAACGAGGCCGCCGCGACCCGTCGCACCGAACAGGTGGTGTGCGTCGCCCGCGACGCGGATGGCGCGTTGTGCGGCGTGGCCACCGCGATCGTCAAGGTGCTGCCGCGACTGCGCCAGCCGATGTACTACTACCGCCAGTTCTTCGCCAAGGCGCTGCGCGGCCAGCACCAGGAGCTGGTCTTCTTCCAGCGCGCCAAGCAGATCCTGCAGGACTACAACGCCGGGCTCGGCAAGGCGGAGTCGCTGGGCATCCTGCTTGAGGTCGAGAACGCCAAGATCGCCGCCGCCTACAAGCGTGCGCACGTGCCCGGCTTCGACGCCACATTCATCGGTTATTCCCCGCGCGGCCTGCAACTGCGCGTGTCCTACTTCGACAACGCCGTCCTGCTGGCACCCACGCCGCTGCGTGCCCCCGCGGCTGTCGCCGCCGGTGCCCGCGGCGCCAACGCAAGGCCTGCCCCATCCATTCCCCGGCACGGAAACGTCCGGTCCTGATCACCACGGAGAACGCGCCATGAAAGCCCAGATGAGTTTGTTGAGCCTCGCCATCGCTTCCGGCCTCGCCCTTGCGGCGATCCCCGCCGAGGCTGCCGGCAACCTGAAGTCCGCAGCGGTCAGCCGCGCCAACGTGCTGCTGGGCACGAACGGCGGCAGCGCCATCCGTGCCGCACAGGGCGACGTGTTCGCCGCGCGTGAGGCGATCGTCGATGCCGACGGCACCGAGCACGTGCGCTACCAGCGCAGTTTCCGCGGCCTGCCGGTCATCGGCGGCGACTTCGTCATGCATTCGCGCAACGGCCAGCTGCGCAATGTCAGCCAGTCGCTGAAGACTGCGGCGCGACCGAACCTGGTCGCGACCGTGAGCGGCGACGAGGCGATCGTGGAAGCCGGCGCCCGTTTCGGTTCCAAGTTCTTCGGCGCGCCGACCTCGCGCATGGTGGTCTACGCCCGCGGCACCAGCCCGGTGCTTGCCCATGAAGTCGTGTTCAAGGGCATCAAGGCCGACCAGACCGAGACCGAGATGCATTACTTCGTCGACGCGCGCAGCGGCCGGATCCTGGACCAGTGGGATACCGTGCATACCGCCAAGCCGGGCCCCGGCGGCAGCGGCTGCGCTGGCGCAACTGCAGCGATCGGCTCGGGCAAGAGCCTGACCGCCGGCACCGTGGTCCTCAACACCACCAAGTGCGGCACCAGCTTCCAGATGGTCGACATGACCCGCGGCGGCGGTGCGACCCACAACATGTCGATGAAGACCGCCGGCATGGGCGCGGTGTTCACCGGCACCGTCAACACCTGGGGCAACTTCCTGGTCAGCAACGCGCAGACCGCGGCGGCCGACGCCCACTACGGCGTGGCCACCACCTGGGACTACTACAAGAACGTGCATGGCCGTTCCGGCATCGCCAACGACGGCGTGGGCGCGATCAGCCGCGTGCACTACGGCCGCAATTACGCCAATGCCAGCTGGAGCGACGGCTGCTTCTGCATGACCTTCGGCGATGGCGACAACGGCGCCACCATCCTGCCGCTGGTCGCCCTGGACATCGCCGGCCACGAAATGTCGCACGGCGTGACCAGCCGCTCCGCCGGCCTGATCTACAACGGCGAGTCCGGTTCGCTGAACGAGTCCACCTCGGACATCTTCGGCACCCTGGTCGAGTACTACGCGAACAATGCCAACGATCCGGGCGACTACGTGATCGGCGAGGAGCTGTTCCTGAACAACGCCAACATGTCGCAAGCCATCCGCTACATGTTCAAGCCGACCCTCGACAACTATTCGCAGGATTGCTACGACCCGGCGACCACGCCGACGTTCGAAGTGCACGGTGGTTCCGGCATCGGCAACCACTTCTTCTACCTGCTCGCAGAAGGTGCGGTGGTTCCGGCTGGCTTCGGCGCGGGTAGCTGGGCCAACCTCAGCCCGTCGTCGATCGTCTGCAACGGCAACACCAGCCTGACGGGCATCGGCCGCACTGCGGCCGGCGCCATCTGGTATCGCGCGCTGACCGTGTACATGACCTCGGGCACCAACTACGCCGGCGCCCGCGCGGCCACCATCAGTGCCTCCACCGATCTGTATGGCGCGTCCTCGACGCAGACCAATGCCGTCAAGGCGGCGTGGAGCGCGGTGAGCGTCAACTGATCCCGCGCAGCGACATCGCGTGAACGGACGGCCCGCGCAAGCGGGCCGTTCCGTTTGCGATGACGCTCCCGCGCAACCATGCGAGAATGCGCGCCTGCGGCGATCGCCGCACACCATGCGCCCGTAGCTCAGCCGGATAGAGTAGTGGCTTCCGAAGCCATTGGTCGGGGGTTCGAATCCCTCCGGGCGCGCCATACACTTGGACGATGATGAAGGCGGGATTCGCCTGTCTTCGCCCACCGCAATGCACCCGATCCTTGCTCGCCTCGCAGGCCGATGGTCCTTCGCGAGACCATGGCACTTCGGGCGCACCTTTCCTGCAGCGTCGATGACGAACGAACGCGACCTCGCCAAGTATCCGGACCCC
>JAVWUU010000008.1:0-51447 GCA_036666995.1 Thermomonas sp.
CGCTGGTCGCGCGCGACAAGGCCAGTCTCGACATCTTCTGGCTCAAGGACGACAGCCTCGACGACCTCGACAACCTGCCTCCGCCGGACGTGCTGGCGCAGGAGATCATCGAACACCTTGAGGCGGCGCTGGGTTCTTTCCGCGACGTAGCTGCGGCCCTGCCAGTGTCCAGGCAAGGCGCGACCTAGTCGAAAAGCAGGTCTACTCGTTACCCGCCAGGAACCAGACCGGCTTCAAAGGCAGACGCGCCCTTGCACCGTCGTCCAGTTGGCCGTAATGCGAAGTCCACAATTCCATCAGCCTGCGAGCATCGATGAGGTTGAGCCGGCGATGCGATTGCCGCGCTTCGTAGTCCGCATCCTTGGTGAATCCCGATAGCGCCACGAAGAGCCCCACGTCACCTTCGCCCAAAACCGCCATGAAGCTGCGGAGTGCGATTACATCGATGCGTGGCGAGTTCGCGTTGCGCTTGACCTGCACCTTGATGCGCGGCGGCCGAGTACCCAGCGGGTCGTTGTAGGCAATGATGTCGGTGCCTCCGTCCTTGCCAGGCGGCGCAATCCACGCGACGTGATAACCCATCGCCTGCAGCAGGGCGCCCACCAGTTCCTGGAACTCATAGGGCGGCATCGCAGCAAGATGGGCTTCGATTTCCGCCCACGCCATTTCCTCGGCTTCTTCCAGCGTGATGGTCGCGGAGTCTTCTTCGATCTCGCCCTCATCAGGCAATTCCATGTCGGGCTGGGCGTTCCTCCATTTCTTGTAGAGCTGGCCACCCGCGCGCGTGAACTGTTCTGGATCGGGGTAGTTGATCAGGGCCGCCTCACCATCTGGCGTAAGGGTCCAGATGCCCTTGTCCTTGACCAGCCAGCCCGCCTTCACCGGTGCAACCGTGCCGAAGCGGACGATCTTCTCGAAGCGCCTCCCGCCCGCCTCGTATTCCCCGGCCTCGTGTTCGGTCAATGTGACCTCGGCCTCCAGCGCCTTCAGAGCGTCAGTGGCGCGCATGCCGTCCGGATGTTGCTTGAGCAGCTGGAACAGCTTGCGGATCAGTTCGCCGGTGCGGCGCTTGGTGACGCTTGCCATCGATCTCTCCTGCGAATTGTGAGCGCGCGCATTCTGGACCCGCTTGTGTAACCGTCTACATTTCCCGTATTGCCTCGATCGCCGCTCGATCCCCCGCCGACCCCGCCTGCGTCTTTGAACCACGCAATCGCTCGGCTTCGGCACGATGCTGCGCCCGCACCGCTGGATCCAACGCATCCACTGTGCGTTCCCGCTGAAACAGCGCCTGATCGCCGGGTGCCAGCTGGCAGTTGCGGCTGAGCGTGTCCATATCGTCGTGTGTCTTGGCAGCGGCATCCTGCAGGTGCACCACCACCGCCAAGGTGTCGCCCAGCGGTTCCAGCTGGATGCACAGGTCGTCGATGGTCTGCTGGCTGCGCATTGCCGCGCCGTCGACGCGCACCAGGAGGTTATGGCGATCTATCCAGTTGGCGGAGCGCACGCCGGGCAGGTCGCGCGCGACACTGCGGGCGGCCTCGCGGTCGATTGGACGGCGGGCGTCGGCCAGTTTCATGGACCGCATCAGATCTTGGTGCATGGCATCCAGATGACGGCGCGTGCCTTCCTGATCACCGGTCAGCGATGCGCCGCGCATCGCCGCCATGTGGCCCGCGGTCTCGACCGGGTCGAGAGGCTGGCCAGCCTGTTGCGGCCGGCGTTGCACGGGTTCGTCAGGCTGCTGCGCGCTGCAACTTGTAATCAACAAACTCACCACGATCCCGGCTGCAACGTTCCTTGTTGTCATGCTGTCCCTCCCCTGTTTGCGAGGCTATCGCGAAAAGATGCCATAGCGAAGTTTCCCGGCGGCCGCTCAAGCAGACCGGCCATCCTCGGCGCGAAATTCGGTTCGACCCCTTTTCACTCGCCCGCCTCCGCTATCCTCCGCCCATCCAACGGAGCCCCGCATGTCCGGCCACAGCCAGTTCGACCTGCTCAAGCAGCGCCGCTTCCTGCCGTACTTCACGGTGCAGGCGCTGGGCGCGTTCAACGACAACGTGTTCCGGCAAGCGATCATCGGCCTGCTGGGGGTGATGGCGACAGCGGGGTTGCTGGACGAGTCGACGCGCGGCACCTACACGCAGCTGGCGCCGGCGGCGTTCATCCTGCCCTACTTCCTGTTTTCCTCGATCGCTGGGCAGTTCGCGGAGCGCACCGAAAAATCGAAGCTGATCCGCATCACCACCGCGATGGAGATCGCGATCATGTCGCTGGCGGCGGTGGGTTTCCTGCTGCAAGACATGCGGGTGCTGCTGTTCGCGCTGTTCGCCACCGGCGTGCAGTCCACGCTGTTCGGGCCGGTGAAGTATTCGATCCTGCCGTCGGTGTTGAAGCCGGAGGAACTGACCGGCGGCAATGGCCTGGTGGAGATGGGCACCAGCATCGCGGTGTTGCTGGGCATGCTGTTCGGCGGGCTGATCTTCACCGTGGCCGGCGCGCACGGCACGCAGGCCGCGGCGGTCGCAGTCATCCTGCTGGCGATCGCCGGCAACCTCTTGAGCCGGATGATCCCGGCGGTGCCGGCGTCCGCGCCCGAGTTGAAGGTGCAGTGGAACCCGATCCCGGAATCCATCGCGATCCTCAAGCTCGCGCGCAAGCAGCTGGCGGTGCGCAATTCCATCCTGGGCGTGAGCTGGTTCTGGTTCACCGGCACCGTGCTGACCGGCAACCTGCCGGTGTATGCGGAGACTCACCTGGGCGGCACGCCGACGCTCTACGTGTTCGCGCTGGCGGTGTTCTCGATTGGCGTGGGCGTCGGCTCGCTGCTGTGCGAAAAACTCTCCGCGCGCACGGTCGAGATCGGCCTGGTGCCGCTGGGCGCGATCGGCATGAGCGCGTGCATCGTGCATCTTGGTTTCGCACCCGCAATCGCGGCGAAGGGGCTGGATGTCGGCGGCTTCATCGCCCAGCCCGGCGCGTGGCGGGTCGTGCTGGACCTGGCGGCGATCGGCCTGTTTTCCGGCTTCTTCGTGGTGCCGTTGTTCGCGCTGATCCAGAGCCGCACGCCGAAGGAGGAACTGTCGCGCGTGATTGCCGGCATGAACATCCAGAACGCGATCTTCATCGTCGCCGCAGCCTTGGGCGGGGTGGCCTTGCAGCAGGCGCTGGGCTGGAGCATCCCGCAGGTGTTCCTGGCGCTGGGCATCGCGAGCATCATGGTCGCCGCGTGGATCTTCAGCATCGTCCCCGAGTTCCTGATGCGCTTCCTCAGCTGGCTGCTGGTGCGCGGCCTGTACCGGCTGAATCTGCACGGCATCGAGAAGAACGTGCCCGACGAAGGCGCCGCACTGCTGGTCTGCAACCACGTGAGTTTCATGGACGCGCTGGTGCTGGCGGCGTCGACACCGCGGCCGGTGCGCTTCGTCATGTACTACAAGATCTTCAACATCCCGGTGATGCGCTGGATCTTCAAGACCGCCAAGGCAATTCCGATTGCGGGCGCGCGCGAAAATCCCGAATTGATGCAGCGCGCGTTCGACGAGGTCGATGCCGTGCTCGCCGAGGGCGAACTGGTCTGCATCTTCCCCGAAGGCGCATTGACCAAGGACGGCAACATCGCGCCATTCAAGTCCGGCGTGGAGCGCATCCTGCAACGCGCCGCTGCGCGTGGGCAGGTCGTGCCGGTGGTGCCGATGGCGCTCAAGAACATGTGGGGCAGCATGTGGAGCCGTCGCGCCAATGCGAAGGAAGGTAGCGCACTGGACCGCATGCGGGTGCCACGTCGGTTGCGTGCGCATGTCGATGTGGTAGCCGGCGAGCCGGTCGATGGCAGCATCGCCACGGCGGAACTGCTGGAGGCGAAGGTGCGCGAACTGCGCGGCGACGCGGCCTAGCCCACCCACCCCGCCACCACGAACAGCGCGATCACCGCCAGCCACAGCACCAGCACGCGCCAGGCCAGGTTCATCGCGTCGCGCAGTTCCGGCAGTTCACCGAAGACTTCGGCAAGTGCGGTCGAGGCCGGGATGCCGGACTCGGTGTAGTCGCCCACTTCCTCGGCGATCTCGCTGCGCACGCTGGCGCGGGCGGCGTTCGGCAGCAGGCGGCTGTCGAGGCCGAAAGCATCGTCCTGGCGCCATGCCGACAGGACGCTATCGAAATTGCCGACCAGGGCCAACGCCAGCGCGATCAACTGGGTCACCGGCCACTCCAGCAGGGCCAGCCAGAACCGCGCGCCCTGCAGGGTCTCGTGCGGCATCACGTCGGCGTCCTGCTCGGCGGCGAGCACGCTCAGGCGATACAGCAACGCGCCGGACGGGCCCAGCACGCAGAACCAGAACAGCACGCCGAACCAGCGCCGCTGCGCGTTGCGGAACACGGCTTCGACCAATGAGGCCCCGTCGAGTTGAGCTGTGGCATTCGGCGGATACAGGCGCGCGGCGGCGGCCCGACGCGACGTGGCATCGGGGGCGTCGAGGATCGCGGCGACATCGAGATCGAGATCGCGCGGCCCCCAGCACCAGAACAGCACCACGATGTCGAACAGCAGGCCGACGAAGCCCCACAGCGGCTGGTCCAATGCGACCTGCAGCAGGCCAGCGACCAGCAGCGGCACCACCAGCGCCAGCGCGATGCCCCAGGGGCCGCGCCACACGCTGTCTTCGGGGAATTGCGCATTGAGCCACTGCAGCCAGCTGCGATACCAGCCGAACTGGCGCAGGCCATTGGCGACGCCGGGCGCGAGGTGGCCGATGGCCAGCGCGATGATCACGGCGAGCAAGGTGGCGGACATCGCCCGATTCTACTGCGCGATGTCGTTACGACGCCGCGCGCGCGTCGTGCTCGGCCAGCCAGGCGCGGATCACGTGGCGGGCGATCGAGATCGGCGACGACAGCACGATGCCCTCGCCTTCCGCATCGGCGAGCGCCCAATCGTTGGCCAGGCCTGCACGCACTTCGTCGGCGGAGAACCAGCGCGCGGCTTCGAGTTCTTCTTCGGCCACCGGCTCGTCGGGCTCCGCGTTGGCGATGAAGCCGAGCATCAGCGAACCCGGGAACGGCCACGGCTGCGATGCCACGTAGCGCGCAGTCTGCGCATGCACGCGCACGCCGGTTTCCTCATGTACCTCGCGGACCACGGTCTGCTCCAGCGTTTCGCCCGGCTCGACAAAGCCGGCCACCACCGACCAGCGTCGCGGCGGCCAGCTGGCCTGGCGACCGAGCAACAGGCGCTCGCCATCGGTGACCGCGACGATCACCGCCTGGTCGGTGCGCGGGTAATGCTCGCTCTTGCAGGCATCGCAGACGCCCAGCCACCCGGCGCGCACGAAGCGCAGTGTGCCGCCGCAGGCGCTGCAGTGGCGATGCCGCTGGTGCCAGTGCTGCAGTGCGCGTGCCTGCGCGAACAGCGTCGCCTGCCAGCCCGGCCATTGCGATGCCGCGCGGCGCAGGTCGATGCGCTCCGGCGCAGAGGCATCGAGCGTGGCGGCATCGGCGAAGAACCAGGCCTGGCCATCGCGCAGGCCGAGGAAGGTCATGATGCCCGGGCCATTGCCCAGCGCCGCGGCATCGAATGCCAGGAACGCGCGGCCGGCATCGGCGAAGGCGCGGCCATCGGCATCGAGGACGATGACCTGCGCGTGGGGCCAGAGCGCTTGCAGCGCGTTCGCATCGCCACGCAGGTGGTCGGCGCGATCGAGCGCGCCATCGACAAAGGAAAACGGGTTGGCGCTGCCGCTCACACCGTGAACGAGGAACCGCAGCCGCACGTGGTCTTCGCGTTCGGGTTGCGGATCACGAACTGCGCGCCGGTCAGCGACTCGGTGTAATCGACGGTCGCATCCATCAGGTATTGCAGGCTGAGCGGATCCACCAGCAGGGTCACGCCATCGGTGACGATCGGCAGGTCGTCTTCGTTCTGCGCTTCATCGAACTCGAAGCCGTACTGGAAGCCGCTGCAACCACCGCCCTGGATGTACACGCGCAGCTTGAGATCGGCATTGCCTTCCTCGGCGATCAGTTCGCGCACCTTGGCTGCGGCAGCCGTGGTGAACTGCAACGGCGTGGGCGGCGGGGCCAGGTCGGCGATGGTCGGCAGGGCGTGGGTCTGTTCCATCCGCTCAGGATGGGGCGCGATGGCGTGCGATTCAACCTTGGATCAGCGCGTGGCGGGCGCGACGGCCTTGGCTGGCGATGTCGCCTCGCTCCAGGTGACGCTCTGTTCCACCGGCGGACCGGAGCTGGGCAGCAGCCGCGCGACGATCCGCACCGGCTTCGCCCCGGCTGGCAAGACGATGTCGCCCTCGACCTGCTGGAAATACTTGAAGGAGTACTCGACGCCCGGCGCGTCCTTCTGCTGGCGGAGCTCGCTCCATGGCAGCTTGCGCATGCGCCCGCCCTCGCTGACTTCCACCGAAAGCTGCAGCCGGCCCGTGCTGACCGCTCCACGGTTCAGGTTCTGGGTGAGGGTGGCGACGAAGTGCCAGAGCTGCGGGTCGCGCTGCGGTTCCAGGACGAGCTCATGCAGGCTCAGCCCATGGCGTTGGGCGGTGGCACCGACGAAGCGCTCGTAGAAGGCGATGTCCGCGCGCAGGCTGGCGATCTCCTCGTCGCGTTCGGCCAGCGTGCCCTGCAGGTCGCTGTTGGCCTGCCGGCTGATCTGGTCGGAGCGGGTCAGCGTGGCGACCTGCTGCTCCAGCGTCTCGATCCGGTCGGCCTGGTCGCTCAGGCGCTCGCCGGCATTGGCCGGCTGCGGGCCGAAACTGCGCCAGGCACCCCAGCCACCGAACGCTACCGCCGCGACCACGAGCAACAGCAAGGCCATGCGCGGATGGCCGGTGTCGCGCTGGTTGTGCGGGGCATGCGGGGTCGACATTGGCGTCGGTATCGCACCGCCGCCGAGCCTGCGTCAAGCCGCAGCGCCGTATAGACTGCGGAGGAAGACGCCACCGGGCGTCGCCTGGACCCGCGATGGAGTTGGAACAATCGCATCTGTTCGCGATCGGCGTGTTGCTGGCCTGGCTAGCCGGCGTGCGCGTGTACCTGACGGTGTTCGGTGTCGGCCTTGCCGGCGTGCTTGGCTGGCTGCAGTTGCCGGATGCATTGCAGGCCACCCAGTCGCCGTGGGTACTCGGCACGGCCGGCGCATTGGCAGCGGCGGAATTCTTCGCCGACAAGATCCCGGGTGTCGATTCGATCTGGGACCTGCTGCACACCGTGCTGCGGGTGCCGGTGGGCGCGTTCCTCGCCGCCGCGGCGATGTCGCCCGATGGCGAACTGGGGGCTGGCATGCTTGCCACCGGAGCCGGAGTGGCGCTGACCAGCCACGTCATCAAGGCGGGCTCACGCGCCCTGCTCAATACTTCACCGGAACCGGTCAGCAACTGGACCGCGTCGGCGACCGAGGATGTTGCGGTGGTTGGCGGGTTGGCGCTGGCATTCACCCACCCATGGCTTGCGCTGGCGGTGGTGGTCACGATCAGCCTGCTGTTCGCGTTCTCGGTATGGTGGTTGTGGCGGCGTCTGTTCCGTCGCGCACCCAGGCCGCAGGCGGGTTGAGCACGCACGCAATGGCCGCCAGACAGCGTTTTTCACGTCAGAATTGTTCGACGGACGCCGCTTGCATGGGCGTACGCAGGGGGAAACCATGAACATGTCCGCCGAACCGGCGACCACCGAAAACGAGAAGGCCGATCCCTACCGGATCGTGATCGTCGAGGATGACCGCAGCCAGGCGCTGTTCGCGGAGGCGATCCTGCGTGGTGCAGGGATGCTGGCGGAAGTCGTGTCGGCCCCCGAACGCATGATGGCCACGATGGAGCAGTTCTCGCCGGACCTGGTGCTGATGGACCTGCACATGCCCGGCATCAGCGGGACCACCCTGACCGTGCAGATCCGCGAACATCCGCGTTTCGAGCAGACCCCGGTGGTGTTCCTGACCGGCGACCAGGACCCGGAACGCCAGTTGGAGGTGCTCGAACACGGCGCCGACGATTTCATCCTCAAGCCGGTGCGGCCGCGCCACCTGATCGCCGCCGTGCAGAGCCGCGTGCGCCGCGCACGGGCCGCGCAGGTCCGGCAGGTTCCATCCGAGCCCGAATACCACCCGGTTACCGGCCTGTACACGCGCCCGGCGCTGATGCACAAGCTGGGCGCTAGCATCCCGGCAACGACCGGCGGTGCACTGCTGGTGGAGATGGGCAATGCGATCGCCCTGCGCAATCGCTATGGCTACGCCGGGTTCGAGTCGTTGATGAACGACGCCGGCCGCCTGCTGGGCACCATCGCCAAGGGCCAGGCAGCGGCACGCCTCAGCGACAACGCCTTCCTGGTGGTCGCCCCCGGCCTGGATGCCGCGGCGCTCGATGCGTATGCGCGCACCCTGCGCGACGGCATCGGCTACCACGATTTCCACGTCGAACAGGAATCCCTGCGGCTGCGCTGCGCGATCGGCCATACCCTGCTGTCGCATGGTTTCGCCGATGCCGGCTCGGTGCTGGCGGCGGCCGAGGAAGCGGTGCGCAACGCGCGCGAACAGGTGATCGGGATCGCCGCCTACACGCCACCGGCGGATGTCCCCGCGCCCACCGGCGGGATCGCCGATGCCTTGCGCGCATCCCTGTCCGGCGAGGCCGAACACATCCACCTGGCCTTCCAGCCAGTGGTCGCAGTAGCGGGTGGCGAGGACGCGCAGTTCCAGGTGCTGGTGCGGATGCGCGATGCCCAAGGCGTCGAGCAGATGGCCCGCGATTTCCTGCCTGCGGCGGAAGCGTCGGGCTTGCTGCCCGCGCTCGATCGCTGGGTCATGGAACGGGCGCTGGTGCTGCTGCAGAAGCGCCGCGCCGAAAGCAAGCCGATGCGCCTGTTCGTCTCGCAGTCGCCGCGCACCCTTGCGCAGGACGCCTACGCCGGCTGGCTGGTGCATGCGCTGGAGCAGTCGAGCGTCGAGGGCACTTCGCTGGTGTTGGACATCCGCCTGGACGACGCGCTGGTGCATTCGATGCTGCTGCGCCAATTCTGCGAACGGATGGTGCCTGCAGGCGTGCAGTTCTGCCTGAGCCAGTACCGCCATGGCGCCGACGCCGACATGCTGCTGCAGCAACTGCCGCTGGGTTACGTGCGGCTGGCCGCCGATTTCGCCCGCCAGCCGCTGCCGCCGGAATTGCGCGACGAGATGCGCGGGGTGATCGACCGTGCGCACCGGCTGGGCCTGCAGGTGATCGGCCAGGCGGTGGAAGATCCCCAAGCGGCGGCGGCACTCTGGATGGGCGGCATCGATTTCATCCAGGGCAATCTGGTACAACGCGCTGAGCAAGCCCTCGACTTCGACTTCCAGCACGCGACCTTGTGACTTCTTCCGGCGACGAACGCGGTTTCAACCTCCTTACCGCCCGCTGGCTGGCGCTGGGCGCGGCTGCGGGCGCGACCCTGTCCCTGCTTGCCGCCCAGTTCGGCGTGCAGGGCCCGTGGCAGGGCACCGCCCTGGTGCTGGCGCTCCTGGCGCTGTTCGGCAGCACCGCGATGGCCTTCGCGGAGCATCGCCGCGAGCGCGAACTGCACGATCAGACCGATCTCAACCGGCGCGGCGCGGCCGAGATCAGTGCCTTGCAGCAGGAGATCGACCGCCACACCCAGCTCGAGGACGAGCTGACCAAGGCCAAGCAGGCGGCGGAGTCCGCGGTGATGGCCAAGGGCGAATTCCTCGCCACCATGAGCCACGAGATCCGCACGCCGCTCAACGGCATCGTGCCGATGCTCGACCTGCTCTCGCATTCCCGACTGGCCCCGGACCAGCATGAACTGCTGCGGACCGCCACCGCCTCCGCACAGCAGTTGCTGCGGATCGTCGACGACATCCTCGACTACTCCAAGCTGGAAGCCGACCGCCTGGACCTGGAGACCACCGGCTTCAACCTGCGCGAGCTGATGCAGAGCGTGCTCACGCTGATGGAACGCACTGCCGAGGCCAAGGGCCTGCGCCTGGTGCTCAACATCGATCCGTCGGTGCGCCTGCCGGTGCGCGGCGATCCGGTGCGGCTGCGCCAGATCCTGAGCAACCTGATCAGCAATGCGGTCAAGTTCACCGAACGCGGCAGCATCACCCTGCACGTCAAGCGCCTGCGCGAGACCGCGGCACAGCACCAGTTGCGCTTCGAGGTGCAGGACACCGGCATCGGCATCGAACCGGCGGCGCAGGAAAAGCTGTTCCTGGCCTTCAGCCAGGCCGACGCGTCCACCACCCGGCTTTATGGCGGCACCGGCCTCGGGCTGGCGATCTGCCGTCGCATCGTCACCCTGATGGGCGGGCGCATCGGCGTGCAGTCCGAACCCAACCACGGCTCGACCTTCTGGTTCGAGATCCCGCTGCTCAAGGTGCAGGGCGACATGCCCTCGCAACCGGAGGAGCTGCACGGCGGTCGCGTGCTGCTGATCACCACCGACCAGCGCCTGCGCATGCGCCTGACCCTGCTGCTGCCCAACTGGGGCCTGCGGGTGACGGCGGTGGAGAACACCCATGACGCGCTCGAGCGCCTGCGCCAGGCGTCCTCGCAGGGCGAGCCTTGGTCGTATTCGGTGGTGCTGGCCGACCTGGGCAGCATCCGCAGCACCGCCGTCGCGCTCTCGCGCAACATGGAGCGCAAGAACCAGTATGGCGATGCGCGCCTGGTCTACCTGCGCGGCGACGACGCGACCTCGCTCGACCTGCCGATGTCGGCGAACGTGATTCCGCGCAATGCCGAAGACGCCGACCTGCGCTCGGTACTGTCGGCATCCGGCGTGTCCTGGGCGCGCCATGACCAGCACCCTGCCCCGACCGCCAAGGCGCCGCCGAGCGACCCGGAGCGCAAGGCGCGGATCCTGCTGGTCGAAGACAATCCGGTGAACCTGATGGTGGCGCAGCGCCTGCTGCAGGTGCTCGGTGCCGAATGCGATACCGCCGGCAATGGCCAGGTAGCGCTGGAGAAGCTGGAAATCGGCGGCTTCGACCTGGTGCTGATGGACTGCCAGATGCCGGTGCTGGACGGCTACAGCGCAACCCGCCGCTGGCGCGAGCTGGAACAGCAGCGCAACGCCGACCACCGCGTGCCGATCGTGGCGATGACCGCGAATGCGATGGCCGGCGACCGCCAGAAGTGCCTGGACGCCGGCATGGACGATTACCTGGCCAAGCCGGTGACCCGCAACGACCTGGAGCGCTGCATCGAACGCTGGCGCGGGGTCAGCCTGGCGGTGCCGGCCACCCTGCCGCCGATCGAGCAGATCGCCGCGCGCTCGCCGGTGGTGATCAATGCGTCCGTCCTCGACGAACTCCGCGAGGTACTGGGTGGCGAGGTCGACAAGATCATCGCCGTCTACCTGGAGGACGCGCCGCGGCTGATCGCCCAACTCGAACGTGCCGCCGTTGGCAACGACCCGATCGCGCTGCGCGTCGCGGCGCATACGCTCAAGTCGTCCAGCGCGAACGTCGGGGCAACGACCCTGTCCGATGCCGCGCGCGACCTGGAACATGGCGCCCGCGATGGCACCCTGACCCAGCCGGCCACAGCAGTGGCGCGCATCGTCGGCGAGTTCGCCCAGGTCCGCGCCGCGCTGCAGGCGCAATTGCCGGGCGGCGGCGCAGGCTGAACCCGGTCGCTCGCCGCCAGGCACGTTGCGGTCAGCTCTTGTCGAGTTGCTGCGCCAGGTAATTCGGTTCGCCGATCCGCTCGATCAGCGAGAGCTGGGTCTCGATCCAGTCGACGTGCTCTTCCTCGGATTCGAGGATATCGGCGAAGAGCTTGCGGCTGACGTAATCGTTGACCGTTTCGCAATGGGCGATCGCCTCGCGCAACAGCGGCACGGCGTCGAGCTCCAGGGCCAGGTCGGCGCGCAGCACTTCCAGCGGGTTCTCGCCGATGCGCAGACGGCCAAGCGCCTGGAAATTCGGCAGGCCATCGAGGAACAGGATGCGTTCGGACAGCTTGTCCGCATGCTTCATCTCGTCGATCGACTCGTGGTACTCGTGTTCGGCAAGCTCCTTCAGCCCCCAGTTCTTCAGCATCTTGGCGTGCAGGAAATACTGGTTGATCGCGGTCAGCTCGTTGTAGAGCGCCTTGTTGAGGAATTCGATGACCTTGGCGTCGCCTTTCATGGCCGCGCTCCGTGCTGGATGTGGACGCAATTTACCCTTCGCACGCAGGCGATGACGGAACGCGAATCGTCCGCATCATGCCTCCTGTTTTCGTGGGTTCGATCGCCGACCGCAGGCGGTCGTGCGATGCGCGGGTCAGGCAGCCTGGGCCAGCAAGGGCAGCGGCAATGCGCGACGGACGCGATGTTCTTCCAGCAGTTCGGCAGCCAGGCCGATGCAGGAACCGCAATTGGCGCCGGCACCGGTGCGCATGGTCAATTCGGCCACCGATGCACAGCCGATGTCCGCGGCATCGCGGACCTGCTGTTCGGTAACGCCATTGCAGATGCAGACGTACATCGCACCACCCATCTAATCGACGACGCGATTAGATCCTGAATGCGAATGATTGTCAATCGTCAGGCGGATCGCGTTCAGGCCTGCCCGCGGTAGCGGCAACCCGAGGTGCAGGTCTCATGGACCACGACTTCCGAGAGCAACGGCACCGTCGGCTTCAGGCGGTCCCAGATCCAGATGGCCAGCCGCTCACTGGTCGGATTGTCGAGGCCGTCGATGTCGTTGAGGTAGTAGTGGTCCAACTGGTCGTGGATGGGCTGGAACGCCGCCTTCAGCTCGGAAAAATCCATGATCCAGCCGAAATGCGGGTCGGGCTCGCCGGAGACATGCAGTTCGATCCGGAACGAATGCCCGTGCACGCGGGCGCATTTGTGGCCTTCCGGCACGTTCGGCAGCCGGTGCGCGGCTTCGATGGTGAAGACCTTGAAGATGTCCATGTCCGGCATCCGGCGAGAAACGAAAAACCCCGCCGGGAGCGGGGTTGCGGGCTGCGTCGATGGTACTTGATCGGTCTGATCCAATGCAGCGAGTTCATTTTCCGCCACTCACGTCGATGAAGGCTCCGGTCGAATACGAGGCCTGTGGCGACAGCAGCCAGAGAATCGCCTCGGCCACTTCCTCGGGTCGACCACCCCGCTGCAAGGGGATGCCCGCCTTCACCCGACTGATCCGATCGGGCTCGCCACCACTGGCATGGATCCCGGTGTCGATGAAGCCGGGGCGCACCGCATTGACGCGAATACCCTCCGCGGCAACCTCCTTGGCCAGGCCGATCGTGAAGGTGTCCACCGCCCCCTTTGCTGCCGCGTAGTCCACGTACTCCCCGGGAGATCCCAGGCGCGATGCGGCCGAGGAGACGTTCACGATGGCACCGCCACACCCACCTGCGCTTTTCGCCATCCGCCGCACCGCCTCGCGTGCGCAGAGCATCGTTCCATACACATTGGTCTCGAACACGCGACGGATGCGGTCCAGCTGCATCGTCGCCAGGGTGGATTGGCGTTCGAGGATGCCGGCGTTGTTCACCAGCCCGGAAATCGCGCCGAGGCGATGCGTGCAGGCCTCGAACATGTCGAGCACGTCCCGCTCGTTCGCCACGTCCGCCTGCAGGGCCATCGCCGTGCCGCCATCCTGTTCGATCCGGTGGACCACCGCCTCCGCGGCCCGCGCATCCTGGCGATAGTTGACGCCGACGGCGTAGCCACGCGCGGCAGCGAGTCGTGCCGTGGCAGCACCTATGCCGCGACTGGCACCGGTGACGAGGACTACACCTTTCGCTGCCTGATTCATCTCACGCGATCCTTGTCCGGCCTCAGGGAGTTCCAACGCTTGCCGCGCTGCGGAACTGGCTTGGCGATGCACCACCGACCTTGCGCATGAGACGCCGAAGTGCCGTCGCATCCTGGTAGCCCACCGCCACTGCAACCTGCTCGATGTTCATCCGGCTGTTCTGCAACAGGCTGCGCGCGCGATGAAGTCGAATGCTCTGGATCATGTCGCTGGTGCCCATGCCGGTTGCGCGACGCACGTGGCGCCCCAGCGTGCGCTCGGACACGCAGAGTTCCTTCGCCAGCTCCGGCACCAATGGCACGGCGGGAAGCGATGACTCGACGCGTTGGGTCAGCCGCGTGACCAGCGCATCGCCGCTCGCCAGCATCGAAGGCACCACGAACTGCGCCTGCTCGCTGCGCTCGTGCAGCAGCAGCACTCGCGAAACGCCATCAGCAACCTTGGTGCCGAAGCGCTTTCGCAGCAGGTACAACATGACGTCCGACTGCGCGAATGCAGCGCCGGCGGTGATCACCGGACCGTCCACGCAGAGGATGCGATTCGGAGTGACATTCGTGTCCCTGGCGATGCGCGACAGCTCCGGCGCCAGCCACCATGTGGTCGTCGCCTGGCGTCCCGCCAGCACACCCGCCGCCTGCAGCAGGAACACCGCCGAGCAGGACGCCGCGACCTGACCGCCACCCGCGACATGGTTGGCGATGCTGCGGATCGCGCGCTGGCAATCATCGGCCTTGAGGCGCTCCGCAAGTTCGCGCGGGTTCTCCACCCAGATCCCCGGAATCAGCAGGATCGACTTGCTGGCCTTCACCCGCCCCGGCAAACGCAGCGTCTCCGCGCTGATACCGCCCTGCAGCTGCACGCGTCCGCCCATCGGCGAATAGAAGCCCCAAGTGGGCGCCGCTTCGCCCTGTCGTGCGGCGAACAACATCGCCGCCGCAAGGATGTCGCGCGTCATCGCCACGCCGCTCGGGTTGGTGCCATCGACCATCAGGACTTCGAAATCCTTCATGTCCGTATCCGCCCGGAAGATGTCGTATTGGACACTAGAGGGAAATCGATGTCGAGCCTGTAATGGCTCCACCACAACCGAACGCAGTGTGACGCACCAGGATGCCGACCCTCCCCACACTCCTGCTGTTCTCCGTCGCGGTACTCGGGCTGATGGTGTCGCCTGGCCCCAACATGGCGATGGTCGTTTCGCAGAGCCTCTCCCTCGGCGCCCGCGGCGGGATCGTGTCCGCCGCGGGAATCTTCGTGGCGGACCTGATCATGACCATGCTCGTATGCGCGGGCGTTGCGACCCTGGTCGCGACCTGGCCGCCCGCATTCGACGTGTTGCGCTACGTGGGCACGCTCTATCTCCTCTGGCTTGCCCTGCAGGCGTTGCGAAGGCATGCGCGGACGCTGGTCCACGCGCCGACAAAAGCATCGCTCGGCGAGGCCTTCCGCAGCGCCACATGGGTCAGCCTGCTCAATCCGAAGGCGCTGCTGTTCTTCCTGGTGTTCCTGCCGCAGTTCGTGGATCAACAGCGCGGCTCGGTCACGCTGCAACTCCTCGTACTGGGCCTGGTTATTTCCACCATCGCGCTTTGCTTCCACGGCTTGCTCGGCGTGTTCAGTGGCCGGGTGGCCTGCGCATGCCGCGGCCATGCGCAGGCCGTGCGCTGGCTCGATCGGCTCCAGGCCGGGCTGTTCATCGGCCTGGCGATCCGGCTGTTGTTCCTCGATCGCCAGCTGCGCGTCTGACTTCACTCTTGCATTCAAGGACTGCGATGGACACGCCTGCACCGACCCAACCCGATGACGCACTCGCCGACTTCCACGCGCGCTCGTACACCTTCGAGGGAGCGACCAAGCGCGTCCATGTCTCTGGGGTAGGGCCTGCCGTGATCGTGATGGCCGAGATGCCGGGCATCAGCCCGCATGTCGCGCGCTTTGCGCGGTGGGTGCGGCAGGCAGGCTTCACCGTGTACCTGCCCTCCCTGTTCGGCGTGGATGGCGCGTACCCCGAGGCCGAGGCGGGCCTGGCCATCATGAAGCGCGCCTGCGTCAGCGCCGAATTTCGGACGCTGGCGGGACAAGGGGCCAGCCCTGTCACCTCGTGGTTGCGGGCACTCGCGCGCAAGGCGATGGACGAATGCGGCGGGCCCGGGGTCGGCGCGATCGGCATGTGCTTCACCGGCAACTTCGCCCTGTCGATGATGCTGGAGCCGGCCATGCTTGCGCCGGTGCTGGCGCAACCCTCGTTGCCCCTCGACAAACCTGCTGCGGTCGAAAGCAGTGACGACGAGCTGGCCGCGGTACGGGAACGCCTAGAGCGCGAGGACCTGATCGTGCTTGCCTACCGGTTCGAGGGCGATCGCCATTGCCGGGCCGAGCGCTTTGCGGCTTATCAGTCCGCGCTGGGCTCTCGTTTCATCGGCCGGGCGTTGCCGGATAGCGCCGCCCATCCGGATCCGCCGCCGTTCTTCAAGCACATCGTGGCCAGCCCGCACAGTGTGCTGACCGCGCACCTGATCGATGGCGAAGGCGAGCCCACCGTGCAGGCGCGCGACGAGGTGCTGGCCTTTCTTCGCAAGCGATTGTTCGGCGAGCCCGTCTTCGATGCGGAAACCGTCATATGAAAGTCGGCTTCATCGGCATCGGCCACATGGGGGAGCCGATGGCACGCAATCTGCTGCGCGCCGGCATCCCGCTCACGTTGTGGAACCGCTCTCCGGAGAAGTGCGAAGCACTGATCGATATCGGCGCAGAGCAGGCAGCGTCGCTGGACGACCTGTTCGCGCGCACCACGACCGTGATGCTGATGCTGCTCGACAGCGCAGCGATCGATCGCGTGCTGGCGCGCGGAACATGGGCGTTCGCGACGCGGGTGCATGGAAAGATCATCGTCCACCTCGGCACTACGTCTCCGGAATACTCCCAGGAACTCGAGCTCGACGTGATCGCCGCGGGCGGCGCCTACGTGGAAGCCCCCGTCTCCGGCTCACGGCAGCCGGCGGAGCAGGGGCAACTGATCGGGATGGTGGCCGGCCACGAGGATGTGGTCGAGCGCGTCCTGCCGCTGCTCGCACCGCTCTGCGCGCGCGTGTTCCGATGCGGACTGGTGCCTGGTGCATTGCGGATGAAGCTTGCCGCCAATCACTACCTGATCGGCATGGTGACGGTGTTGGCCGAAACCACGCACGCGGCGCGCGGCGCGCGCGTGGACCTGCACACCCTTCGCCAGGTCCTCGACGCCGGCCCGATGGCGAGCATCGTCTCGCGAGCGAAGCTGGACAAGCTCGTGAGCCGAGACTTCTCGCCACAAGCCGCGATCCGCGATGTCAGCACGATCGCCGAGCTGGTCCTCGGCCAATGCCAAGACAGCGGACATGGCACGCCGCTGATCCGTCATTGCGCCTCTCTCTATCGGCAAGCGCTGACCGATGGACATGGCGACGAAGACATGGCCGCCGTGGTGCACGCCTTCGAACCCGCACATCCCTGACGCCTCTTCAGCCACGGATATCCCATGTCGATGCGCGCCTCCTCCACTCCGCCAGCCATCGAGGCCCGCTCGGTCCCGAACCGCAGCGTTCGCACGGTCTATCCGGAACCGTTCGCCGCCATGTTCGAAGGGCGCGACAAAAAGGCACTCGGCAATGTCTTTGGCCTGGCGAACTTCGGGGTCAACCTGACCCGCCTCGCCCCGGGCGCGATCTCCGCCCTGCGGCATGCGCACGCGCTCCAGGACGAATTCGTCTACATCCTGGAAGGGCACCCCACGCTGCACACCGACGACGGCGCCACCGCGCTTGCGCCCGGCATGTGCGCGGGCTTCAGGGCCGGCACCGGCGACGCCCATCGGCTCGTCAACGACTCAGACCAAGACGTCGTCTATCTCGAGATCGGGGATCGCAGCGCAGGCGACGAGGCCACCTATCCGGACGACGACCTCGTCGCCCGCGAATCGGCGGGAGCTTGGTGCTTCTTCCACAAGGACGGCCGGCCCTACCCGCCCTCGCCTGCGCCAACCGACTCCGCGCACTTACCTGACGCACACCATGAGGAATCCGATGCCAATGATCAGACGTAATGCCGTTGTCCCTGCGTTGACGCATATCGCATCCGCATCCTTGCGGGCTTGCCTGCTGATCGCAATCGCGGCGTTCCCTGTCGCGCAGGTGCAGGCGGCAGATCTCGTGCCGATCGAGCAAGTCGGCAGCGAATACGTCAAACCCCACCAGCGAATCGACGTGGGCAATGGCCGACGGATCAACCTGCATTGCATGGGCACCGGCAGCCCGACCGTCATCTTCGAATCCGGACTCAGCGACTGGTCCAACACCTGGGCACTGATCCAGCCTGCGGTGGCGACGTCCACGCGCGCGTGCGCGTACGACCGTCCGGGGATGGGGTATAGCGATCCATCGCCCGAGCCGCGCACACCGTCGGTCGCCATCGCGGACCTGAAGCGACTGCTCGACGGGGCCGGCATCAAGGAACCCGTGGTGCTGGTGGGGCATTCGCTCGGCGGCTTTTACGCAAAACTCTTCGCAGCGACCTATCCCGATCGCTTTGCGGGACTCGTGCTGGTGGATCCGTCCGAGGAGCGCCTCTGGGACCGCGTCGGCGATTCGCTTTCGACACGATTCGGTACGGAGCTGGTGCGCACGGCGCGAGCCGAAGCCGATGACGGGATCCGTGAGCTCATGACGCATTTCGCGAAGTGCGCTGCCGATGCAAAGGCGGGTGCGCTCACGGAGGAACGCTACACGCGGTGCACGGATCCGGTCCGCACGCCGCTCGGCAGCGCCATCCTCGCCGAACGCCGCGTGCTGCAGGCCACTGCGACGTACCAGGACACGCAATCGCGCGAGCTCGCCGACAGCATGTATGGCAATCACCCGGAGGCGGATGCGCAGTACGCGCGCCTGTTCGCAGGCAATAGGCCGCTCGGCGACCTGCCACTGATCGTGCTCACGCACAGCCTATGGGACATGTCGGATGCCACCAGCGAACTCCATTACCAGGCATGGCGGCAATCCCACGCACAGACCGCCGGCTTCTCTCGGCGTGGCGTGCAGGAGATGGTGCCCAACTCGGTGCACAACATGCAGGTCGGCAACCCTGCTGCAATCGTCAATGCAGTCGAGCGCGTGCTGGAGATGGTGAAGACATCGCGCGATGGCAGCCCTTGATCGCGAGTGAAGCCCGGCTCAGTGACGCCTGAGCGACTTGAACCAAGTGCATCCGACACGAGACCTCCCCCATGAGCCTCCGCATCCTGCTACCAGTACTTCTCACCGCTTCCTCGGTGACGTCAGCGCACGGACTGACGCTCCACGGCCCCGTTGCCATCTCGGGTGACCGTCTTGCCCACGCGCAGGTCAACGATGGCCATGGCTGCACAGGCCGGAATCAATCGCCCGGACTGACATGGGTCCGAGCCCCTTCGAATGCCCGAAGCTTCGCCCTCACGATGTTCGACGTCGATGCCCCGACCGGCTCTGGCTGGTGGCACTGGGTGGCGTACGACATTCCCGCAGGCGCGAAGGGATTGGAGGCCGGCGCAGGCAACGTCAACAGTGCGCAATTGCCAGCGGGAACCAGGCAGGCACGCAACGATTTCGGCCAGCCAGCCTATGGCGGTGCCTGTCCCCCGAAGGGCGACAAGCCACATCGCTACGTCATCACCCTGTACGCGCTGGATGTGGCCACCCTGGATGCGCCCGCCGACGCAAGTCCCGCCATGATCGGCTACCTGATCCACCAGCACCGGATCGCCCAGTCGTCCGTGACGGCGAGGTACGCGCGATGATCGGGACGAGGTCGCCTGTCTTTGCTGGTGCGTGCCTTTGCGGCGACGTGCAGTGGGCCTCGAGTGACGGTCCCCGACTGCAGTTCAACTGCTATTGCATCGACTGTCGCAAGTCCACCGGCGCCGCATTCGTGCCGATCATGTTCTTCAAGGCAGAACACGTGGAGATCAGCGGTCGGCTCACCCGGTTCACCTCACCCGGCGGTAGCGGCCATGCCATCCATCGCGCCTTCTGCTCCCGCTGCGGCTCCCAGGTCGCAGCCGAGATCGCGTTGATGCCCGGCTGGATCTCGATCCGGGCAGGCACGCTCGCAGACATCAATCTGTTCGCACCGAAAGCGAGCCTTTTCGTGTCCCAGGCCGCCGATTGGTCGCCGCCACGCGATGACCTCCCCTGCTTCGAGCAACTTCCGCCCAGCAGGCCAACGCCTGATGCTCGCTGACCGTATTCGCCATGCCTCCAGTCCGGATCCAATCGCCAGCAATCGAGCGAGCGTCCAGTGAATGACCTGCAGATGCTGACGCGCTACAAAGCCTGGGCAGATGACGTCTTCCTTTCCGCAGTCGCGGCAGTGCCGCCTGCGGAACTCATCGCGCCACGACCCATCGTGTTTGGCAGCCTGATCCGCACTCTTCATCATTCGTACGCAATGGACCATGTGTGGCAGTGCCATCTGCTCGGCAAACCCCACGGGCTGACCTCACGCAATCCCGGGCATTGTCCGGCGTTCCCCGAACTCGCCGCATCCCAGCGCGCGATCGACCAGTGGTATGTCGACTACGCGCTAAGCCTCCCCCGCGAGGCGCTGCATCAATGCGTCGACTTCGAGTTCATCGGAGGTGGCCGCGGCGCCATGACCCGCAGGGAGATCCTCCTCCACGTCGTGAACCACACGACGTACCATCGGGGGCATGTCGCAGGAATGCTTTACCACCTCGACATCTTTCCCCCGGCCACAGACCTGCCTGTGTTTCTCGGGCAGCAGGCAACGAACGATTAGAACCGCCTCCAACAAAGTCGCCATGACCTTCGACACCGGGAACCGAGCGAGAGGACGTCGACATGTTCAGCCACGTCACCGTGGGCACCAATGACCTGGAGCGCGCCACGGCCTTCTACGATGCCGTGCTGACACAGTTGGGGTTCCAACAGCGGGCCGTGATCCCGGATGGCGGGCCACCTTCGGCGTGCTGGATCGCGCCCGGCACCTGCCTGCCCCGGTTCTATGTCTACTCACCCTTCGACCGGCGACGAGCCACGGCCGGTAACGGCGGCATGGTCGCCTTCCTCGCACCATTACCTGAGGCAGTGGATGCCGCTTACGCTGCCGGCATGTCGAGCGGTGGCATCGATGAGGGCGCTCCGGGCCCGCGTGTCCAGTACGGCGCGGGATACTACGGGGCCTATCTGCGCGATCCCGACGGCAACAAGATCCACCTCGTCCATCATGGAGACCTGGCCGACGGCTGATCGACCGCTCGGGCGGGGAATACCTTGTTTCCGATCCACACACTGCACACCTTGAGCCACGTCACCATGAACCATCGGGCATTCGACACATATTCGGGCAGCTGCCACTGCGGGGCAGTCCGGTTTGAAATCTCGACCGACTTTCCGGAACTGACGACGTGCGACTGTTCCATCTGCAAACGCAAGAACGCGCTGATGGTCAAAGTCCATGAGCGGGATTTTCGCCTCGTGTCCGGAGAAGAGGTGCTCACCGTTTATCGGTTCCACACGCTGACCGCCACCCATTATTTCTGCAAGGTGTGCGGGATCTATCCGTTCCATCGCAAGCGCGTGACGCCGGACCACTTCGGCATCAATGTCCATTGCCTCGAGGGATTCGATCCATCCGGCATTCCCGTGCGTGCGACTGATGGTGCCGGTATGCCATGAGACAGATGAGGCAAACAACCGGGACTTCGCTGACGTGGGCTCCGCACGTCTCCGACAAGCCGGCAAGGCACGTGCGCATCCAGCGACTGATCACCCTCCTTGCGGCCTTGGCCACACCCGCATTGGCCGCGGGCCAACGACCCGAGCCTGCGCCCCCCCACGAGTCGCTCCGTCTCACATCCTCGGTAATGGGCGAGACACGCCGCATCAATGTCTACGTGCCGCCACAGTACGACGCCTGCCCCTCGCAGCGCTTCCCGGTGCTGTACATGCCGGACGGTGGCCTGGCGGAAGACTTCCCGCATGTCGCGAATACCGTCGACGCGCTCATCCGTCGCGATGAGATCCGTCCCGTCATCGTGGTGGGCGTCGAGAACACGGTGAGACGGCGCGACATGACGCCGCCAACGCAGACAGTGTCAGACCTCAAGGTCACGGACCAGCCCGGGGGCGCGTCGCGCTTTCGTTCGTTATTCTCCTATGAACTCATGCCGGTGGTTGCCGCGCGGTATCGCACCACTGCCGAAGCCGCGATCATCGGCGAGTCGCTAGCCGGTCTCTTCATCATCGATACGCTGGTGGCGCGACCAGATCTGTTCGATACCTACATCGCGCTCGATCCGAGCCTGTGGTGGAACAGCGGCGCAATCGCCCGGGATCTTCCCGGGCAGATGCCCGCCCTCGCCGACACTCCCGCACGACTGCTCTTCGTTGCTGCCGGTGCGGAAACCGAAGCTGCGGAGGTCACCTCGTTCGTGGATGCACTCCGGGGATCCGCACCTCGCTCCCTCGACTGGACCTATACGCCACGACCGGATCTGCGGCATGACAACGTTTATCGTTCGCTTGAGGTGCCGATGGTGACGCTGGTCTTCGGAACGAACTCGACATCTTCAAACAACTGCGAATGAGGGAAACACGATGTCCACGATCACCAATGTCAGGTGCGTGCTGGCGGTTCTCGACCTGAAGGCGTCGACCGACTACTACACGACGGTACTCGGCATGACGATGGACTTCGAGGCCCCGGGCTGGTCGTTCCTGTCGCGCGGTGCTTTCCGGGTCATGTTGGGGGAATGCACCGATGCGATTCCTCCTGCGCAGCTCGGCGATCATTCGTACTACGGCTATATCACGGTCAACGATGTGGATTCGCTGTGCGTCGAGTACCGGCGTTCCGGCGCGGAGTTCACCCAGCCACTGGCAAGCAAGCCCTGGGGCATGCGTGAGTTCGGCATCCGCACGCTGGATGGTCATCGTCTGATGTTCGGCCAGGAGCTGTAGCGCTCGCCCTGAGAACCTAACCTCGACGGGTCGTGAGCCTGGCCTCTGCAGGCTTGTTTTGGATTACTCACGCCAACAACGTCGGCGTGACACGCGCGTTCTTCTGCGGTGTCAGTTCGGATAGTCGGATTTTTCGGTTAACCAGTGGACGACTTGCTGCGTTACATCGCTTTCGTGTCCGGAAAACCAGTGATTGCTACCAGGACCGCAAGGAAAAACGTCTTCGAGTTCGGTGCTGCCACCGATCGAAATGAGTGGAATGCGCGCACCCAGCTTTTCTGCTGCGCTCACTGGAGCGACGGGGCAGGAGTCATTGACGTGGTGAACGAGCAAAAATGGCGTCTTCAACGAAAGCAGATCGATCTGCGACAAACCCGGCCCACTGGATGGTGCGTTCGGGCCTGGCAATGTTGCTTGATACAAACCTGACAACAACACTGCGGCGCTGATCTGGCCATCAAGAAGCCGGGCGATGTATCCCGCCGTAATGGTGCCTCGACTGTGCGCGACCATGATCAACCGAGCGTGTGGAAATCTACGCTGGAGTTCGCCGATAACCGCCTGCATGTCGTGCATGTGCGCCGTGGACGTACGGAACTCTTGCGTCATGTCTCCTTGATCGGAAGAGGCATCGAGTACCGCAACAGCAAACTGTCCTTGCAACAACGCATCGCGCCATGTTGAAAACAGGTGAGGACGTTCGACCTCGACGCGACCTTCCTTGTGTCGGAGGCCGATGTTTCCAGGCCCTCCCGGGATCAGCAACGCGATCGCTTTCGGCTTGATCTCATGGGGCGTCCACAACTGCATTGATTGGGTAACGCCTGGCCGCGTTTCCAGCGTGATGATTTCGTCGGCGCGGGCTGGGGATGCGCACAAAAATGACGCTACCAAGGCCAGGACGGCAAATGCTCGATTCCTTCGTATGTGACACATCTGTATTTTCCTGGAAGGGGTCATCGACGTTTACAGCCGGGCGCTGTGTGAAAGCTGCCCGCCCACTTGAACCATGAAAGCGTTACCAGGAAGCGCTGATTGCACCGGGACCCGCACAGCAACAGATGACAGAACGATCGATCCGACAACCATTTGCATCTGACGTCCCGACCGGCGTGCCCGCCGCTTGTTGATCAGATCCAGGAAATTGGAACGCCCTTTCGGGCAGTCTTGCGGGTACCCGCCGGTTGTGGAAGCACTGGCTTGGGCACAGAGCAGGTGCATGCTAGCGAGGTTTCGACCGGGCGGAACCGTGCAGGCGCACAACCCGTGGCCGGTTTCGCGCCGGGCTGCGCCTTGCGGATAGCCACATCGGCAGCTGCCATCCCCCGCCCCTTTTTGACGGTAACCGGAAGCGAACAGCTCCCTCTTGCGCGTCAGCGTTACCGTCAATCGTGACGGTATTCCGGCGGACGGCGCTGGGTGTCCCCGGGCGTCAGGCAAAGAAAAACCCCCGATTTCTCAGGGGTTTCGGACTTTCTTGGCTCTGCGCAGACTGCTTTTTGGTGGCTATGGGTGGACTCGAACCACCGACCCCAGCATTATGAGTGCTGTGCTCTAACCGGCTGAGCTACATAGCCGGCGCAGAACCCGGAATTATTCATGTCCGGCGGCACCGCGTCAATCCGGGCCGGATGGCTTGCCCCTCGACGGCCGCGCTGGCAGAGTCGAAGCCATTAGGGCATTGCCCTGCGAATTTCGGGAGTCCGCATCGTGATCGATCCGGACGGGTTTCGGCCAAACGTGGGCATCGTGCTGATGCACGAGGACGGGCGGGTGTTCTGGGCACGTCGGGTGCACCGGGATGGCTGGCAGTTCCCGCAGGGCGGCATGAACACCGACGAGACGCCGCTCGAGGCCATGTACCGCGAACTGCGCGAGGAAACCGGCCTGCAGCCGGAGCATGTCGACGTCCTCGGTGCAACGCCCGGTTGGCTGCGCTACCGGTTGCCTGCACGCGCGGTCCGTCGCCAGGATCGCCTGGTCTGCATCGGCCAGAAGCAGGTGTGGTTCCTGCTGCGTTTTCGTGGCGGCGATGCCGACCTCAACCTCGATCTGACCGACAAGCCCGAGTTCGACAGCTGGCGCTGGGTCGATTTCTGGTACCCGATGGCGCATGTGGTGACCTTCAAGCGCAGCGTGTATGCACGCGCGCTGAGCCATCTAGCCCCGTTCGCGCGCGCGGTTGCCGGCCTCGATGCCGTTCCGCATCCCGCCGACGATCTCCTGTCGTTGCCGGGACGCCCGCTACTGGTGGGCGAGCGGCGACGCGGTGGCACCGGCTAGGACGCACTCCAGAGCCACGACGGCTGCGGACATGAACCACGCTGCACCGTTCGTCGGCTCAATGTTGCATCGCAACATAGATCGGATTATGGTGCACCGCACAAACCGGCAATCCCTGCCGGCGTGACCAAGCAGGATTCCGCCATGTATCAGTTCAACGACCAGTTCTCCAAGGCGACCAGCCAGTTCGCCGACGTTGCCGCCAATGCCAACCGCCTTGCCCTCGACAACGCCCAGAAGGCGTTCGGCCTGCAGCTGGCCACGTTCGAAGAGAACACCAGCGCCGCGTTCGCGTTCTGGAACGAGCTCATCGAAGTCCGTGACGTCGAAGGCTTCAAGTCCGTGCTGCCGAAGGGCGCGCAGGTTGCCCGCGCCGCCACCGAGCGCAGCTTCGGCACCGCCCAGGAAGTGTTCGCGAACACCGTGAAGACCAACGAAGCCATCGGCTCGCTGGCCAAGGGTCAGTTCGAGAAGGCCACCGCGCAGGCGACCGCCGAAGTCGAGAAGGTCACCAAGGCCGCTTCGAAGAAGTAATCGCGTTACGTCGCAGGGCCCGCCCCCTCCCTCGGGCCCTGCGAACCCCCAACCCGGCAGCTTCACGCTGTCGGGTTTTTTTGTGCCTGCGATTCGAGCGGACCCTCCCGGTCAGCGTGGATCCTGTCGCAGCAGCGAGCCGAAGGTGAGGTACCAGGAATCGGCCGTGGCATCGTTGCGCCCGTAGCCCAGGAACAGCGGGCCGAGCGGGGTGTCGAAGCCGACGAACAGGCTGCCACCGAACACCAGCGAACCGAAGTCGACCGCATCGCGGTCGTCCCAGACATCGCCGGCCTCCAGGCTGCCGCCGACGAACATCGGCATCGAGAAGATGCGCGTGGTGTCGCCCACCCGGCGATACAACACCGCACGCCCGAACGCCGCCTGGTTGCCGACCAGCGAACGCTCGCCGTAGCCGGACAGGTTGAGGAAGCCGCCCATGAAGGTCTGCGCCTGGAAGAAGCTGTCGTCGTCCAGCGCACTGGCCAGTCGCGTGCCCAGCAGCAGGTGGTAGCGATCCCAGGAATGCGCCCAGTCCGCCGACAGTCGCACCACCTCGCCATCCAGCGTGGTGCCGGCCCAAGGCTGCAGCGACAGCAACTCGAGATTGGCGCGCACACCCTTGGTCGGGAAGCTGATGCTGTCCAGCGTGTCCCAGGTCGCGTTCACGCGCAGCCCTGCGAAGGATTGGGCTCCGCCGAGGAAACTGTCGGGATCGCCGACGATGCGCCGCGCACGATCCTTGCCGCCGATCGCCGCCACCCCGATCCGCCATTGCGGCCAGGGCGAATAGCCCGCTTCGATATCCAGTTGCCGCCGCACCAGCCGGTATTCGGCAAGCTGGGCGTTGCCGTCGAAGACGAACGGCAGCGAATCGCCGCGGATCTCCATCGATGGTTTCAGGTAGAACGCGCCGGCCGCGCCGAACGGCTGGGTGAATTCCGAACGCAGGCCGGTCACCCGCCCGAGTTGCACCAGGTTGCGCCACTTGCCGCCGAACCGGTTGACGTCGTTGAAGGTCAGCTCCGCGGACAGCAGGTAGTTGTTGCGACCGTTGAAGTTGTCGTCCAGCTGCATGCCGATGCGGCCGAATGCGGTCCACGGCTTCTGGTCGGGCGTGATTTCCAGTCCCGTCTGGCCGTCGCGCTCCACCAGCCGATAGCCGATCTGCTCGAAGCGGCCATCGCCATAGGCACGATTCACCGCATGCTCGACCTTGTCCACGTCGAAGCGCTGGCCCACCAGCGATTCCGTGGCCCACGCGACATGCCGTGTCGCCGAGGGCGTGTGCCCCGGTTCGACCTGCAACAGGGCGATCAGCCCGGGATCGAAATCGCGCCGGTGCTGGCGCGCGCGCAACGCCGCATGGCGCTCCGGCGACACCGCATAGCGGCGCAACTGCGGGAGCATCGCCTCCGCCGCGCGCTCGCCGACCGCCACCGCCTCGGCGGTGCGGTTGAACTGCCCCGACGTGATGTCGCCAAGATCGGGCCGGATCAGCACGTCGTCGGCACCCAGCGAGGCCAGGCTGCGCTCGGTCTTCTCGGTCATCAGCGCGGTGATCATCTGGTCGAGGATGACCGCGGGATTGGTCAGGTCCTTCTCGCCCAGCAGCTTCGAGCCGACATCGACCACCACCATCCGCCGCAAGCCCATCGCGCGCATCTCGTCGATCGGCACGTTCTCGGCCATGCCGCCATCGACCAGCAGCCGGCCATCGATCTTCAGCGGGGCGAAGGCGCCGGGCACCGACATGCTGGCGCGGATCGCCACCGCCAGGTCGCCGTCGTCGAACACCACCTTGTTGCCGGTCACGATGTCCGCGGCCACCGCGCGGAACGGGATCGGCAGCGCATCGAAATCCTTGTCGCGCCAGGTCGAAAGCGTCAGCCGGCGAAGCAGCAGCATCAGCTTCTGCCCGCGCACCAGGCCGACCGGGAAGCCCAGCCGTCCGTCGCGGTACCCGATCTCGAGATCCAGCAGGTGGCGGAAATCCTCTTCCTTGCGCTCCATCGGCAAGTCGGGGCGTGACGGATCGTCGACGAACATGTCGGCCCAGTCGATCGACCCGACGATCTTCTCCAGTTCGGCAGCGTCGTAACCGGTGGCGTACAGGCCGCCGACGATCGCGCCCATACTGGTGCCGCTGACCGCGCAGACCGGGATGCGTTCGCGTTCCAGCACCTCGAGCACGCCGATGTGGGCGATCCCGCGCGCACCGCCGCCGCCCAGCACCACGCCGACGCAATCCGGGTCTGCCGATACCGGCGTGGCCGCGATCGCGGGCGTGGCCATCCCGAGCAGCCCGGCGACCGCCATGGCCATCGCCGCCCACGTACCCGCGTCTCGCCGCATGCGACGCGCCTGTGTCCCCATCGTGTCACTCCCGTGCAGCCCCTGGCTCGTACTTTATCGAACGCCGCATGTCGAAAAGAACGCCGCCCGCGCGTCGTCATCCACGCATGCATCCGCAACCCTGCCGTCGGTCACGATTGCGCCTCACTCGCTTTCAGAGGCACAATATTGCACTGAACAGTTCAATATCGCCCTGATCGAGGCCTCCCGATGTCGAAATCCCCCGCCAAGCGCAAGCCCAATGCCACCCTTCGCTGGGTCCTGATGCTGGTCGGGGTCGTCGTCGTGTTCGGCGGCGTCTTCGCGATCAAGGCGTTCTTCGCCAAGCAGACCAACAATTTCTTCGACAACATGCCGCAGCCTGCGGTCGCGGTGAGTTCGTATGTCGCCAAGACCCAGCGCTGGACCGACAACGGCGAAGCGGTGGGCACCTTCGTCGCGATCAACGGCACCGACATCACCACCGAAGCCGGCGGCGTGATCCGCGCGATCGAGTTCCAGCCCGGCCAGCGCGTGTCCGCCGGCACCGTGCTGGTGCGCCTGAACACCGCCAACGAGGAAGCCACCCTCAATGCGCTGGAAACCTCGGCCAAGCTGGCGGGCGTGCAGGCGCAACGCTGGCAGCAGCTGGGCAAGGACAAGCTGGTCTCGCTGGACGACGTGCAGCAGCGCGTCGCCGCCGCGGCGAGCGCACGCGCGCAGGTCGAGGCGCAGCGCGCGCTGATCGCGCAGAAGACCATCCGTGCGCCGTTCACCGGCGTGCTGGGCCTGCGCAAGGTCAACCTGGGCCAGTACGTGGCACCGGGTGCGGCGATGGTCAGCCTGCAGCAGCTGGATCCGATCTACCTGGACTTCAGCCTGCCGGAGCAGCAGATCGGCAAGATGATCGAAGGCACCGCAGTCCGCGCGAGCGTGGATGCCCTGCCCGGCCAGACCTTCGATGGCCGCATCACCGCGGTGGAATCGCAGGTCGACCCGAGCACGCGCAACTTCAAGGCGCAGGCCACCTTGCAGAACCCGGACGGCGCGCTGCGCCCGGGCAGCTTCGCCAAGGTCGGCTTCGCCCTGGGCGGCGAGCGCGACGTGCTGGTGATCCCGCAGACTGCGGTCAGCTTCAATCCGTACGGCAACGCGGTGTTCGTGATCAGCAAGATCGCGCGCAAGCCGGGCGAGAAGGACATGCAGGGCAAGGACCTCACCGGCGACAAGTTCATCGTGAAGCAGCGCTTCATCAAGACCGGCGCGACCCAGGGCGACCTGATCGTGGTCACCGACGGCCTCAAGGCCGGCGAGCAGATCGTGACCAGCGGCCTGCTGAAGCTGCGCAACGATGCCGAAGTCACCATCAACGACGCCATCCAGCCGTCCGCGGACGCGAACCCCTCGCCCGAAAACCGTTGATGCGCAACCGTTGATCGCATTGCCTGAATCGTCGAACGCCCGGCTGCGTGCCGGGCGTCCCACCGACCCTCGCCGCACGCGGCCGAGCGGAGAAGGAAAAGCATGAAATTCACCGATCTCTTCATCAGGAAACCGGTGCTGGCGCTGGTCGTCAGCCTGTTCATCCTGCTGTTCGGGCTGCGCGCCTTCAGCGAATTGAACGTGCGCCAGTACCCGGAAATGCGCAATGCGGTGGTCAACATCAGCACCACGTATTTCGGTGCCGACGCCGACCTGATCCAGGGCTTCATCACCACACCGCTGGAGCGCGAGATCGCCAGCGCCGAGGGCATCGACTACCTGACCTCGACCAGCTCGGCCGGCATCAGCAGCATCCAGGCCTACATCCAGCTGGACACGGATCCAAGCGAGGCGCTCACCCAGATCTCGGCCAAGGTCAACAAGATGCGCGGCCAGCTTCCGGCGGAATCGGAAGCGCCGGTGATCGACCTGCAGCAGGGCCAGCAGATCGCGGCGATGTACGTGTCGCTGGCCAGCGACACCCTCGACAACAACCAGATCACCGACTACATCACCCGCGTGATCCAGCCCAAGCTGGTCACCGTCGACGGCGTGCAGCGCGCGGACGTCCTCGGCGCCGGCACCTTCGCCATGCGCATCTGGCTGAAGCCGGACCGGATGACCGCGTACAAGGTCACCGCCAGCGACGTCTCCAACGCGCTGTCGTCGAACAACGTGCTGGCTGCGGTCGGCTCGACCAAGGGCCAGATGGTCGCGATCGACATGACCGCGCGCACCGACCTGCGCAACGCCGACGAATTCCGCAAGCTGGTCGTGCGCGAACAGGACGGCGCGATCGTGCGCCTGGGCGACATCGCCGACGTGGTGCTGGGTTCCGAGAGCTATGGCACCTCGGTGCGCATCAACGGCGAATCCGCGACCTTCATGGGCATCTTCGTCGCGCCCGACGCGAACTCCCTCGACGTCATCAAGGAAGTCCGCAAGGTATGGGAGGGCGAAATCGTCCCGCAGCTGCCGCAGGGCATCAAGGCGACCATTCCGTACGACAGCACCGAGGCGATCCAGGACGCGATCAACGAGGTCATCAGCACGATCGTGGAAGCGCTGATCATCGTGATCGTGGTGATCTTCCTGTTCCTCGGCTCGCTGCGCAGCGTGCTGATTCCCGCGGTGACGATCCCGCTGTCGCTGATCGGCGCGTTGTTCCTGATGCTGCTGATGGGCTTCACCATCAACCTGTTGACCCTGCTGGCGATGGTGCTGGCGATCGGCATCGTGGTGGACGACGCGATCATCGTGCTGGAGAACATCCACCGCCACATCGAAGAAGGCATGACCCCGTTCGATGCCTCGATCCGCGGCGCGCGCGAACTGGCGTGGCCTGTGGTGGCGATGACCACCACCCTGATCGCGGTGTACCTGCCGATCGGTTTCCAGGGCGGCCTCACCGGCGTGCTGTTCACCGAGTTCGCGTTCACCCTCGCGGGTGCTGTGCTGCTGTCCGGCGTGATCGCGCTGACCCTGACCCCGATGATGAGTTCGCGGATCCTGATCGCGCACGATCCGGAACACCCGAAGGGCAAGCTGGAACTGTGGCTGGACCACAAGTTCGAGAAGCTGCGCCTGGGTTACCAGCGCAAGCTGCATGGCGCGCTCGACACCAAGGCGGTGATCGCGGTGTTCGGTGCGATCGTGCTGGTCAGTTGCGGCTTCCTCTACACCAGCGCGCCCAAGGAACAGGCGCCGCTGGAAGACGAAGGCTTCATCTTCTCGATCGCCAGCGCCGATCCGACCGCCACGCTGGATTACGTCGAACGCTACACGGAGGAAGTCACCCGGATCGCAAAGGGCGTCCCCGAAGTGCAGGACTACTTCCTGTTCAACGGCGGCTTCGGCGGCAGCGGTGGCGGCGCCAGTCCGATGGCGATGGCCGGCTTCGTGCTGAAGCCGTGGAGCGAGCGCACGCGTTCGACCAACCAGGTGTTGCAGCAGGAACTGCAGCCGAAAATGTCGCAGGTCACCGGCCTGAATGTGTTCGCGCTGGTGCCTCCCTCGCTGCCCAGCGCGGGTGGCGGCGCCGGTGGCGGCGAATTCGTCATCGGCGGCGTCGGCGAGCTCAGCCAGCTGGCCGAACTGGCCGACCAGATCCTGCAGAAGGCGATGGAGAGCAAGCGCTTCATCTTCCTCGACAAGGACCTGAAGATCGACAAGCCGCAGATCCAGGTCAACGTGGATCGCGACAAGGCAGCGACGCTCGGCATCGACATGCGCACGCTGGCCGCGGACATGGCGGCGATGTTGTCCGGCGGTTATTCCAACCGCTTCGCGATGCAGAACCGCTCGTACCTGGTGATCCCGCAGGTGCAGCGCAGCGATCGCCTCAACGCCAGCGCGCTGGACAACTACTACACGCGCACCCGCGATGGCGAGCTGATCCCGCTCTCCACCATCGTCACCCTGAGCGAAAGCACGCAGCCGCAATCGCTCAAGCGGTTCCAGCAGCTCAATGCGGTCTCGCTCACGTTCGCGCCGCGCCCCGGCGTGAGCAAGGGCGAAGCGCTGGCGATCCTGGACCAGGCGGCGAAGGAAGTGCTGCCGCAGGGTTACTCGGTGGACTACGCCGGCGAGTCGCGCCAGTTCAAGCAGGAAGGTTCGGCGATGCTGCTGACCCTCGCGCTTGCGCTGATCGTGATCTTCCTGGTGCTGTCGGCGCAGTTCGAGAGCTTCCGCGATGCCTTGATCATGCTGCTCACGGTGCCGATGGCGATCTGCGGCGCGTTGCTGGCGCTGAACGTGCTGGCGTTGCTGGCCAACGTGTTGCAGTTCTCAGGCATCGAGGCCTTCCCCGGGATGAGCATCAACATCTACACCCAGGTGGGCCTGGTGACCCTGGTCGGCGTGATCTCCAAGCACGGCATCCTGATCGTGGAGTTCGCCAACAAGCTGCAGGAACAGGGCATGGGCAAGCGCGAGGCAATCGAGGAAGCCACCGGCATCCGCCTGCGCCCGGTGCTGATGACCACCGCCGCACTGGTGTTCGCGATGGTGCCGCTGCTGATCGCCAAGGGCCCCGGCGCTGCCTCGCGCTTCTCGATGGGCGTGGTGATCGTGTCCGGCATGACCATCGGCACGCTGTTCACCCTGTTCGTGCTGCCGGCGTTCTACCTGTACCTGGCCCGCGATCATGCACACGACGCGGATCAGCCGAAGGTGGTCGATGGCGATGCGTCGTCGTTGCCGCCGCCGGAACCGCAACACGGTTGATCCCGCCCGCGTAGGGGCAGGCTCCCGTGCCTGCCCTTGTTTCGATGACGAAAGAGCGGGCAGGCACGGGGGCCTGCCCCTACGGATTACGTCATTCCGCCAGCATCGGAATTCGCAAATACCGCGTCATCGCGGCCGGATTCGCATCCGGCGCATGCGGCAACACGCCCCAGCACGGCGCCGGCATGCGCGCGCGCAGCATCGCGATGTTGTCCTCCACCCGCTCCATCGCAGGATCGACATGCGACGCGATCCAGCCCGCGAGGTGCGCGCCGTCGGCGGCGATGGCGCGCGCGCTCAGCAACGCATGGTTGAGGCAGCCCAATCGCAAACCGACCACCAGCACCACCGGTAGGCGCAGCGCACGCACCAGGTCGGCCTGCATCAGCGACGCCGACAGCGGCGCGGCCCAGCCGCCCACGCCTTCGATGATCAATGCATCGGCATGCTCCGCGAGCCGTGCATGCGCATCGAGGATCGGCGGCAGCGCGACCTCGACGCCCGCATCGCGCGCAGCGAGTTCGGGTGCGAGCGGATGCTCCAGGGCGAACGGATTGATGTCCGCATAGGCGATGCCCGGCTCGCCCGCTGTCTGCAAGGCCAATGCATCGGCGTTCTTCCATTCGCCGTCGACACGATCGCAACCGCTGGCGACCGGCTTCATCCCGACGGCGCGCAGGTCATGTCCGCGCAGCGCGTGCAGCAGCGCGGAGCTCACGAGCGTCTTGCCGATGCCCGTATCCGTGCCGCTGACGTAGACCGAGAACATCAGATGCCCTCGCGCTGGTCCGCGAGCGCCTGCACGCGCCTGGCATAGCGGATGCCGATCACCGGCATCGCGATGCCCAGCAAGCCATAGATCGAGCCCGGCAGCGCCTGCATCCAGCCGATGTGCGGCGGGATCAGCAGGGCGGTGGCAATCGACGCGATGGCGCAGGCGATCAGCACGAGGTTCAGCGCCACCTCGGACTCGGCGGCCATGCGCTCGGCGGCGTCCAGCTGCAACACGTGCGCCATCCGCAAGGCATGCACGTTCATCCACGCGATGATCGATGCCAGCACCGCGAAGCCGACGCCGTAGATCACGAAGATCAGGCGGAACTCCAGGAAGCTCTGCACCTTGAACTCGCTGGGCGCCCAACCGCCGGTGAAGAAGCCCATCGCCGCCGACATCACCATCCGCAGCGGGTACACGTAGAACAGCGTCACCGCGACCAGCAGCATGCTGGCCATGAGGATGGTGGTGTCCTCCAGTCCGAAGCGCCGGCTGAAGCGATGGTGGGCATGCCAGAACATCGCGAGGATCGCGAACCCGGCGAGGAACGCGGGCAAGCGGCGCAGCGCATCGTAGAGCTGGGCGAAACTTTCCGGCATGGCGTCGAACGACACCACCAGCAGGGTCATCGAAAACGCGAACGCGGCATCGACGAAGGTCTCCAGCCGGGTGACCTGCTCGCCACGCTGGCGCACGCCGCCTTCGACCGGAAGTTTGGACAGATCCATCGCAGTACCCCGTGGTTTCCGCAGCGATGGTAATGCGCAACCAGCCGGTTGCTACACTCGCAGCCATGAGTTTCTCGACCATTCCGCTCACCGGCAGCACGCCGGAACAGTACGCGCAGCTGCTGGAACAAGCGCGCGCGCTCCTGCACGGCGAACGCGACCGCGTCGCCAACGCCGCCAACCTGTCCGCGCTGGTCTATCACGCGTTGCCCGGGCTCAATTGGGTCGGGTTCTATTTCTTCGACGGTACCGAACTGGTCGTCGGCCCCTTCCAGGGCCTGCCGGCCTGCGTGCGCATCCCGCTGGACAAGGGTGTGTGCGGCGCGGCCGCGCGTTCCCGCGAGACCCAGCGGATCGAGGACGTACATGCGTTCCCGGGGCATATCGCCTGCGACTCGGCCAGCAATTCGGAACTGGTGGTACCGCTCGTGGACGCCGATGGCGCGCTGGTCGGCGTGTTCGACCTGGACAGTCCGTTGCACGCGCGCTTTTCCGTTGAAGACCAGCAAGGCCTGGAGGCAATCGCCAAGGCGTTCCTGGAGTCGCTGCAGTGAGTACATCAGCCCCCAAGCTGCGCAACATCGGCCCGAAATCCGCGGCCTGGCTGCGCCAGGTCGGCCTGCGCTCGCTGGAGGACGTGGCCGCGATCGGTGCCGTGGATGCCTTCATGAAGGTCCGCCGCGCCGGCTTCAAGCCCAGCCTCAACCTGCTCTATTCGCTGGAAGGCGCGCTGCAGGACTGCCATTGGCAGGAAGTGCCCGAGTCACGCCGTACGGAACTCGTGCAAGCCGCCGAAGCCGCCATCGCGCTGCTGCCACCGCCTCGCGGGCGCCCCGCCGCCACGCCGGTCACCACGACCCAGTACGAAGACACCAGCGTACCCGCGCTCGCCCTGTTCGACGACGACCGCGGCGGTCCGAACATTTCGGAATAACGGGAAATGGGGTCAGAGTGAAGTTTTTCGATCTGGTCCATCGATGACCCGGGCAGGGTCGGCGAAAAATTCACTCTGACCCCATTTCCCCCGTACACTGCGCGCGCTTCAGGGTGATCCGACGGCATTCGCCAGAGGATTGAAACGGGAAGCCGGTGACGACGCGCCCTGCGCATCCAGTCCGGCGCTGCCCCCGCAACGGTAAGCGAGACAAGCCTGGCAACCGCCACTGTGCACGCATCGATTCGATGCACGCATGGGAAGGCGCCAGGCGGGAACGGGATGCCTTGATCGGCCTCATGTTCCGCCCGCGAGCCCGGAGACCGGCCCAGGAGCAGTCAGGTTGCGATGCGGCGGGCATTGCGCGACGTCGCGCATGCGTTTTTTCATCCGCCCGTCCGTTTTTTCCGTCGTGCCACAACCGCCCTTCCCTGTTGGGCGCGCGGGCGTGCGCGCCGGAGATCCGTCATGCAATCGCGCAACACCCGTTTCCGTATCACCGCACTCGCACTCGCCTGCTCGATCCCGGCGCTGTCCGTGCCGTCTCTCGCCTCCGCGCAAGACCGCGAGGCCAAGGACCTCGACAACCTGGTGGTCACCGCCACCCGCACCGCGATCACCGCCGATGCGGCATTGGCTGCCGTCGAAGTGATCGATCGCGCACAACTCGATGCCAGCAGCGCGCGTTCGCTGCCGGAACTGCTGCGCGGCCGCGCCGGCATCACCATCGTCAACCAGGGCGGCATGGGCAAGCTCAGCACGCTGTTCCTGCGCGGCACCGAATCCGACCACACCCTGTTCCTCATCGACGGCATCCGTGTGGGCTCGTCGACCTCGGGCCTGACCTCGTTGCAGGACATCCCGCTGTCGCAGATCGAGCGCATCGAGATCGTGCGCGGACCGCGTTCCTCGCTGTACGGCGCAGACGCGATCGGCGGCGTGATCCAGGTGTTCACCCGTCGCGGCGGCGGTGGCGAAGGCGTCAATGGCCGCGGTCGCATCGCGGCCGGCAGCCATGGCCTGCGCGAAGCATCAGCGGGCGTCGACCTGCGCAACGCGCGCGGCGGCGTGGGCGTGGACGTGGCCCACCAGGAAACCGACGGCATCAATGCCTGCACCGGCTTCTACAATCCGCTGACCTACGCCGGTGCCGGCTGCTTCATCGTCCCGGGCACGCACCTGGATCGCGACGGTTATCGCAGCAACAGCGCGACCGTGCGCGCGGACTTCACGCCCGCCGAGGCATGGCAACTCGATGCGCGTGCATTCCGCGCCGAGGGCCACAACGAGTACGACGGCGACTATGCGGACAACTCCGACATCGTGCAGCAGGTGGTCGGCGGCAGCGTGCGCTGGACGCCATCGGATGCGGTCGCGTTGAAGCTCAACGCCGGTCGCAATACCGACGACTCCGACAACTACATCGGCAACACGTTCTCCAATCGTTTCACCACCAGCCGCGACAGCGCGAACCTGCAGGGCGACTTCACGGTGGCGAACGGACAGGTGCTGACTGCCGGCTTCGACTGGCTGCGCGACCGCGCCGGCGTTTCGGATGCGTTCTCGCCGCCGTGGTCGCGCGCGCGCAGCAACCGCGCGCTGTTCGCCCAGTACCAGGGCAAGTTCGGCGCACACGATCTGCAAGTGAGCGCGCGCCGCGACGACAACGACCAGTTCGGCGGCCACACCACCGGCGGCATCGCCTGGGGTATCGGTTTCGGTGAGGGCTGGCGCGCGACCGCGAGCCATGCCACCGCGTTCAAGGCACCGAGTTTCAACGAGCTGTACTACCCCGGCTACAGCAATCCGCTGCTCAAGCCCGAGGCCTCGCGCAGCAGCGAGCTTTCGCTGCGCCGCGAGGGCGATACCTGGTCGGTCCAGGCCAATGCCTACCAGACCCGGGTTGATGACCTGATCGCCTACGACAGCAGCATCTTCGCGCCCAACAACGTCGACGAAGCACGCATCCGCGGCGTCGAACTGGTCGCCACCGCACAGCTGGCAGGATGGGATGTGCGCGGGCAGGTCGGCACGCTGGATGCGCGCAACCTCAGCGCCGGCCCGAATCATGGCAAGCGGCTGGCGCGGCGTCCGCAACGCAGCGCGCGGCTCGACCTGGATCGCGACATCGGCGCATGGGGCTTCGGCCTCAGCGGCATCGCCGAGGCGGCACGCTGGGACGACGTGGCGAACACGCTGCGCGTTGCCGGCTACGGCACGGTGGATGCGCGCGTGTCCTGGCGCTTCGCAGCCGATTGGACCCTGCAGGCCAACCTGGTCAATGCACTCGACCGCGACTACCAGACCAGTGCCTGGTACTCGCAACCCGGCCGCGAGTTCGCCTTGAGCCTGCGCTGGCAGCCGAACTGACGCATTCGCTTACGGAGCGGTAGCGCAAGGACGCTGGGGCCCGGCATGGATGTCGGGCCCTTCTTGTTTCCGGCGCATGCGATGCCTCAACCCGGGCCGAGATCGTCGGCCTCGCGGATGCCGCGCCGTGCTTCCTGCCGTATCTCCAGCCGGGTCGCGCGTTCGCGCGAACGTTCGGCCGAACTCGCATCGCCCAGTGCCTGGTAGGCGTCCGCGAGGCCACGGTGGAATTGCGGTTCCTGCGGCAACAGGCGGATCGCGCGGCGATAGTGGGTGACGGCATCGGCCGGCACGCCTGCTTCTGCACGCGATTGCCCGATCAGGAATTGCGAAAACGGGTCCAGCGCCTGCGCGCGCTGCAGGCGCTGCTCGTAGGTGGCGGCCCGCGCGGGATTGCCCGCGCGAAAGAATCCCACCAGGTTCGACAGCGCGCCGATGTGGTCGCGCTGCAGGGTGACCGCTTGCAGGTAGGCGCGTTCCGCTTCATCGCGACGTCCGGACCGCGCATGCACCACCCCGGCATTGCTCCAGATCGTCGCGCTGGTGGGATCCATCGCCAGCGCCGCGGCGATGGCCTCGGCGGCCGCGGCATGATCGCCCTGCAGCAGGTACTCGACCGCGTGGTTGTTGTGCAGCAAGGCCACCATGCGCGCATCGGAAATACGGCGGGGCTCGCGTCCGGCGGCAACACCCCGCCAACCGACATCGACCGAATGGCGCGCACCATCGATGAGCACGCCCGCGTTGACATGGGTGGCGCGGTACAGCGTGCCGTCCTGCATGCGCATCGCCAGCGCATCCTCGGACGCTTGCGCATAGGCGGGGATGCCGACCGAGCGCGCCATCGCGATGAACAGCATCGTGAACGACAGGCAGTTCACCCGGCGCAGGGCGAAGCTTTCGGCGATGCCGTGGGTTGGCTGTTCCTGGTAGCGCAGGGCGAGGCCATCGTCATCGATCATGAAATCGACCAGCGCCTGCACGCGGATCGCATCGTCGACGCCGCGATCCACTGCCTCCGGCGGCAGCATGCGCCGCAGTTCATCCGGCAATGCCACCGCTGCCTGCACCTGGGTCGCGCGCGCGGGTGCGGCACGGGCTTCGTGGCCACCCGCGCAGGCCAGCAAGAACAGCAACAAGCAGACCGCCCGCAGCATCGTCCCTCCTCCCCGCATCCACGCAATCCAGCGGCCTCGCGCGTGGCCAGTATGCGCCGGCCCCGTGTCCGATTTAGAGGGTGGCCCCTAATCATCTGTGCGACGTTCGGGATGCGGATCGCACGGGTCCGCAACAGGGGCGTCATTCACCCAGCACAGGGGCCGCGCGGCACCCTGATCCTTCAACGCATACCGGGGAACAGACCAATGACGATGGTGATCTGCAAGGAATGCAAGGCCCAGACCAGCACGCTTGCCGCCGCCTGCCTCCACTGCGGCGCGACGAAGCGCGCAACGCCGAACTACACGATCCTGGCGATCGCGTTCGTCGGACTCACCCTGCTCTCGAACACGTGGATGCTGTGGCGGCTGTACGAGGTCGAATCACGCGCCGGCACGAGCCGCGACATCACGCACGGCGTGCAAGGCAGCCAATGATGCGAACGCCACACTGAGGCCATCTGCGACGCGGGCACGAAGCCCGCGTAACGATCACTCCACCGTGACCGACTTGGCCAGGTTGCGCGGCTTGTCGACGTCGGTGCCGCGCGCCAACGCGGTGTGGTACGCCAGCAGCTGCACCGGGATGGTGTGCACGATCGGCGACAGCACGCCGACGTGGCGCGGGGTGCGGATCACGTGCACGGCTTCGGATTCGCCGAAGTGGCTGTCGGCATCAGCGAACACGAACATCTCGCCGCCGCGCGCGCGCACTTCCTGGATGTTCGATTTCACCTTCTCCAGCAGCGCGTCGTTCGGCGCGATGACGACGACCGGCATCGCCTCGTCCACCAGCGCCAGCGGGCCGTGCTTGAGCTCGCCGGCCGGATAGGCCTCCGCGTGGATGTAGGAGATTTCCTTGAGCTTCAATGCGCCTTCCAGCGCGATCGGGTAATGCATGCCGCGGCCGAGGAACAGCGCGTGCTGCTTCGGCGTGAACTTCTCCGCCCAGATCGCGACCTGCGGCTCCAGGTTGAGTGCGTGCTGCACGCTGCCCGGCAAATGGCGCAGGTCGTCGAGCAAGGCGGCTTCCTGCTCATCGGACAGACGACCGCGCAACTTCGCCAGCACGCCGGTCAATCCGAACAGCGCGACCAGCTGGGTGGTGAACGCCTTGGTCGATGCGACGCCGATCTCGGCACCGGCACGGGTGTAGAACACCAGCTTGCTGGCGCGCGGGATTGCGCTTTCCGGCACGTTGCAGATCGACAGCGTGCGGTCCTGGCCCAATGACTTGGCGTACTTCAGCGCTTCCATCGTGTCCAGGGTTTCGCCGGACTGCGAGATGGTGACGATCAGCTGCTTCGGATTGGCGACGACCTTGCGATAGCGGTACTCGCTGGCGATGTCGACCGCGCACGGGATGCCGGCGATGTCCTCCAGCCAGTAACGCGCGGTGAGGCCGGCGTAGTAGCTGGTACCGCAGGCGAGGATCTGCACCGACTCGATGCCGGCCAGCACCTCGGCCGCATTCGCGCCGAACAGCGCGGGATCGAAGCCGCCGGCATCGACGATGCCTTCCAGCGTGTCGCTGATCGCGCGCGGCTGCTCGTGGATTTCCTTCTGCATGAAGTGCCGGTACGGGCCTAGCTCCAGCGAAGCCAGCGATACGTCGGAGAGATGCACATCGCGCTGCACTTCCGCATCGTCGGCATCGAACACGCGCACGCCGTCGCGATCGAGTTCGGCGGTATCGCCTTCCTCCAGGAAGATCACCTTGCGCGTCGCCGAGACGATCGCGGAGACATCGGACGCGACGAAGTTTTCGCCCTCGCCCAGGCCGACCAACAACGGGCAACCCATGCGCGCGGCGACCAGCGTCGATGGATCGCGGCGATCGATCACCGCGAGTGCGTACGCACCTTCGAGTTCCTTCACCGCCGTCTGCAATGCCTGCAGCAGGCCCAGCCCTTGCGCGCGATGATGGTGGATCAGGTGGGCGACGACTTCGGTGTCGGTCTGCGAGGTGAACTCGTAGCCGAGCGCGCGCAGGCGTTCGCGCTGCTGTTCGTGGTTCTCGATGATGCCGTTATGCACCAGCGCGAGGTCGCCGTGGCTGATGTGCGGATGCGCGTTGAGCTCGGTCACGCCGCCGTGGGTGGCCCAGCGCGTGTGGCCGATGCCCAGCGTCGCATCGAAGCCTTCCGCGATCGCCGCAGACTCCATCTCGGCGACACGGCCGGTGCGGCGCACGCGGCGAACGGATTCGCCATCGATCACCGCGATGCCGGCGGAATCGTAGCCGCGATATTCCAAGCGCTTGAGGCCATCGACCAGCAGGGGCACCACGTCACGACTGGCGATGGCACCGACGATTCCGCACATGCAGGCAACTCCCGTTTCGATGCGGAAGTGTAACGGGGCCGGTGTCCGCGCGGACGCGGCCGGCGTCCGGACGGACGCCACGGACGCCTGCCACACCCTTGAAAATCAATAACTTGCCGTTGGCACGCTTGTTGCGGTGTACACGGCATGGACAACCAATCTCCCTCCGACCGCATCCCCGCCCGCAAGGGCATCCGCGACACCGCGGGCCAGGACCATGTGCGCGCAACGCCCGCCAACCCGAACCGCCGCCGCTGGCTGGCGGCGGGGATCGCCGGCGCGGTGCTCCTCGCGCTGATCGGCTGGGTCGCCTCCGGCTGGCTGGGTGGCGGACGTTCGTTCGACGCCTCGCGCCTGCGCATCGCCGAAGTGAAGCGCGGCGACCTGGTCCGCGACATCAGTGCCGACGGTCGCGTCATCGCCGCCAACAGCCCGACCTTGTATGCGATCGCCGCGGGCACGGTGAGCCTGCAGGTGGTCGCCGGCGACAAGGTCGCCAAGGGCCAGGCGCTGGCGGTGATCGACAGCCCTGAGCTGCGCAGCAAATTGGTGCAGGAAGAATCGACCCTCGCCGGCATGGAGGCCGAAGCCAGCCGCGCGCTGCTCGACGCGCAGATCATGCGCGCCAACGCACGCAAGGCGCTGGACCAGGCGACGGTGGAACGGACCGCGGCGATGCGCGACCTCGAACGCTACCAGCGCGCCTACGACGGCGGAGCGGTGCCGCAGAACGACCTGGCGCGCGCGCAGGACGAGATGAAGAAGGCCGAGATCGGGCTGGCCGCGGCCGGCAAGGATTTCGAGTTGCAGAGCGCCGGTGCGGGCCTGGACGCGCGCAACAAGCAGTTGCTGGTCGAACGCCAGCGCGCAGTGGTGGTCGAGCAGCGCCGCCAGGTCGCCGCCCTCACCTTGCGCGCACCGTTCGACGGACAGGTCGGCCAGGTGCAGGTACCTCAGGGCACCAACGTGGTCGCCAATGGCGCGGTATTGAGCGTGGTCGACCTGAGCCGCTTCGAAGTCGAAATGAAGGTGCCGGAGAGCTTCGCCCGCGACCTCGCGATCGGCATGCCGGCGCAGATCACCAGCAATGGCGCGCAATTCGCCGGCGAGATCGCCGCGGTCTCGCCGGAAGTGGTGAACGGCGAAGTGACCGCGCGCGTGCGCTTCGCCGAGGGCAAGCAACCGCCGGGGCTGCGGCAGAACCAGCGGCTGTCGGTGCGCATCGTCATGGACACCCGCCGCGACGTGCTGATGGTGGAACGCGGTCCGTTCCTTGAAGAAGACGGCGGCCGCATCGCCTACGTGGTCGATGGCGGCAACGCCGTGCAGCAGCCGATCCAGACCGGCGCATCGAGCCTCGACGCCGTGGAAATCCTTTCGGGACTCAAGGCCGGCGATCGCATCGTGGTCTCGGGCACCGACCAGTTCGACAACGCGGACCGCGTCCGCATCTCGGGAAACTAAGCCATGAACGCATTCGTCGCCCTGCCCAACGCCTTCAACTGGACGCCGTCGCAACTCGCCGACGCCGTGCCGCTGCGCCTGTCGGAGGCGGCGCTGTTCGATGCCGCCGACCTGCACGCCAGCCTGGACGCCGCCAACGCGCCGCGTGAGCGGTTGCGCATCGCCCACCAATACCGCGCGGCCGCCGCGTTGCCGCTGCACTTCCGCATCTCCTGATCACGCCCTCCACGCAAGGAATTCCGCCATGCTCGACATGCGCCAAGTCACCAAGGTCTATCGCACCGAACTCGTCGAGACGCATGCGTTGCGCTCGCTCGACCTGCATGTCGCCGAGGGCGAATTCGTCGCCGTCACCGGCCCGTCGGGTTCCGGCAAGACCACCTTCCTCAACATCGCCGGCCTGCTGGAAACCTTCACCGACGGCCACTTCAGCCTCGATGGACAGGACGTGCGCGGGCTCAACGACGATGCGCGCAGCCGCCTGCGCAACCAGAAGATCGGTTTCATCTTCCAGGGCTTCAACCTGATCCCCGACCTCAACCTGTTCGACAACTGCGACGTGCCGCTGCGCTATCGCGGCATGCCGGCCAGCGAACGCAAGCTGCGCATCGAGGACGCGTTGGGCATGGTCGGGCTTGGCTCGCGGATCAAGCACTATCCGGCGGAACTCTCCGGCGGCCAGCAACAACGCGCGGCGATCGCGCGTGCGCTCGCAGGCAGTCCGCGCCTGCTGCTCGCGGACGAACCCACCGGCAACCTCGACTCGCAGATGGCGCGCAGCGTGATGGAGCTGCTGGAGGACATCAACCAGCAAGGCACCACGATCATCATGGTGACGCACGATCCCGAGCTCGCCGCACGCGCGCAACGCAACGTGCACATCGTCGACGGCATGGCCACCGACCTCTCGCTCGAAGCCGGCCTCGCGCGCGCACCGCAGGCGCAGGCCGACGCCGCCCTTGCCGGCGCCTGACCCGGAGACCGCCATGTTCGGTTATTACCTCAACCTCGCCGTGCGCAGCTTCAGGCGCAACAAGGCGCTCACCGTGCTGATGGTGCTGGCGATCGCGCTGGGCATCGGCGCATCGATGACCACCCTGACCGTGTTCCATGTGCTGTCCGGCGACCCGATCCCCGAGAAAAGCGATCGCCTGTTCTACGTGCAGCTCGACCCGGAAACCATGCAGGGCTACCGGCCGGGCGAGGAGCCGGGGACGCAGCTGACCCGCTTCGACGCGGAGACCCTGCTGAAGCAGAAGCGCGGCTTGCGCCAACTGCTGAGCAGCGGTGGCGGCGTGGTGATCACTCCCGAGAAATCGGGCGCGACGCCGGAACTCGTCGACGCACGTTACGCCAGCAGCGATTTCTTCCCGATGTTCGACGTGCCCCTGCAGTTCGGCCGTGGCTGGACTGCGGCGGAAGACGAAGGCAAGGCGCGCGTTGTGGTGCTCAGCAAGGAGACCAACGACAAGCAGTTCGGTGGTGCGGACAGCACCGGCAAGACCCTGCGCATCGACGGTAACGAGTTCCGCATCATCGGCGTGCTTGGCACCTGGCGACTGGCACCGCGCTTCTACGACCTGCACAACGACTCCTACGGCGAGACCGAGGGCGTGTTCCTGCCATTCAGCACCTCGCGCGACCTGACGATGGGAACGCAGGGCAGCACCAATTGCTGGGGCGATTCCGGCGGCGACAGTCATTCGCTCACCGCGCCCTGCGCGTGGGTGCAGTACTGGGTCGAGCTGGAGACACCGGCGAAGGCCGAGGAGTACAAGCGCTACCTGGTCAACTATTCCGACCAGCAGCGCAAGGCCGGTCGGTTCACGCGGCCGAGCAACGTGCGCCTGCGCAATGTCATGCAGCTGATGGAGTTCAACAAGATCGTGCCCGGGGACGTGCGCCTGCAGCTGTGGCTGGCGTTCGGATTCCTGCTGGTCTGCCTGGTCAACACGGTGGGCCTGCTGCTGGCCAAGTTCCTGCGCCGCAGCGGCGAGATCGGCGTGCGGCGCGCACTCGGCGCCTCGCGTTCGGAGATCTTCAAGCAGTGCCTGGTCGAAGCCGGCACGGTCGGCGTCGCCGGTGGCGTGCTGGGACTGCTGCTGGCGTTGCTGGGCTTGTGGGCGGTGCGCCAGCAACCGGCCAGCTATGCCTCGCTCGCCCACCTCGACGCGTCGATGCTGTTGTCGACCTTCGCCTTGGCCGTCTTCGCAAGCCTCCTCGCCGGCGTGTTGCCCGCGTGGCGGGCGATGCAGGTAACGCCCGCGATCCAGCTCAAGAGCCAGTAAGGCGGAGTTCGCTCCGCTTCCTCGACGCACGCAGCGGAGCAGGCTCCGCTCCACGAGAGAACATCATGTCCATGGAATTCCGCCCCATTCTTTCCACCCTGATGCGCCACAAGATCGCGGCGACGCTGATCGTGCTGGAGATCGCGCTGTCCTGCGCGATCATCTGCAACGCGCTGTTCCTGATCGGCGAGCGCCTCGACCGCATGAACATGCCGAGTGGCCTCGCCGAAACCGAGCTGGTCCGCATCCAGGCCGCGAGCATGCGCCAGCTGTCCGGCGACGATGCGCTCAACGCCTCGATCACCCGCGAATACCTCGATGCCCTGCGCAAGGTGTCCGGCGTCAAGCAGGCCGGGCTGGCCAACCAGATCCCGTTCGGCGGATCCAGCAACAACAGCGGCGTGCGCCTGAGCGACGAGCAGCAACACAACACGCTCAACGCGACCGTGTACCTGGACGAAGGCAACCTGCTGGAGACCTTCGGCTTGCGGCTGGTCTCGGGCCGCGATTTCACCGCGGACGAATACCAGGACATGGCGGTGCTGGAGAAATCCGGCGAGCAGGCGCGGATTCCCGGCGCGATCATCAATCGCTCGATGGCCGAGAAAATGTTCCCGGGCCAGAACGCGCTGGGCAAGGTCTTTTACAGCTGGGGCGAATCGCCGACGGCGGTGATCGGCGTGATCGAGGACCTGGCGCGGCCCAACAGCATCGGCGATGGTCCCTACGCGATGATCTTCGCGATCCGCGAATACGGCGCGGGCCGGCACTTCATCCTGCGCACCGAGCCCGGCCGACGTGCCGAAGTGCTCAAGGCCGCTGTCGCCGCGCTCAAGAAAACCGATCCCAACACGCTGGTGGTCAACGAGGACACTTTCGACGAGATCCGCTCGGGGTTTTTCCAGCAGGATCGCGCGATGGCGTGGATGCTGATGGTGGTGATCGCCGCGCTGATGCTGGTGACCGCGCTGGGCATCGTCGGCCTGGCCAGCTTCTGGGTGCAGCAACGGACCAAGCAGATCGGCGTGCGGCGTGCACTGGGCGCGACCCGCGGGCAGATCCTGCGCTACTTCCAGGCCGAGAATTTCCTCTTGGCCAGCGCCGGCATCGTCCTGGGCATGTTGATGGCCTACGGGATCAACCAGCTGCTGATGGCGAAGTACGAACTGCCGCGGCTGCCGCTGTTCTATCTGCCGATCGGTGCGGTCGCGCTGTGGCTGCTGGGCCAGGTCGCGGTGTACTGGCCGGCGCGCCGCGCGGCATCGGTGCCGCCTGCGATCGCCACGCGTTCGGTCTGATCCTGCGCAGCCCGCCTACAATCACCGCATGCAATTCACGGGATCCCCATGAACCACGTCGTTCGCCGCTGCTGCATCGCCCTGCTGGCCGCGATGGCATTCGCGGCATCCGCCGCCAACCCGCAGCCGGCATCGTTGCAGGACACCATCGCCGCGCTGGACAGCGCGGTGTTCGATGCCTTCAACCACTGCAGCGAGCCCGCGCAACTGCAGAAGCACGCCGACCATTTCGCGCCGGACGTCGAGTTCTACCACGACACCGGCGGGGTGACCTGGACCCGTGATGCGATGATCGGCAACACCGCGAAACATGCCTGCGGTCGCTACACGCGCGAGCTCGTGGCGGGCAGCCTGCGGGTCTATCCGGTGAAGGACTTCGGTGCCATCTCTCAGGGCACACATCGTTTTTGCCGGGTCGACACCGGTCGCTGCGAAGGCGAGGCCGACTTCAGCATGGTCTGGCGGCTGCACGACGGGCAGTGGCAGGTCACCCGCGTGCTGAGCTACGGGCATCGGCCCAGCACGGCCACGCCTTGAGCCGGGATCGCTGACCCATGCCCACGATCCTGGTCATCGACGACAACCCCGCAGTCGGCACCGCGCTGGACGTGCTGTTCTCGCTGCACGACATCCACACGCTGCATGCGGAATCGCCGCGCGAAGGACTCGAGCTGCTGCAACGCGAGCAGGTCGACCTGGTGATCCAGGACATGAACTTCGAGGCCGACACCACCTCCGGCGACGAAGGCACCGCGCTGTTCCACCAGATCCGCGCGCAGCATCCCGATTTGCCGGTGATCCTGCTCACCGCATGGACGCACCTGGAATCGGCGATCGACCTGGTCAAGGCCGGCGCTGCCGATTACCTGGCCAAGCCCTGGGACGACCGCAAGCTGCTGGTGACGGTGAACAACCTGCTGGAGCTCGTCGAGACCCGTCACGAACTGGCGCAGACACATGCCGGTGAACGTCGCCGCCGCGATGCCCTGCTGCGCGACTACGATCTGCGCGGCATCGTGTATGCGGACCCGGCCAGCGAGAACGCACTCGCGCTGGCCTGCCAGGTGGCGCGCTCCGACATCCCGGTGCTCATCACCGGTCCGAACGGCGCCGGCAAGGAACGCTACGCCGAAATCATCCACGCCAACTCGCTGGTACGGAACGGGCCGTTCATCGCACTCAACTGCGGCGCGTTGCCCGCGGAATTGATCGAAGCCGAACTGTTCGGCGCCGAGGCTGGAAACCGGCCGCTTCCAGCGGCTTGGGAGCAACCGCGAGCGCAGCGTCAAGGTGCGCATCGTCAGCGCGACCAATGCCAACCTGCAGGCCTTCATCGCCGACGGCCGTTTCCGCGAAGACCTGTTCTATCGGCTCAACGGCATCGAACTGCGCCTGCCGCCGCTCGCGCAACGGCCGCGCGACATCCTGCCGCTGGCCCGGCATTTCCTGCCTGCCGGCAAGCGGCTCGGCGACGATGCCGAACGCGCGCTGCAACGCCATGCATGGCCCGGCAACGTGCGCGAATTGCGCAATGCCGTGCAACGCGCGGCACTGCTCGCGCGCGGCGAGATCATCGCGGCGGCGGATCTTGCCCTGCCACCCGGCCAGGACGCCGCGCCCGCGAACGGCGACGAGCCGGACCGCGCCACCATCGAAGCTGCGCTCGAGCGCAACGGCGGCGTGCTGGCGCAAGCCGCAGCCGACCTGGGCCTGTCGCGGCAGGCGCTGTATCGCCGGCTCGACCGGCTCGGCATCGCCAGAAGCTGATGCGGGTCCTGCGCGTACTCCCGATCGCGGTGCGGATGATCGCGATCACGATCGGCGGGATCGCGGCGGCGACCGCGTCCACGGTATTGCTCACGCGCTGGATGCCGATGTGGGCGGCGGCGCTGGCATCGACGCTTATCGTCGGCGGCATCGTCGCCGCGATCATCTGGCGCGCACTGGTGCCGATGCGTGCGTTGTTCCGCGCGCTCGCCGGCACCGTCGCAAGTTACCGCGATGGCGATTTCAGCTTCGGCATCACCTGGGACAAGGCCAGCGACCTGATCGAACTGGTCGACGCGCACAACGCGCTGGGCAACGCGCTGCGCGAGCAACGACTCGCGCTGGTGCAACGCGAACTGCTGCTCGACACCATGGTGCAGAACACGCCGGTGGCGATGGTGCTGGTCGATGCAGCACGACGGATCGTGCTCGGCAACCTCGCCGCGCGACGCATGCTCGGCGAAGGCCGGCGGCTGGAAGGCCGTGCGTTCGAAGACGTGCTGGCCAGCGCCGACACCGCCTTGCAGGAAGCCTTCGAACGCGGCGGCGACGGCATGTTCACCGTCGGCAGCGAGGACGACGAAGACATCTACCACCTCTCGCGGCGCGGTTTCCGCCTCAATGGCCGCCCTCACGAATTGGTGCTGCTGCGCCAGCTCACCGCGGAATTGCGTCGGCAGGAAGTGCAGACCTGGAAGAAGGTGATCCGCGTCATCAGCCACGAGCTCAACAACTCGCTGGCGCCGATCGCCTCGCTGGCGCATTCCGGCGCCGAACTGCTGCGGCGCGGCCAGCACGAACGCCTGCCTGCCGCACTGGCGACCATCGAGGATCGCGCGCGCCACCTGGAAGGCTTCATCCGCGACTACGCGCGCTTCGCCAAGCTGCCCGCACCGCGCAGCGTCCCGGTGGAATGGACGCGCTTCCTCGCCCAGCTGCGCTCGCAAGTGGACTTCGCCGCCGACGTGCAGCCCGAGGATGGCGTGGCCAGATTCGATGTCGCACAGATGGAACAGGCGCTGCTCAACCTGCTCAAGAACGCGCACGAATCAGGCACCTCGGCCGACGAAGTGCGCGCCTCGGTGCGGCGCACACCGGAAGGCTGGCGCATCGACGTGCTCGATCGCGGCAGCGGCATGAACGACGCGGTGCTGGCCAACGCGCTGCTGCCGTTCTATTCGACCAAGCGCCACGGCACCGGCCTCGGCCTCGCCCTCGCCCGCGAGATCGCCGAGGCCCACGGCGGCCGCATCGCCCTGCTCAATCGCGAAGGCGGCGGGCTGTGCGTGTCGATGGTGTTGCCGGTCTGACTCGCGGATGCATCGCCGACCCAGCCCCTGATCTCCCTCCCATTGTTGTAGAGGCATGCCCTTGAAATTGCTCGGCACGATCCTGTTCTATTTTTTCGCCCTCGGCGTCGCCGGTTATGCCGTGTTCGCGTACGGCTTCATGCCATTGGGCGACCTGGTCCATCCCGACATGAAGCTCAATTTCGTGATTCACCCGATCGGCATCTACACGCATGTGTTCGCATCGCTGATCGCCTTGTCGCTCGCACCCTTCCAGTTTTCCCGCCGGCTCCGCAACGCACGTCCACGCGTGCATCGCGCCATGGGTCGCACTTATCTGAGCGTGGGTGTTGTCGTGGGCGGGTTGGCCGGCCTGTACATGTCGATCTTCGCGTTCGGCGGCGTGATCGCAAAGCTGGGCTTCGCCTGCCTGGCGGTCGGCTGGCTCTACACCGGCCTGCGCGCATACCAGGCCATCCGCCGAGGTGCCGTAGCGGAGCACCGCACATGGATGATCCGCAATGTGTCGCTCACGCTTGCGGCGGTGACCCTGCGCATCTACCTGCCGTCATCGATGCTCGCGGCGATTCCCTTCGACGTCGCCTATCCCGTCATCGCCTGGCTGTGCTGGGTGCCGAACCTCATCGTCGCGGAACTGTTGTTCGCGCGGACACACATGGCGGACGCCGCGCCAAGGTCATTTCACGGCGCGGGTTGATCCGGCGTTATTGCTTCGGCAGCTTCACCGGCCGCACCCAGCCGTCCAGCGTGACCTGGCGCGCGCGCGCCACGGTCAACGCCCCCGCGGGTGCGTCCCTGCCGATCACCGAACCCGCTCCGATGGTCGCGCCTTCGCCGATCGTCACCGGTGCGACCAGTGCGCTGTTGGAACCGATGAAGGCGTTGTCGTGGATCGTGGTGGTCGACTTGTTCGCGCCGTCGTAGTTGCAGGTGATGGTACCGGCGCCGATGTTCACGCCGGCGCCGACCACCGCATCGCCGAGGTAGCTGAGGTGATTCGCCTTGCTGCCCACGCCGACGCGGGCGTTCTTGGTCTCGACGAAATTGCCGATGTGCGCGCCATCGGCGAGCACGGTGCCCGGGCGCAGCCGCGCGTACGGGCCGATATGCACCGCGCCTTCACTGCGCGCACCGTCGAGGTCGCAATGCGCGCGCACCTCGGTGCCGGCAGCCAGCGTACTGTCCTTGATCCGGCAGAACGGACCGACGCGCACGCCGTCGCCAAGCACCACGTCGCCCTCGAACAACACGTCGACATCGATCTCGACATCGAGGCCCACGCGGACCTTGCCGCGGATGTCGATGCGCGCAGGATCCGCCACCCGCGCGCCGTCCACGCACAGCGCGCGCACCTGGCGCAGCTGGAACGCACGCTCGAGCCGCGCGAGTTGCCACGCATCATTCGCGCCCTCGGTTTCCAGCGGGTCGGCGACCACCACGATTTCCGCCGCCGCGTATTCGTCTGCCGCCGCCGCGAACACGTCGGTGAGGTAGTACTCACCCTGCGCGTTGTCGTTGCCGAGATGATCCAGCCAGCGCCGCAACGCGGTGGAGTCGGCGGCGATCACGCCGGTGTTGACCAGGCGGATGCGGCGCTGTTCTTCGTCGGCATCCTTCTGCTCGACGATGGAAGCAACGCGGCCCTCGGCATCGCGCAGGATGCGGCCGTAGCCGGTCGGATCCGGCAGCTCGGCGGCGAGCACGGCCAGTCGACCCGGCGCATCCAGCAATCGCTGCAGGGAGTGCGCGGTGATCAGCGGCACGTCGCCATACAACACCAGCACCCTGGCATCGTCGGGCACGCCCGGCATCGCCTGTTGCACGGCGTGGCCGGTGCCGAGCTGCTGCGTCTGCTCCGCCCATTGCAAGTCGGGCTGCTCGGCGAAGGCCGCGCGCACCTGCTCGCCGCCATGCCCGTACACCACGTGGATGCCCTCCGGCGACAGCGCGCGCGCCGCGTCGATGGCATGCGCCAGCATCGGCCGGCCTGCGACTTTCTGCAGCACCTTCGGCAATGCGGACTTCATCCGCTTGCCTTCGCCAGCGGCCAGGACAACGACATGCAGGGGTGCGCTCATGGACGGGCTCGTGTTCGGATGCCTCGATTCTAACGGCTGCCCTGCGAGTGCCGCGCACGCGCCATTGACGCCCCACCGCAAGCCCCTAGCATGGCGCCGATGCCCGACAGCACGCGCCCATCGCCGATTCCCGCCGCCCTGCTCTGGGCCGGCATGGTGTTGTGCGTAGCCGGGCTGGTGCTGCATCGGCTTTGGGAGCAGCTGCCGATCCCGCGCGCGGTCGAGCACGCCCTGCTTGCGCTGCTGGCGCTTGCCGCGGCATGGCCGCTGCAGCGCTGGCGCGGCTGGACGCCCGCCGCTGCGTTGGCGCTGGCGTGGCTGCTGTCGCTGATCGTGTTCGCCGGGCCCA
>JAVWUU010000009.1:0-43307 GCA_036666995.1 Thermomonas sp.
GTCGTGGTCGTACGCCGGCACCGCGATGACCGAATCCTCGCCGCGGAAGCTGGCCAAGTGCTGCACGTAGGCCTTGCGGCTCGAATCCGAATACAGCGCGGGGCGTTCGGTGCGGCCGTGGAAGGCACCCTTCACGACGATGCGCTTGATCGTCCTGCCGGCGTGGCGCGCGCCCGGGTCGGTCTGGGTCTTGGCATTGGCATCGACGATGCGCGCCGCCAGCGATACCGACTCTGAGCCCGAGTTCAGGCACAGGAACGCGGCATACGGACAACCGCCACGGGCCTGCCCGATCTCGTTGCGCATCGCGTTCGCGAAGCGCAGCTGCGAGACGTTGGGGGTCATGATGTTGGCCATCGCCTGCGGCTTGGCCATCGCTTCGATGACGGCCTCAGGCGCATGACCCAGGCCGAGCATGCCGTAGCCGCCGGTGTCGTAGATCACCGCGCCTTTGAGGGTGACGATCCACGGGCCGCGCGCAGCCAGGGCCACGTACGGGTTGGCGGCGTCCTGCGAGTAGAAATTGACGAAGCCGGACTGCACCTCGGCGGCCTGCGCGTCCTCGTCCATGTCCAGCAGGGCCGGGAATTCGGCACGCACCTTCTGGTACTCCGCCGCGGCGGCATTGATGGCGGCAACCAGGTCGGCATCGCGGCCGGCGAAGTCGAGCACGGTGGCGTCGTCGAGGCCGGGGGTACGGGCATGGCCGTGGGCGCGCAGCGGGGCAAGGGTATCGAGCAAGGACATGGCGGGTTCTCCGACGGATGCGCAGCCGCAGCAGGCTGGTGCGCGCAAACCGTCATTATCGCGGGATCGGCGCCAGTCGAAAGGGTGGATTCGTCCAGTTCGACGATGAAAACCGGCGAAACGACGGTATGATCCGGCGATATGCGCATTTCCAAGGCCGACGAACTGCTGCTTTCGCTGCTCCGCGAGGACGCGCGCGCCTCCACCGCGGAGATCGCGCGGCGGCTGGGCCTGTCGCGGACTACGGTGCAGAACCGGATCACCCGACTGGAGCAGGAGGGCGTCATCCGCGGCTATACGGTGCGGGTGGACGACGAGCTGGAGCGCAGCCGCATCCGCGCGCACATCCTGATCGTGCTGCGTCCCAAGCAGATGCCCAGCGTGGTCAAGTCGCTGCAGGGCATGCACGAAGTGCGCGAATTGCATTCGGTGAGCGGCGGCCATGACCTGGTCGCGCTGGCGGTGGCGTCGAACGTCGGCGAGATGGACGTGCTCACCGACCGCATCGGCGCGATCGACGGCGTCGAGCGGACCACCACCTCGATCATCCTGTCGACCAAGTTCGAGCGCTGAGCGCCGCTCGCCTACAATGCGCGCCCCGCAAGGCCTGCAGCCCCCTTGAAGAAGTCCGATTTCCACTACGAATTGCCCGATGCGCTGATCGCGCAGGCGCCGCTGCCTGAGCGCTCCGCCAGCCGCCTGCTGCTGGTGCCGCCGGGCGATGCCGCATTCGATGACGGCGGCGTGCGCGACCTGCCGTCGCTGCTGCAGCCCGGCGATCTGCTGGTGTTCAACGACACCCGGGTGATCCCGGCGCGGCTGTTCGGCACCAAGGCCACCGGCGGGCGCGTGGAATTCCTGATCGAACGCCTGCTGCCGGGCAACGAGGCGCGCGCGCAACTCGGCTTCAGCAAGCCGCCGAAACCCGGCAGCCGCATCGCGCTGGATGCGGGCGGCGAGGTCGAAGTGCTCGGGCGCGAGGACAGTTTCTGGCACCTGCGCTTCCATGTCGGCGAGTCGCTGGAACAGTGGCTGCAGCATGCCGGCCGGCTGCCACTGCCGCCGTACATCCAGCGCGAGCCCGGCGCGGACGATGCCGAGCGCTACCAGACCGTGTTTGCCCGCGAGATCGGCGCGGTCGCGGCACCGACCGCCGGCCTGCATTTCGACGATGCGCTGCTGGATGCTTTGCGCGAACACGGCGTGCAGTTCGGGCATGTCACCCTGCACGTCGGCGCCGGCACCTTCCAGCCGATGCGGGTGGAGGACATCCGCGACCACCGCATGCACAGCGAATGGCTGAATGTCGGCGCGGAACTGGTGCAGCAGATCCGGCGTACGCGTGCTGCGGGAGGACGGGTCGTCGCGGTAGGCACCACGGTGCTGCGCGCGCTGGAGAGCGCGCTGGTCGATGGCGAGCTGCAGCCGTTCGCCGGCGAAACGAACATCTTCATCTTCCCCGGCTACCGCATCCGCAGCATCGATGCGCTGCTGACCAATTTCCATTTGCCGGAAAGCACGCTGCTGATGCTGGTGTCGGCGTTCGCCGGCAAGGCGCGCGTGTTCGCCGCCTACGAGCATGCCGTGCGGGAGCGCTATCGCTTCTTCAGCTATGGCGATGCGATGTTGCTGTTCCCGGCGGAGGAACAGCGATGAAGTGCGAGTCAACCACGACGAGCAGGGCGCGCCGATGGGGTACTCCTGCGATCCCGCCCAGGCTGGGGCGCGGCGGCGCCGCGGCTATTGTCGGTGGCACAAGACGCGCAGGAGTACCCCATCGGCGCGCCCTGCGATCGAGAACGAAGGGTTCTTCCGCATGAGCCGCATGAACTTCGAACTGCTCGGCACCGACGGCGCCGCGCGCCGCGGCCGCATCACCTTCCCGCGTGGCGTCATCGAAACCCCGGCGTTCATGCCGGTCGGCACCTACGGGACGGTCAAGGGCGTGCTGCCCGACCAGGTCCGCGACCTCGGTGCGCAGATCATCCTCGGCAATACATTCCACCTGTTCCTGCGGCCCGGCCTGGAGGTCATCGAGGCCCACGGCGGCCTGCATGGCTTCGCCCGCTGGGACGGCCCGATCCTCACCGATTCCGGCGGCTTCCAGGTGTTCTCGCTGGCCAACCGCCGCAAGATCACCGAGGCCGGCGTGACCTTCGCCGCACCGACCGATGGCAGCAAGGTGTTCCTCGGCCCCGAGGAGTCCATGCACATCCAGAAAGTGCTGGGCAGCGACATCGTGATGATCTTCGACGAATGCCCGCCGGTGACCGTGGATGGCCAGCCCGTCGACAAGCGCGTGGTCGAGCGTTCGATGGAGCTGTCGCTGCGCTGGGCCGAGCGTTCCAAGGTCGCCCACGCAGGCAACGACGCGGCGCTGTTCGGGATCGTCCAGGGCGGCGTGCACCACGACCTGCGCACCCAATCGGCGGACGGGCTGAAGCAGATCGGTTTCGATGGCTATGCAATCGGTGGACTCGCGGTGGGCGAGACCGAAGCCGAGCGCAACGCCATGCTCGACCACACCGCGCCGCAGCTGCCGACGGATCGTCCGCGCTACCTGATGGGCGTGGGCCGGCCTGAGGACCTGGTCGAGGCGGTGGCGCGCGGCGTGGACATGTTCGATTGCGTGATGCCGACCCGGAATGCGCGCAATGGCCATTTCTTCACCGATACCGGCGTCGTGCGGGTGCGCAACTCGCAGTACGAGCGCGACCTTCGCCCGATCGAGGAGGGCTGCGACTGCGTGGCCTGCGCTGGCGGCTACACCCGCGCGTACCTGCGCCACCTGGACCGTTGCAACGAGATGCTGGGACCGATCCTGGGCACCCTGCACAACCTGCGCCACTACCAGCGCCTGATGGCGCGGATGCGGCAGGCGATCGAGCAGGGAACCTTTGCGGCGTTCCGGGAGTCTTTCTACGCGGCCCGGCGGCCCTGAAAGGCTGCGCGCCGGCCCACGTGGCATAATTCCCGGCTGGCCTCGGCCAGACCACCCGCTTCGCTGACACGGATTCCCGCATGAACCCGCTCGATTTCCTGATCCCGGTTGCCCACGCCCAGGCCGCTGGCGCGCCCGCCGCGCCCAGCATGATGTCCACCCTGCTGTTCCCGATCCTGCTGATCGTGATCATGTATTTCCTGATGATCCGCCCGCAGATGAAGCGGCAGAAAGAGCATCGCGCCATGCTGGACAAGCTGGCGAAGGGCGACGAAGTCATCACCAGCGGCGGCATCGCCGGCACCGTGGCCGCGATCGGCGAGAACTTCGTGACCGTCGAGGTCGCCAATGGCGTGCAGCTGCGCGTGCAGCGCGCCGCGATCGCCAACGTGTTGCCCAAGGGCACCCTGAAGTCGGTCTGATCCTTCCTTAAGCAGCAACAAGCGCCGGTCGCAACGGCCGTGCGCAGGGTGTCGTGATGCTCGAATATTCCCGCTGGAAATACCTTGTCATCGTGCTGGTGTTGGCGCTGAGCGTGTTGTACGCCGCGCCGAACCTGTTCCCGCAGGATCCGGCCGTGCAGGTCACCGCCAACCGCGGTTCGCAGGTCGACGCCGCGCTCAAGACCCGCGTCGAGGCTGCGCTGAAGAAGCAGGGCGTGCCGTTCATGTCCAGCGTGATCGGCAGCGATGGCAACCTGCTGGTGCGCACGACTACCGACGATATCCAGACGCGCGCCGCGCAGGTGATCCGCGACGAGGTGGGCACCAGCTACGTGGTCGCGCTCAACCAGGCCTCCACCGTCCCGGGCTGGTTGCGTGCGGTCGGCGCCAGGCCGATGTTCCTGGGCCTCGATTTGCGTGGCGGCGTGCACTTCCTGATGCAGGTCGATCGCGAGGCCGCGCTGGCCAAGCGTTTCGAGGCCACGGCCGAAGACATGCGCGTCCAGTTGCGCGAAAACCGCATCATCTACAGCTCGGTCGAGCCGGCTGCGGGCAACACCGTGGTCGCGACCCTGACCCCCGGGCAGGACACCGGCAAGGTGCGTTCGTTGCTCGCACGCGACATGCCGACCTACCAGATCAACACGACCGACAACTCGATCAGCGTCCGCATCCCGCAGGCCGAGCTGGACAAGATGCTGACCGATGCGGTCCAGCAGAACATCGGCACCCTCAGCAACCGCATCAATGAACTCGGCGTGGCCGAGCCGATCATCCAGCGGCAGGGCGCGGATCGCATCGCGGTCCAGCTGCCGGGCGTGCAGGACACCGCGCAGGCCAAGCGCATCCTCGGGGCCACTGCGACGCTGGAATACCGCGGCGTGGTCGAAGGCAACGCGATCGAGGCCCGTGACACCGGCAACGTGCCGCCGGAAGCGCGCATCTACTACAGCAAGGACATCGGTCCGGACGGGAAGCCGCTGCCGGTGCTGCTCAACAAGCGGATCATCACCTCGGGCGAGCAGTTGCAGAACGCCACCTCGTTCTTCGACTCGCAGTCCGGTACCCCTGCCGTGAGCGTGCGCCTGAACAGCGTCGGCGGCCAGCGGATGTTCGACTACTCCAGCGCGCACGTCGGCAAGCGGATGGCGGTGGTGTACATCGAGCGCGTGCCGGAGGTGAAGCTCGTCGACGGCAAGGAAGTGCGCACGACCCGCATCAACGAGCAGGTGATCTCGGTCGCCGTCATCCAGAGCACCCTCGGTCGCGATTTCCAGACCACTGGCCTGGAGAGCATGAAGGAAGGCGCCGACCTGGCCCTGCTGCTGCGCGCCGGCGCGCTTGCGGCGCCGATGGACTTCGTCGACGAGCGCACCATCGGCCCCAGCCTGGGCAAGGAGAACATCGAGCGCGGCCTCACCGCGGTGGCGTTCTCCTTCATCTTCGCCCTGCTGTTCTTCCTGGTCTATTACCGGATGTTCGGCCTGATCACCTGTGTGGCGCTGCTGATCAACCTGCTGATGGTGTTTGCGCTGATGTCGGTGCTGGGGGCGACCATGAGCCTGCCCGGCCTGGCCGGCATCGCGCTGACCGTGGGCATGTCGGTGGACGCCAACGTGCTGATCAACGAACGCATACGCGAGGAGCTGCGGCTGGGCCTGCCACCGCAGAAGGCCATCGCCGAGGGCTACGAGCGTGCGTCCGGCACCATCCTCGATGCCAACGTCACCGCGTTCCTGGCCGGCCTGGCGATGTTCGCCTTCGGTTCCGGTCCGCTGAAGGGCTTCGGCATGACCACCATGCTCGGCATCGCCACCTCCGCCTACACCGCGGTGTCGGTGTCGCGCGGCATCGCCACGCTGATCTACGGCGGGCGCAAGAAGATCAAGTCGGTCGCGATCTAAGGGGCACGATCAATGAAACCGTTCAATGTGTTCCCGTACGACAGCAACATCGACTTCATGCGCATGCGCTGGGTGTCGCTGGGCGTCGCTTTCCTGCTGATGGTCGTCGCACTGGGCGCGATGGGCACCCGCGGCTTCAACTTCGCCCTGGACTTCACTGGCGGCATCGGCGTGGAACTGCGCTACGCCAAGACGCCCGATGTCGATACCGTGCGCGAGCAACTCGCCAATGCCGGTTACCACGGCGCGCAGGTGCAGAACTTCGGCTCCGGCGACGACCTGCTGGTGCGCCTGCAGGCCACCGGCAAGCAACAAGCCGGCGCCGACCAGGCCAGCAGCATCGGCGACGCGGTGGCCAAGGCGGCCTCGCTGGCCGGCAACCCCGCTGAGAAGCGCAGCAGCGCAGTGATCAGTGCGCAGGTCGGCAAGGATCTGGCGATCGACGGCATCTATGCCGTCCTGTTCGTGCTCATCGGCTTCCTCGGCTACATCTCCCTGCGCTTCGAGAAGAAGTTCGCGGTCGCCGCGATCATCACCACCCTGCACGACGTGCTGATCTGCGTGGGCTGGTTCGCGCTGAGCGGGCACGAGTTCGACCTCAACGTGCTGGCCGGCATCCTCTCGGTGATGGGCTTCTCGATCAACGACACCATCGTGGTGTTCGACCGCGTCCGCGAGAATTTCCGCGGCATGCGCGCGGATCCGGTGACGATCCTCAACAAGTCGGTCAACCAGACCCTGTCGCGCACGGTGATCACGTCGTTCGTCGCGTTCCTAAGCATGCTCTCGCTGTACATCTACGGCGGCGACTCGCTGCGCGGGATGGCCGAGGCGATGATCATCGGCATCATCATCGGTACGGTGTCGTCGATCTTCGTGGCGTGTCCATTGCTGACCATGGGTTTCCTCAAGGTCACCAAGCAGGACCTGCTGCCGAAGGCGAAGGACGAAGAGGCGCTGGCGCGCCGTCCGTAACCCGCCGGTAGGGGCAGGCCCCGTGCCTGCCCCTCGACGAGACCAAACGAAAAGGCCGCGCATTGCGCGGCCTTTTCGTTGGCGCGAACCGATGCTTCAGTTGAAGACGGCGGCGTATCCGGACTGGACGATGGTCTTCTGCAGCTCGGCGCTGAGCTTCTGGTTGCCGGCTACCAGGTGGCGGCCATGGATGCCGCGGCTGTCCATCGGCCCGGTGGCGGCGCCACGGAAGTCGCAGACGCGGCCGCCGGCCTCGCGCACCAGCAAGACGCCGGCGGCGATGTCCCAGGGCTTCACCCCGGCCTCGAAGTAGCCATCGCTGCGGCCGCAGGCCACGTAGGCCAGGTCGAGGGCGGCCGAACCGGTGCGGCGGATGTCCTCGGCGCTGCGCAACAGCTCGCGCACGCATTCAAGGTGGGCCGGGGCGCGTTCGCGCTCGCGCGGCGGGAAACCGGTGATCAGCAAGGCGCCGGTGATGTCCTTGCGCTCGCTGACGCGGATGCGCTTGTCGTTGAGCACTGCGCCGCTGCCGCGGCTGGCGGTGAACAGCTCGTTGCGCAGCGGGTCGAAGATCACCCCGTGCTGCGGTTCTCCGTTCTCGACCAGGGCGATCGACACGCACCAGTGCGGGAAGCCATGCAGGAAGTTGCTGGTGCCGTCGAGCGGGTCGATCACGAACACCGCGTTGCCCTTGCCCTGCGCGCCGCCTTCCTCGCCCAGGAACGCGGCATCCGGATAGGCCTTGCGCAGTTCCTTGATGACGGCCTTCTCGGCCTGCTCGTCGACCTCGCTGGCGTAATCCATGCGGTCCTTCTCGACCACGTTGATCGCGTCGAGCTTGTGCATGCTGCGCAATAGGACGCCACCGGCCGAACGGGCCGCCTTGACCATGACATTGACCACGGGTTTCTGCATGGCGGAGCGCCTCGTAGGGAAGAGGAAACGGTGCTCACGAGGAGCGGGGCAATGGCGATAAAGAGCGAACCCGGCGCGTTGGCCGGGGCGCGGAGTTTACCATTGCCGCATGAGTGATCCATCCAATTCCGATCCGGCTGCCGACATCGCGGCTGCGAACCCCTTGGCCGGGCAACTGCAGGCCGCGAATCTGCGTGTTGTCCTGGTCGGTACCCAGCATCCGGGCAACATTGGCTCGGCGGCGCGGGCGATGAAGACCATGGGCCTGTCGCAACTGGTGCTGGTGGCGCCGGAAAAGGCTCCGGATCGCGATACCCACGCGATGGCCGCCGGTGCCGACGACCTGGTCGAGGCCGCGCCGGTGTTCGCCACCCTCGCCGAGGCCGTGGCCGACTGCCGCTGGGTGTTGGGTGCCACCGCACGCAACCGGCGCATCCAGCTGGAGCCGATCCATCCGCGCGAGGCCGCCCGGCGGGCGGTGGTGGCTGCGGCGGGCGGGCCGGTGGCGCTGGTGTTCGGACGCGAGCGCACCGGCCTGGAGAACGAGGAATTGCAGCTCTGCCACGCCGCGGTGCACATCCCCTCCGACCCGGCCTTCAGCTCGCTCAACCTGGCTGCCGCGGTGCAGGTGCTGAGCTATGAGCTGCGCTGCGCGCTGTTGGGCGATGCCGGCGCTGGCGATGCCGCGGCGCGCACGCCGCCGCCGGATGGCGATGTCGCCCCGCATTCCGAACTGGAGGGGCTGTTCGCGCAGTTGGCCGAGACCCTGGAACAGGTCGACTTCCACAAGGGACGCGCGCCGGCGTCGGCGATGCGCAAGTTGCGCCGGCTGTACCTGCGCGCGAACCTCGACAGCGCCGAGGTGCGTCTGCTGCGCGGCGTCTTGGCCGATACGCAGCGAATGGCATGGCTGGCCGGAAACGGTTCCGGCGGCGGAAAAATCGAGTAGGCTCGCCAAGGCAACCAGGGGATGCGCCACGTGCCGCTAAAGACGCGAAGCTTGCTGCCGACGCTGGCGTGCCTGCTGTGCGTGTTGCTGGGCTTGGCATCCGTCGCGAAGGCACAAACCCCGAATGCGCCGCCGCCGGTGGGCGAGGCCGACGCCAGCGTCCTGGTGCTGGGCCGGGTCAGCGACGACCCCAAGGCGCACTACGACCAACTCAAGCCGCTGCTGGATTACGTGGTGCCGCGGATGGCCTCGGTCGGCATTCGCAGCGGTCGCATCCTGATGGCCAAGGACCTGCAGCAGATGGCCAGTTACCTGCGCCGGGGCCGGGTCGACTGGGTCAACGAGACCGCCGGCAATGCGGCCTTGCTGGAACGCCGCGGCGTCGCCAAATCGTTCCTGGTCACCGAGCGCGAAGGCGCCACCCGCTACCACAGCGTGTTCTTCGTCCGCCGCGACAGCCCGGTCTATTCCCTGAAGGACCTGGCCGGCCGCAGCGTGGCCTTCCAGAACCCGTACTCGACCAGCGCCTACTACCTGCCGGCCGCCCAGTTGCTCGACCAGGGCATGACCCTCGAGCTGCTGCTGTCGCCGATGGACAAGCCGTCGCCCGATGCGGTCGGTTACCTGTTCGCGCGAACCGAGCTGAACATCACCACCTGGGTGCACAAGAAGCTGGTGGATGCCGGTGTCTTCAGCAACCTCGACTGGTCCAACCCGCGGCGGATGCCACCCTCGTTCATGCAGGATTTCCGGGTGGTGGGGCGCAGCGATGACGTGCCGCGCGCGCTGATGCTGGCCCGCCATGGCATGGACCCGAAGATCCAGGCGCGCCTGCGCGAAGTGCTGATGGAGGCATCCACCGATCCCGATGCCGGCGAGGTGCTGCGCCGTTTCATCGATACCTCCCGCTTCGTGCCGATCACCGATGAAGACCGGCGCGCACTCGATCGACTCGGCGACGGCGTCCAGCGCGTGCGTACGGAGGTCGAGTGAGGAGGCCCGGCCTGAGCCTGCAGTCGCGTTTCTATGCCGCGATCCTGGCCCTGCTGGCGATCGTGGTGCTGGTCATGGTGTTGCTCTGGCAACGCCAGCAGAGCAGCCAGCACGAAGTCAGCGACGTCACCCGCAACGCCATGCATGGCCTGCTGTCCGAGCAGGTGCGGGTGGATGGCGAGGCCGAAGTGCGCCAGCTGGCGGATGCGCTCGCCAACCCGCTGTATTACTTCGACCTGGATGCGGTGGGTGCGCTGGCGCGCGCCGCTTTGCGCGAGGCCGATGTCGACTACGTGCTGGTGTACGACGCGCAGGGCCGGATCCTGCACGATGGCTCCGGCGACATCGCCGCCTTCGGCCAGCCGATGAACGACCCGCTGGCGAAGCAGGTGATCGGCGCTTCCGGGCCGCACGCGCAGATGCAGGGACAACTGCTGGACGTGTCGCGGCCGGTGATGATCGGCGACGAGCGGCTGGGTGGGGTGCGCATCGGTTATTCGCTGGCCGGCATGGCCCGCGACGAGGCGCTGGCGATGGACGCGCTGCGTGGCAGGATCGACGAGGTCGGCCGGCGCAGCCTGCTGTGGCTGTTGCTGTTGAGCGCAGCGCTGGCGGTGATTGCGGTGGTGGCCGCCGCGGTGGTGCAACGCCTGCTGGTGCAGCCCATCCAGGTGCTGGGCGACGCGGCGCGGCAGATCGAGGCCGGCAATTTTTCCTCGCCGGTACCGGTGAGCAACCGCCAGGACGAACTCGGCGACCTGATCCGCACCTTCGGCCGCATGCGCGAGAGCGTGGCCCGCCACGACCGCGACATCCGCCGGGTGGCCTACAGCGACGCGCTCACCGGGTTGTCGAACCGGCTCGCCTTCCGCGAGTCGCTGGACCAGCGCCTGCGCGCGCTGCAGGGTGCCGGCAGGCAGCTGGCGTTGGTGTTCGCCGACCTCGACGACTTCAAGCGGGTCAACGACACCCTGGGCCACGAGGCCGGCGACGAAGTGCTGCTGCAGGTGGCGACCCGGATCGATCGCGCGGTGCATGCCATCCGCGGTGCCGACGCGATGGTGGCGCGCTTCGGTGGCGACGAATTCGTGGTGTTGCTGCAGGCCGGCGACAACGAGCCGGAGGGCGACGTGCGGATGATGGTGACGCGGCTCGCGGAGACCCTGGTCCGCGAGCTCGGCGAACCGATGCTGCTCAACGGGCGGCAGGTCTTCCTGGGCTCGTCGGTGGGCGTGGCCCTGTTTCCCGACGATGCGGCCAGTGCGTCCCTGTTGATGAAGAATGGCGACATCGCGATGTACCAGGCCAAGGTCGCCGGCAAGAACTGCTACCGCTTCTACAGTCGGACCATGGACCAGGCGGTGGAGCGCCGGGTGCGCCTGGAGCACGACCTGCGTGGTGCGTGGAGCCGCGGCGAATTGAGCCTGGCCTACCAGCCGATCTTCCGCACCCGCGATCGGGTGCTGGTCGGCGCCGAGGCCCTGCTGCGCTGGAATCATCCGGAAGACGGGGCGATCGCGCCGTCGGTGTTCATCGAGGTCGCCGAACAGAGTGGCCTGATCGAAGCGATCGGCCCCGAAGTATTGCGCAGCGCCTGCGCCGAAGCCGCCGGCTGGCCGACGCCGCGTGGGGCCGGCGAACCGCCATTCGTGTCGGTCAACGTGTCGCCGCGGCAGTTGCGCAGCGGCGACCTGGTCCAGCAGGTCACCAGTGCGTTGGCCGAAAGCGGCATGGCGCCGGAACGCCTGCACGTGGAGCTGACCGAGACCGCGGTGATCAGCGACGAAGCCAACGCCACCGCGCTGCTGGCGCGCCTGCGCGACATCGGTGCGCGCGTGTGGCTGGACGATTTCGGCACCGGGTATTCCAGCCTCAGCCACCTGCGTCGCGTGCAGGTGGACGGCCTGAAGATCGACCGCAGTTTCATCACCGACCTGTTGCGCGACCCGGACGACCTGGCGCTGACCAGCGCGATCATCGCGATGGCGCATTCGATGGGGATCACCGTGGTGGCCGAGGGCGTGGAGCGCCAGGGCCAGTTCGACCTGCTGCGCGAACGCGACTGCGATCTCGCCCAGGGTTACTGGCTGGGCCACCCGATGAGCGCGCTGGAATTCGCCCGCCTGCTCGACTGACCGGTCGCAGCCGGGTCGTTCGCACGCCGCTCAGAACGTCGTTTCGATCCAGGCCCGCAAGGCCGTGATGAGTCCGCCCGACAGCGCGCCGGTGGTCACCAGCGCAACGATGCCGGTCGCCCAGGCCGCCAGCATCAGCGCGCCGTCGCGTTCAAGCAGGGCCAGCGCATAGAGCAGGATCAGCCCGCCGAAGAGGTAGTTGGTCAGCGGAATCGGCAGTGCCAGCAACAGGCCGAGCAGCAACAGCAGCAGGCCGGTGAACGCGCTCGCGAGTGGATGGTCCAGCACGGCGGTCAGTCGCGGCTTGACCAAGCGCTCCAGGCGCGCCAGCCACGGGTCGACGATGCGTTCGAAACGCGCCAGCGCTTGCCGCTTCGGGCCGCGGCGGGCGATGAAGCCGGGCAGCCACGGGTGGCCCATGCCGACCAGCAATTGCGCTGCGACCAGCATGATCAGCGGGCCACTGAGCGCGCCGCCGACCGGGATCGGGATGAAGGCGGGCAGGGCGGCGACGAACAGCAGCATGCCGAATGCGCGACGGCCCAGGCCGTCCAGGAGAGCATCGAAATCGAGCGATTGGGTGGGGTCGCCATCCAGCAACGCGTCCAGGATCGCCCGTGTCCCGGCTTCCGACCGATGCGTGTCCGGATCAGCCATCGACGGCGTCTGCCGCGGCATCGGGCAGGCGCTGCAACAGCAGCTTGTCGATGCGCGGCCCATCCAGGTCGACGACTTCGACCCGCCACATGCCGAGCTGGAAATATTCGCCGACATGCGGGATGCGGCCGAAGTGGGCGATGGTCAGGCCGGCGGTGGTGTTGTACCCGTGCTCGTCGGCATCGGCCAGGCGCTCGCCGGTCAGTTCGCGCAGCTCGTCGATGTGCAGGCCGCCGTCGACCAGCAGCGAGCCGTCCTCGCGCTCGACCACCAGTGCTTCGTCGCCTTCGCCCTCGCCGGCCTGCAAGCGGCCGAGCACGGCATCCATGATGTCGGTGATGGTGACGATGCCCTGGATGTCGCCGTATTCGTCGACCACCAGCGCCATCGACTGCTGTTCCTCGCGCATGATTTCCAGCAGCTTCATCGCGTGGGTGGATTCCGACACGAACACCGGCTCGCGCAGGTCCTGGAACAGCACCGGCTGTTCCTTGCCGAGCTCGTCCAGCAGCGTCTTCACCTCGAGCACGCCGGCCACGTCGCTGTCGTTGCCGCGATACACCGGATAGCGGGAAAATTCGTGCTCCTGCATGGCCGCCAGGTTCTCGGCGAGCGGCGCGGCGGTGTCCAGCCAGGCGATGCGGGTGCGCGGCGTCATCAGGCTGTCCGCGGTGCGGTCGCCCAGGCGCATGACCCGGTTGAGCATGTTGCGTTCGTCCAGGTCGATCACGCCCTGCTCGTGGCCTTCGCTCACCAGCATGTGGATCTCTTCCTCGGTGACCTGCGAACTGTCCGTGCGGTCGACCCGGAGCAGCTTCAGCAGGGCGCGGACCGTCGCGCTGAGCAGCCATACCGCCGGGCTGGCGATGCGCGACAGCCAGTGCATCGGCAGGGCGACGATCCCGGCCAGGCGTTCCGGGGCGAGCAGGGCGAGGCGCTTGGGCAGCAGTTCGCCGACCACGATGCTGAGGTAGGTGATGAAGCCGATCGCCAGCACCTTGCCAGCGGCATCGGCGTAACTGCTGTCGAAAAACGGCATCTGCGCGCTCATCGCGGGAGCGTGCTGCAGGATCCACACCCCGATCGCCGCGCCGATGGCGTCGCCGCCGAACATGCCAGTGAGGATGCCGATGGTGGTGATGCCGACCTGCACGGTCGACAGGAAGCGTTCGGGATGTTCGGCCAGTTCCAGCGCCTTGCGGGCGCCTGCGCTGTCTTCGGCGCGCTGCTTCAGTCGCGCCTTGCGCGAGGTCACCACCGACATCTCCGACAATGCGAAGAAGGCGTTGAGCAGGATCAGGAAGAGGACGACCAGCAACTCAACCATGCGCAGCGACCCGCTTGCGATGGCGGCCGGCACATGGCGACGGCGCGGACCCGAGGGCGGGCACGATCTGTCGTCTGCAGGGGGCGGCGGGGGAATCGTCCATGGGATGCGCCGGGGCGCGGCCGCATCATAGCAGGGGCCCATCCGCGCACGACTGTCACCGAGCGGTCATAATTCCGCCCATTCGCCCCAGCGCAGGCTCCACCATGTTCTCCCTGCAGACGATTTTCGGTTCCGGCAAGCAGTTCTACCTCCTGCTGGACGAAGCGGCCTCGGCCGCCTACGACAGCTCCAAGGCGCTGCACGTGATGATGAAGGCCACCGACCGCCAGCCGGCGCTGGACGCGTTCAAGCTCGCCCGGCAGCGCGAGCGCACCGCCTCCGACAAGATCGGCCAGGCGCTGGTGGACAGCTTCATCACCCCGATCGAGCGCGAGGACATCGAGGCGCTGGGCTCTGCGCTGTACAAGATCCCCAAGCAGATCGAGAAGTTCGCCGATCGCTATGCGCTGGCCACCATGCACCTCGAGCAGATCGATTTCGCGCCGCGCGCGGCGATGCTGGAACAGGCCGCCGGCGTGGTGGTGGAGATGGTCCACGAGCTTGAGCGGTTGAACATCGACAGCATGACCGCGCTCAACGACAAGTTGCGCTCGATCGAGAACGAGGCCGACCGGCTGATGCTGGAGCTGTACCGGGAAATCTATTCCGGCAGGCTGGACAGCCTGCAGATGTTCCTGCTCAAGGAGTTCTTCGAGATCCTGGAGAAGGCCATCGACCGCTGCCGCGAGGCCGGCGTGGTCGCCTACCAGATCGTGCTCAAGAACAGCTGACGGGCCGCCACGATGTTGACCCTCGTGCTGGTGGTGATCGTGTCCGCGTTGGTGTTCGAATTCATCAACGGCTTCCACGACACCGCCAACTCCATCGCCACCGTGGTGGCGACGAAAGTGCTCACGCCCGGGCAGGCGATCATGCTTGCCGCCACCACCAACCTGATCGGCGCCTTCATGGGCACCGCGGTGGCGAAGACGATCGCCTCGGGCCTGGTCGATACCGACGTGGTCAACGTGACCTCGCAGGTGCTGATCTGCACGCTGCTCGGCGCGATCATCTGGAACCTGATCACCTGGTGGCGCGGGCTGCCGTCCTCGTCGTCGCATGCATTGATCGGCGGCCTGTGCGGCGCCGCGATGGCGGCATCGCAGAACAACTGGGCGTCGCTGATCTGGTCGAAGGCCGGCGATGGCGACTGGGCCAGCAACAAGGGCCTGTTGTGGAAGGTCGTGGTGCCGATGGTGACGTCGCCGCTGGCCGGCTTCCTGCTGGGCGTGGGCATCATCACCCTGCTGTACCTGATCATCGCTTCGCTGATGAAAGCGGGTCGGCCGCTGTCGAAGCTGGCGAAGCCGCGCTGGGTCAATGCCTTCTTCGGCAAGGCGCAATTGGTGTCCGCGGCGTACATGGGTTTCGCCCACGGTCGCCAGGACGCGCAGAAGACGATGGGCATCATCGCCCTGTCGATCTTCGGTGCGCAGGCGGCGGGCACGCTGGACAACCTGCCGGCGTGGCTGTCGTTCCTGCATCCGGACGGCGGCAAGGACGACATCGACAGCTGGGTGATCGCGACCTGCGCGCTGGTCATGGCGGCAGGCACCGCCGCCGGCGGCTGGCGGATCATCAAGACCCTGGGCCACAAGATGGTGAAGCTGCAGACCATCGACGGCTTCGCCGCGGAAACCGCATCGGCCACGATCCTGGTCACCGCCGCGCACTTCGGCATGCCGGTCTCCACGACCCACAGCATCTCGACCGCGATCATGGGCGTCGGCTACGCCAAGAACCCGCGCAAGCTGAAGCTCGGGGTGATCGAGCGGATCGTGTGGGCATGGATCCTGACCATCCCGGCCGCGGGCGGCATCGCTTACGGCCTGTGGCGGCTGGTCGATGCCCTGGGCTGGTCCTAGGCCAGCGCACCGTCCGGTGCAGCAATGTCCCGAAACGAAAACGCCGGCGAGAGCCGGCGTTTTCCGTTGGAGCGCGACCGATGGCGCGCCGAAGCCGACTTAAAGCAGATCGCCGTTCGCCGACATCGTGCGTTCCATCTCGTCGCCGGTACCGCCGATCTCCAGCACCAGCCGGTCGATCTCGGCGGCATCCACGCAGTCGTAGGGGCGGTTCTCGCACAGTTGCAGGTAGGGCACGCCGTCGAGCTCGCCGATGGCGAGGTAGCCCACGCGGTTTTCCCAGTTGAAGGCCAGCGCGCGGCGCGCATCGACGCCGGTGATCGGCGCGATGGCGGTGCTGACGCGGAGGTAGTTGCGGCCATCGTCGTCCTGCAACTCCGACAGGAAGATCGCCTGGTGGCGCCGTCCCTTCGAGAGCGACAGTTCGACGCAAGCGAGGAAGGCGTCCTGCAAGGTCAGCTTGTAGCCGGCGGAGACCAGGTGGCTGCGGATCTGTTCGAAATTGTCCATCGGGAAATCAATGTCTGGGGGTGCGGCTATGCTAACCCGGATGCCGGACACACCTGCCCGAAGCCCGCTTCCGCCCGACGCGCCCGCCCCGGAGAGGATCCTCGCCGCGATCCGCGCCGTGCCGCGTGGATCGGTGGCGGGTTACGGGCATATCGCACGACGCGCGGGCCTGCCGGGGCGGGCCCGCATGGTGGCCCGCGTGCTCGGCCAGAACGAGGACCCGGCGCTGCCCTGGCACCGCATCGTCCGCTCGGACGGGCGTATTGCCTTTCCACCCGGCTCGCCAGGCTTCGATGAACAGAGCAAGCGCCTGCGCGCGGAAGGCGTGCAACTGCGCAACGGGCGCGTGCACATCCAGGAATCAGACGATTCGCTGGATGCAGCGCTGTGGCGACCGCGTTGAGGGCCTGGATGAGCGGCCGCGTATGATGCATTGCAACGAAACCGGATTGCCGCACGGATGCTGCCCAACCTGCCGCGTGTCACCAAGATCCTGCTGATCGCCAATATCGCCGGGTTTGCCTTGCAGTGGTTGCTCGGCGATGTGGCGCTGGCGTCGCTGATGCTGTGGCCGCTTGACGACGGACTGTACGACGCAGCCGCGGGTGCACCGACCTTCCTGCCCTGGCAACTGCTGAGTTACGGCTTCCTGCATGGCGGTTTCATGCACCTCGCCTTCAACATGCTCGCGCTTGTGATGTTCGGCGCGCAGCTGGAATACACCTGGGGCGATCGCCGCTTCCTCACCTATTACCTGGTCTGCGTGGTCGGTGCTGGTCTGTGCCAGTTGCTGGTTGCGTCCATGGCGGTGTCGCAGGGGCAGGATCCATATCCCACCATCGGCGCATCGGGCGGCGTGTTCGGCCTGTTGCTGGCGTACGGGATGCTGTTCCCGAACCAGCGGGTGATGCTGCTGTTCCCGCCGATCCCGATGAAGGCGCGGACGCTGGTGATCCTGTACGGCGTGTTCGAACTCTCGCTGGGGTTGACCGGACTGCAGCCGGGCGTTGCCCACTTCGCCCACCTCGGCGGGATGCTGTTCGGCTGGTTGCTGATCCGCTACTGGCGCGGGCAGCCGCCGTTCGGTGGGCGATCGAAGCCCGGTCCACGCATGCGCATCGTGAAATAGATCGATCGCATGCCGCCACGAAAAAGCCCCGCTTTCGCGGGGCTTTTCTTTGGTGCCCGGCAACTCAGTGGAAGATGCTGATCCGCGTTTCCGGCTTGGGCTGCATCGGCGCGCCCACCTTGCAGGCGAACGCGGTCCCGAACGCACCCTGCTGCATGATCGGTGCATTGGTCCGCCACTGCCCCGGAGCGCGCACGTCCTGCAGCGAGCGGCGCTGGGCTTCCTCGGCGGTCACCTGCTGCGCCCACACCTGTGCCCAGCCCGTGTAGAAGGCCTTGTCCGCGACCGCGCCACCCTTCGCATCGGCAGCGACCAACGCGGCGCGCGCCAGTTCCAGGCCGGCCAGGTCGGCCACGTTCTCGTCGCGGGTCAGCTTGCCGTTGACCTTGATCGCCGGCAGCCCCGGGTAGACCAGACCGTCGTACAGGCTCACCACGCGCTGTGCGGTGGTATCCCAAGCCGCTGCTTCGGCGCCGGTCCACCAGTCGCGCACGTTGCCGTCGGCATCGATCATCCGGCCACGGCCATCGACGGCATGGCTGATCTCGTGGCCGACCAGCGCACCGAATGCACCGTACTGGCCAGCCAGCGGCATTGCGGGATCGAACACCGGTGCCTGCAGCATGGCTGCAGTCACGATCAAGCGGTTGTGCGCCAGGTCGTAGGCGAGTGCAGGCTGCTGCGGCAGCACGTCCCAGCGACGTTCTGCATTGCCGCGGCCGATCCGCTTCATTTCCTCGCGATGCCGCCAGGTCGAGGCGATCAGCATGTTGCTGCCGAAGCTGCCGCGTCCCATGGGTTGCACGCTGAAGTCGAGGTCGCGCTTGGGTGCGCCGATCTCGATGTTGAGCTTGCCGAGCTTCTTGCGCGCTTCCTGGCGCGCGGCATCGCCCAGCCACGTGCTGTTCTCGAGGTTGCGCTGCAGCGCGTCGCGAACCTGGGTGGCGATGGCCTGCGCCTGTTGGCGGGTGGCATCCGGCAGGTAGCGCGCGGTGTACTCGCGTCCCAGCATCGGCCCCGCGGCCAGGTTGATCGCATCCAGCACCTGCTGCCAGCGTGGCGCCGGTTCGGCTTGCCCGAGCAGGATCTTGCCGCGGAAATCGAACGCGGCATCGCGCCAGGGCTTGGCCAGGTGCGGGGCCATCGCATCGCCGACGCGCCAGCGAAGGTAGGTCTTCCATTGCGCGGGCTTGAGACCGCCGACCAGCGCATCGAGTTGCGCGAACATCGCCGGATTGGCCATCGACACGGTGTCGTCGCTGACACCCTGCGCCTTCAGGAACGCGTCCAGCTGCAGGTTGCGGTACTGCTTGCCAAGCCCGGCGGTCTCGATCGGCGCGAAGTTGGTCTTCGGATCACGCAGTTCGACAAGCGGGCGCGCACTGGCGGCGATCTTCTTTTCGAGGTCGAGCACCAGCGCGGTTTCGCGTTCCAGGTCCTTGGCGGGGACGCCGGTGAGCACCAGGATCTTGCGGATGTAGTCGGCGTAGCGCGCGACCAGCGCCTGGGTGTCGGCATCGGTGCGCGAGTAGTAGGCAGGGTCGGGCAGGCCGAGGCCTCCCTGGCTGAAATAGCCGAGGTGGCGGTCGAGCGCGCGCAGGTCGAGGTCGGCGGTGAAGTTGAACAGCACCGGGATGCCGACCTGGTGCAGCGCGGCGATCGCGGGCGCGACGTCCTTCGGCTTGCGGATGCCGTCGATACGTTGCAGCAGCGGTGCGACCGGGTTCGCACCGTCGCGTTCCACTGCGGCTTCGTCGAGGCCGCTGGCCCAGAAGTCGCCGAGCAGCTTCTGCACGTTGCCCTGCGGCGACTGCATGGCGGCATCGAGCAATTCGCGTTGCTGCTGTTGCGCGCGTGCGGTCAGCTGACCCAGGGAAGAGATCGCGCCGGACGATGGCATCGGGTTGGCAGTCAGCCAGGCCTTGTTCGCCTCGGCATGGAAATCAGAACAGGCCAGCGCGACCGCGGGTGCCTTCTTCTTCGCGGCCGGCTTCTTCGCGGCGAGGCTGTCGGGCGCGGTGGTGCCGGCGGCGAGGGCGACGATCAGGGCGAAGGCGAGCGGGCGCGTGGTCGGCATGTAGCAGGTCTCTGGTCGAACGGGTGCCCGAGTGTAGCAGCGGCCCGGTAAGGGGCCGGTCCCGGCCAGGCCTCCACTCAGCCTCACTTCACGCCGTGCATCATCCGTCGCAGCAGCGGCGCGAGCAGCAGAAACAACAAAGCCGACCCCAGTCCGATCCACAGCAGCATCTGGAACAATTCCGCGTACTTCGATGCTGCGGCTGCCATGTCGATGCGGCCGCCTTCGGGGATGTCCAGCGAGGCCAGTTTGCCGAATTGCGCGGCCAGCATTTCCGAGTAGGCGGTGGCCAGCCAGAAGCCGCCCATCATCAGCCCGACCACTCGCGCCACCGACAATTGCGTCACCGCCGAAAGACCGATCGGCGACAGGCACATCTCGCCGATCTCGAGGATGAAGTAGGCCAGCACCAGCCACCACACGCTGGCCATCGCGCCGGTTCCCGCGATCTTCGCCGCGGCGATCAGCGGCAGGAAGGAGAGTGCGGCGAACAGCAGGCCGATCGCGCTCTTCAGCGGTTTGCCGGGATTGCGCCCACGCGCTTCCAGCCACGGCCACAGCCACGCGAACAGCGGCGACAGCAGCACGATGAAGAACGAGCCGAGGAAGGTCAGCGAACCCGCGGTTTGCGGCACCAGCACCACGTCGCGGAAGCAGGCCACCGCCATGCCGGCAACAAGCAGCACGACCAGCCATCCGGCGAGCGCGCGATTGCCGCGATCGCTGGCGCGCAACGACAGCACCATCAAGGGCAGGCTCGCCATCATCACGAACAGCGACCAGGGCAATGTGCCGCTGGCATCGCTGACCAGCGACGGGAACATGTCCTTGGTCATCAGCCGGTCGGTGAAGGTCAGCCACGAGCCGTAGGTCTGTTCGTAGAGGGTGAAGAACACCAGCACGCCCAGGATCGTCACCAGCAGCGCGATCATCTGTTCGCGTTCCAGCTTGTTGCACTGGCGCAGCAGGAACCACACGAACCACGTGCCGAATGCGATTGCGACCAGGTGCATCGCGCCATGCACGGTCCAGGTGCGCTGGATCAGCTGCCAGACGATCACCACGCCGGCGAACGCGCCGAGGTAGATCCACCACTCGCGCGCGAAGGGGCCGATGCGCATGCGCAGCGTCGCAGGATCCTTCGGCTCGGCGTGGCCATGCAGGTATTTCTGCCCCCACAGGAACATGCAGAGACCGGCGAGCATGCCGATGCCGGCCGCGCCGAAGCCGTATTTCCAGCCATAGGTTTCGCCGAGGAAGGCGCAGATCAGGCCCGCGAACAGCCCGCCGACGTTGATGCCGGCGTAGAACAGGGTGAAACCGGAATCGCGACGCGGATCGTCCGCCGCATACAGCTTGCCGACGATGGTGGAGATGTTCGGCTTCAGGAAGCCCACGCCCATGATGATGAAGGCGAGCGAGAGGTAGAACACCTGCAAGGCGCCTTCATCGCGCACCACCACGCCATCGACCACGCGCGCATCCACGCCTTCCACCGCCATGCCGAGATGGCCCAGGCAGAGCAGCACGCCGCCCAGCACCACCGCCTTGCGCATGCCCAGCCAGCGGTCGGCGACCAGACCGCCGATCACCGGAACGGCGTACACCAGCCCGCCGTACGCACCGATCAGGTCGTAGCCCATGTCGTCGCTGAAGCGATGGTGCTTCAGCAGGTAAAGCAACAGCAGCGCCTTCATCCCGTAGAACGAGAAGCGCTCCCACATCTCGGTGAAGAAGCAGACGAAGACGCCCTTCGGATGGCCAAGGAAGTCGTCGCGCGCGGCGCTTCCAGCAAGGGTCGTTGCGTTCATCGATTGCGTCCGAGCAGGTTCGGCGGAGCATAGCAAGCGGCTATTCGCACTGGACTTGGCACGGCCCAGCCGCTAGTTTTCGTCGATTGCATGCCTTGGGAGAGGGGATATGTCGAATTCAGGTTCGGGAACGCCGCAGTTGACGTTCCGCGCTGTGATCCTTGCGGTGGTACTGGCGATGGTCCTGTCCGCTGCGAACGCGTACCTGGGCCTGTTCGCCGGGCTGACGGTCGCCACCGCGATCCCGGCAGCGGTGGTGTCGATGGGCGTGCTGCGCCTGCTCGGCGGCGGCACGATCCTGGAGAACAACATCGTCCAGACTGGCGCATCCGCCGGTTCGTCGATCGCCGCCGGCGTGATCTTCACGATCCCCGCATTGATCATCCTGGGCTACTGGCAGGACTTCAAATATTCCTGGGTGCTGGCGATCGCCGGCCTCGGTGGTTTGCTCGGCGTGCTGTTCTCGGTGCCGCTGCGGCGCTCGATGATCGTCGAGGATCCGCTGCCGTTCCCGGAAGGCAAGGCCGCTGCGGAAGTATTGAAGGCTGGCGAGAATCCCGGGCCGGGCCTGAAGATCCTGGCATTCTCCGCGGCCATCGGCGCGTTCCTGAAAGTCGCCGCCGCCAGCGGCATGAAGCTGATCCCGGATACCGCCGCGGGCGCCGGCTTCTTCGGCAAGTACCTGGGCTACATGGGCACCAACCTGTCGCCGGCGCTGCTCGGCGTCGGTTACATCGTCGGCCTCAACATCGGCATCGTCGTGCTGTCCGGCTCGATCCTGTCCTGGCACATCGCAATCCCGCTGTACCACATGTTCTTTCTGGACTCCGACCCGGTGCTGGCGGCGAGCATCGCCGGCGCGGGCGCCGAAGACATCGCCGGCGCGATCTGGTCGGCCAAGATCCGTTACCTCGGCGTCGGCGCGATGCTGATCGGTGGCGCATGGACGCTGTTCTCGCTGCGCAAGTCGCTGCTGTCGGGCGTGAGGAGCGGCATCGCCGCGGCGCGTGCAGGCTCCAATGCCGAGGTCCCCGAGACGGAGCGCGACCTGCCGATGAAGTGGATGCTGGCCGCGCTGGTGGCGTTCGTCGTGCCGCTGCTGTTGCTGTACCAGGCCATCGTCGGCCTGTGGCACGTCAGCATCCCGATGGCGATCATCATGATCGTGGCCGGCTTCCTGTTCGTGTCGGTCTCCGCTTACCTCGCCGGCCTGGTCGGTTCGTCGAACAACCCGGTGTCCGGCATCACCATCGCCACCATCCTGTTCGCGTCGGTGGTGCTGCTGGTGCTGCTGGGCGAGAGCGGCAAGATGGCGGTCGGCGCAGGTGGTGCACCGCTGGGTGCGGTGGCCGCGATCATGATCGGCGCGGTGGTCTGCTGCGCGGCAGCGGTCGGCGGCGACAACCTGCAGGATCTCAAGGCCGGCTACCTGGTCGGTGCCACGCCGTGGAAGCAGCAGCTGATGCTGGGCATCGGTGCGTTCTCCTGCGCGCTGATCATGGCGCCGGTGCTGAACATCCTCTCGCAGGCCTATGGCATCGGCGCGCCCACCGCCGAACATCCGAATCCCTTGTCCGCACCGCAGGCCACGCTGATGGCGTCGGTGGCGGGCGGCATGTTCGGCGGCAAGGACCTGCCGTGGGGGATCATCGGCATCGGTGCCGGCGTCGGCGCGTTCATCATTGCCGTGGACGAATGGCTCAAGGCCAACGGCAAGGCGTTCCGCGTGCCGGTGCTCGCGGCGGCGATCGGTATCTACCTGCCGCTCGAGCTGATGGTGCCGATCTTCCTGGGCGGCCTGCTCGCTTATTTCGTCGAGAAGCGCCACGGCATTTTCGGCACCGACGATGAATCCCTTCGCGACCGCGCGCATCGTCCGGGCGTGCTGTTCGCCGCCGGCCTGATCACCGGTGAAGCGTTGATGGGCATCGCCGTCGGCGTGGCCATCTATGCGACCAAGGATCGCGAGGTGCTGGCCTTGCCTGCGCAGTTCCAGCAGGGCGAGATCGTCGGCCTGGCCGTGCTGGCCATCGTCGCCTGGCTGATCTATCGCACCGGCGCGAAAGCCAACCCGCACGCCGGCTGATCCATCGCGCCCGCGCATGTCGCGGGCGCTCTTTTTCCAGCATTTCCATTCGCAGCACGGATCATTGCCATGAACCTTCGCCACGCCATCCTCCCGCTCGCCCTTGCGCTCTCGCTGCCCGCCGTCGCCGACGCCGCGCGCGGTTTCGAAGTGCGCGACATGGCCTACCTCGATCGCCATTCGTCGCCGACGCTGTCGCCGGATGGCCGCGTGCTGGTGTTCGCCAAGCGCGTGGTCGACAAGTCGACCAACAAGGCCAGCACCTCGCTGTGGACACGCAACCTGGTGACCCGCGACATGCGCCCGCCGTCGCGGCTTACGCCGGACGGCTGGAACGTGAATTCGCCATCGTTCTCGGCGGACGGCAAGACGGTCTACTTCATGAGCGCGAAGTCGGGCTCGATGCAGCTGTATGCGATGCCGGTCGCGGGTGGCGAACCGAAGCGCCTGACCGATACCGTCATCGACGTCGACGGCTACAAGCTGTCGCCTGATGGTTCGCAGGTCGCGCTGGCCTTCGCGGTGTTCCCGGACTGCAAGGCGGATCTCGATTGCACCAAGAAGAAGCTCGACGAGGTCGATGCGCTGAAGACCACCGGCAAGGTGTTCGACCGCATGTTCATCCGCCACTGGGATACGTGGAACGACGGCCGCCTCAACCGCGTGTTCGCGGCGAAGCTGGGCGGCGACGGCATGATCAAGGCCGGCACGCTGCTGAGCGGCGACATCGCCGGCGATATTCCGTCGAAGCCGTTCGGCGATCTCTCCGATTTCGCATGGTCGCCGGATGGCAAGTCGGTGGCGATGAGCGTGCGCCAGGCCAACCGCGAGGAGCCATGGAGCACGAATTTCGACATCTGGCTGGTCAATGCGGATGGCAGCGGCGCGCGCAACCTGACCGCGAAGAATCCCGCCTGGGATGCCGGTCCGGTGTTCAGCGCCGACGGCAAGACGTTGTACTACCGCGCGATGGCGCGCCCGGGATTCGAGGCCGACCGCTTCGCGTTGATGGCGATGGACCTGGCCTCCGGCGCGAGCAAGGAAATCGCATCGAAGTGGGACGCATCCGCTGACGGCATCACCCTGTCCGCCGATGGGAAGTGGATCTACACCACCGCGCAGGAACTTGGCCGGCACCCGTTGTTCCGCGTCTCGCTGGCGAATGGCGAAGTCGAGAGCGTGGTCAAGGACGGCAGCATTTCCTCGTTCGACTTGGCGGGTCCGACGCTTGCGATCTCGCGCAATTCGATGAAGAGCGGCGACGTCATTTCCACCAGCAGTGCCGACGGCAAGGCGCCGCTTCGCGCGATCACCCCGAGCGCCGGCGAGATGCTGCCGGACGTGGCCTGGGGCGAGTACGAGCAGTTCAACTTCATCGGCTGGAACAACGAGACCGTGCACGGCTACGTGGTGAAGCCGTGGAACTACGAAGCGGGCAAGAAGTACCCGGTCGCGTTCCTGATCCATGGCGGCCCGCAGGGCAGCTTCGGCGATGGCTGGAGCTACCGCTGGAACCCGCAGACGTATGCGGGCCAGGGCTACGCGGTGGTGATGATCGATTTCCACGGCAGCACCGGCTACGGGCAGAAGTTCACCGACGCGATCAGCGGCCACTGGGGCGACCGCCCGCTGGAAGACCTGCAGAAGGGTTGGGCGGCGGCGCAGAAGAAGTACGCGTTCCTCGACGGCGACAAGGCCTGCGCGCTCGGCGCGAGCTACGGCGGCTTCATGGTCAACTGGATCGAAGGCAACTGGTACGACAAGAACGGCAACTCGCCGTGGAAGTGCCTGGTCAGCCATGACGGCGTGTTCGAGAACAACGCGATGGGTTACGCCACCGAGGAACTGTGGTTCAGCGAGTGGGAGAACGGCGGCACGCCGTTCGACAACCCGAAGGGCTATCAGAAATTCAATCCGGCCAACCACGTCGCCAACTTCAAGGTGCCGATGCTGGTGATCCACGGCCAGCTCGATTACCGCATCCCGGTGGAGCAGGGCATCGCACTGTTCAGCGCGTTGCAGCGCAAGGGCGTGGAATCGAAATTCCTGTATTTCCCGGATGAGAACCACTGGGTGCTCAAGCCGCAGAACAGCGTGCAGTGGCATGACACGGTCAATGGCTGGCTGAAGCAGCACATCGGCCAGTGAGGTTCCGCTCGTCATCCCGGCGAATGCCGGGATCCAGCTTTTTCGCCTTTGCCCGCAAGGGGCTGGATCTCGGCGTACGCCGGGATGACGGAGCATGCAATCGATGAAAGAAGCCGCCGCCAGTACCGCCCTCATCCAGAACGACATCGTCCTGTTCGGCCTGATCGCGGCGACGCTGGGCCTGGTGTTCTGGACCTCCTCGCGCCAGACCGGCGCATGGAAGAAGTTCTACGGCATCGTCCCTCCCTTGCTGCTCTGCTATTTCATCCCCGGCATCTTCAACAGCATCGGCTGGATCGACGGCAGCGCCAGCAAGCTCTACAACCCGGTGGCCAGCCGCGTATTGCTGCCGGCGTCGCTGGTGCTGCTGACCCTGACCATCGATCTGAAGGGTGTGATCGGGTTGGGCTGGAAAGTGCTGGCGATGTACTTCGGTGCCTCGCTGACGGTGATGCTGGGCGCGTTCGCCGCGTTCTGGCTGATGGGCCTGCTGCATCCCGAGACCGTGGCCGGCGATACCTGGGGCGGCATGGCCGCGCTGGCCGGCAGTTGGATCGGCGGCGGCGCCAACATGGTGGCGATGAAGGAAATCTTCGCGGTCGACGAGACCACCTTCGGCCAGTTCGTTGTGGTCGACGTGGCGGTCGGCTACGTGTGGATGGCGGTGCTGATCTTCCTCGCCAATCGCGCGCAGGCGATCGATGCCCGCAGCGGCGCGGACACCCGTTCGATCGATGAACTCAAGCAGCGATTGGCCGACTACCAGGCCCAGCACCAGCGCGTGGCCACGTTGTCGGACCTGATGGTGATCGTCGGCATCGCGTTCGGCGTGGTCGGCCTGGCGCATGCAGTCGCCGCGCCGTTGTCGGCATGGTTCGGCGCGAATGTCTCGTGGGCGCGCACGGTGAGCCTGCACGAGCCGTTCGTCTGGGTCGTGGTGCTCTCGACCTTCGCCGGCCTGGCCCTCAGCTTCACCCGCGCGCGCACCCTGGACGGCGCCGGCGCGTCGAAGATCGGCACCCTCTTCCTGTACATCCTGATCGCCTGCATCGGCATGCAGATGGACATCGGCTCGCTGGCCGACAAGCCGTGGGTGCTCGCCCTGGGCCTGATGTGGATCCTGTTCCACATCGGTGCGTTGTGGTTGATCGGTCGCCTGCTGAAGGTGCCGTTCTTCTTCTTCGCGATGGGCTCGCAGAGCAATATCGGCGGGCCAGCGTCGGCACCGGTGGTGGCCAGCGTCTTCCATCCGGCATTGGCGCCGGTGGGCGCGCTGCTCGGCGCGCTGGGTTACGCGACGGGCACGGTGGCGGCGTACATCGTCGGCATCACCCTGCGCGCGATGGCCGGGCAGGGCTGAGTCAGCAACAACGAAATCCGGACCGCCCGCCGAAGCGGGCTTCCTGGCGCTCGCGGAAGAAGGTCTTGTAGTCCATCGGTTCGCGGTCCGGGTGCTTGTCCAGCATGTGGCGGACGTAGTTGTCGTAATCGGGAATGCCGCAGCACAGGCGCGCGGTCTGCACCAGCCGTCGCCACACCCGCTTGTGGGTGGCGAAGTGGTCGCCGGTCACCAGTGCGGTGCCGGTGCCCGCGGTCACAGCTGCGCCGCCAATGACGGGTCGACGGCCACATACGGCGTTTCCCGGTCGCTGCGCTGCGGATTGGCGCGGGCCTTGCGGATCGCGCCGATCGCGTAGACCAGCACGCTGGCCACCACGAACAGGAACAGTGCGGTCAGGCCGGTGTTCACGTAGCTGTTGAAGGCGATCTGCTGCATCTGTTCGATGCTTTTGGCCGGGACGACGATCTCGCCGGCAGCGATGCCGGTGTTGTACTTGGCCGCCTGCGCCAGGAAGCCGACCGCCGGATTCGAATCGAAGATCTTGATCAGGCCGGCGCTGACCGTGCAGATCAACAGCCACGTCGCCGGCAGGATGGTGACCCAGGCGTAGCGGTCGCGCTTCATCTTGAACAGCACCACCGTGCACAGCATCAGCGCGATGCCGGCGAGCATCTGGTTGGCGATGCCGAACAGCGGCCACAGCGTATTGATGCCGCCCAGCGGATCGACCACGCCCTGGTAGAGGAAGTAGCCCCACAGCGCGACGCAGCCGGCGGTGGCGATGACATTGGCGGTCCACGACTCGGTGCGCCGCAGCCCCGGCGAGAAGGTGCCGAGCAGATCCTGCAGCATGAAGCGGCCCGCGCGCGTGCCGGCATCCACTGCAGTGAGGATGAACAAGGCCTCGAACAGGATCGCGAAGTGGTACCAGAACGCCATCGTGTTCTCGCCCGGCAGCACGTTGTGCAGGATCTGGGCGATGCCGACCGCCAGCGTCGGCGCGCCACCGGCACGCGAGAGAATGGTGTGCTCGCCGATGTCGGCGGCGGTCGCAGTCAACATCTCCGGGCTCACGGTGAAGCCCCATTCGGTGATCTTCGCCGCTGCGGAGATCGCATCGGTGCCGATCACCGCCGCCGGGCTGTTCATCGCGAAATACACGCCCGGCTCGATCACCGACGCGGCGACCAGCGCCATGATCGCCACGAACGATTCCATCAGCATGCCGCCGTAGCCGATGTAGCGGATGTGGCCTTCGCTGGCGAGCAGTTTCGGCGTGGTACCCGACGCGATCAGCGCATGGAAGCCGGAGACCGCGCCGCAGGCGATGGTGATGAACAGGAACGGGAACAGGCCGCCCTTCCACACCGGGCCGGTGCCATCGGTGAATTGGGTCAGCGCCGGCATCTTCAGTTCCGGCATCACGACCAGGATGCCGATGGCCAGCGCGATGATCGTGCCGATCTTGAGGAAGGTGGACAGGTAGTCGCGCGGGGCCAGAATCAGCCACACCGGCAAGACTGCGGCGACGAAGCCGTAGCCGACCAGCATCCAGGTGATCTGGGTGCCGGTGAAGGTGAATGCCGGCCCCCAGGTGGGATGCGCGCCCACCTTGCCGCCCAGCCAGATCGACAGCAACAGCAGCACGATGCCGATGATCGAGATCTCGCCGATCCTGCCGGGGCGGATGTAACGCATGTACACGCCCATGAACATCGCGATGGGCAGCGTGGCCATCACCGTGAACATGCCCCACGGGCTTTCCGCCAGGGCTTTCACCACGATCATCGCCAGCACCGCGAGGATGATGATCATGATCAGGAACGCGCCGAACAAGGCAATCGTGCCGGGCACGCGCCCCATCTCCTCGCGCACAAGATCGCCGAGCGAACGCGCATCGCGACGGCTGGAGATGAACAGCACCATGAAGTCCTGCACTGCGCCAGCGAGGACCACGCCGGCGACCAGCCACAGCAACCCGGGCAGATAACCCATCTGCGCGGCGAGGACGGGGCCGACCAGCGGCCCCGCGCCCGCGATCGCGGCGAAGTGGTGGCCGAACAGCACGTGCTTGTTGGTCGGCACGAAGTCGAGGCCGTCGTTGCGCAGCATCGCCGGCGTCGCCCGCGTCGGGTCGAGCCCCATCACCTTCGTCGCGATGAACAGGCTGTAGTAGCGATAGGCGACCAGGTAGATCGACACCGCCGCGACGACGATCCACAGCGCGTTGATCTGTTCGCCACGCCGCAGCGCGATGGTGCCCAGGCAGAACGCGCCGAGCAGGGCGAGCAGCGCCCAGCCGAACTTGGAAAAGGCTTTCATCCTGCATCCTCCCGGGGAAGACGCTAGGGTCGTCCGCGTCGATGCGTGGGGTCAATGCGCAATGCAGCGAATCGTCTTCGACTTTGGTCGAAGACGCACGGCGGTCAGAGCCAGTGCACCTTGCGCAGGTAGCTGTACAGGCCGGTGCAGAACAGCGCCACGCCGCCGATCAGGATCCAGTAGCTGTAGCGGCCGTGCAGTTCCGGCATGTGCTCGAAGTTCATGCCGTACCAGCTGGCGATCAGCGTCGGTGCCGCCAGCAGGCCGGCCCAGCCGGCCAGTCGCTTGACGATCTCGCCCTGCGCCACGGTGACCAGCGACAGGTTCACGTTCATCGCCGCGGTCACCATCTCGCGCAGGGTGTCGATGGTGTCGCCGACGCGCGCGGCGTGGTCGAGCACGTCGCGGAAATACGGCTTCACTTCATCGGGAATGGTGAACGCGGGATTGCGCATCAGCTGCGACAGGATGTCCTGCATCGGTGCCACCGCCATCCGCATTTGCGTGAGTTCCTTGCGCAGTTCGTACAGCCGGCGGATGGTGCCGCGGCGGTAGCTCTCGGCGAATACTTCGTGCTCCAGCGCGTCGAGTTCCTGTTCGAAGTCGGAGACGATGGGCTGGTAGTTGTCGACGATGAAATCCAGCACCGCATGCAGCGCCGCGCTTGGGCCCTGCGCCAGCATCTCCGGTTCGCGCTCCAGCCGTTGCCGCACCGAGGCGAAGCTCAGCGACGCGCCGTGGCGCACGGTGACCAGGAAACGCGGGCCGACGAACAGATGGGTTTCGCCGAAACGCACATGGGCCTCGACGCGCTGCGCGGTGTGCGCGGCGATGAACAGGGTGTTGCCGTAGCCTTCCAGCTTGGGTCGCTGGTGCGCGTTCTGCGCGTCCTCGATGGCCAGGTCGTGCAGGCCGAACTCCTCCTGCAGCTTGTCCAGCAGCGCGTCTTCCGGCTCGTACAGGCCGACCCAGACGAAGCTGCCGTCGTCCACCGCCAGCACGTCGCTGATCGCGTCCAGGTGGATGTCGCGACGCCGACCCGCGCGGTCGTAGGCGGCGCAGTTGACGACGCAGGCGGGCTGGTCGATGACGGTGGCTTGGTTCATCGCGGCATCCTGCATCGCGCCGGCGCCGCCAGCAAGCGGCCGATCACGCGCGTGGACGCTGCGACCAGGCCCAGGCGAACGCCGCATGGATCGGCAGCAGCAGCGCGATCCAGTGGCCATTGCGCTGCGGCAGTACCTGCAGCCACAGCGGGATGCAGGCCAACGCCGCCATCACCGCGACGACGATCAGCAGCATGCGGAAACGCCCTGATGGCGTGCGCCTGCGCAGCAGTGCCCACGCGCCCGGCAACAGCAACAGGCAGAGCGGGTTGAGCAGCAGGAGGTTGCGGTTCGCATGCAGCGCGTGGTGCGCGGTGAACGCCCAGCCCAGCAGCAGGACCAGGCCGAGCAAGCCGCAGGCCAGCCAGAAGCCGGCAGCGACGGACGCGAACGCGCGAACGTGACGACGTGCCAGCCCCATGATCAGCAGGCCGAGTGCCGCGCCGGCGAGCAGCCACGGCCACAGGCGCGGCGCAACGCCCATCGGTTCCGCGGCCTGCCGTTGCGGCAGCAGTTCGATTTCCGAAGCGACCAGCGGGCGGCCATCGGCGCGCTTTGCCTCCCGCAGGTCGTCCGCCAGTCGGCGTGGCAGGAACGCCTGCTGCCAGCGCGTCAGCGGGCGATCGGCGAACGGCCCCAGGCCCAGGTCGAAGCCCACCCGCATCCACGCGGCCGGCGATGCCAGCCGCACCGATTCCGTGCGGTAGGTATCGCCGCTGGAACGCACCTCCAGTTGCCGTCGCAACTGCCCGCCCAGCGCGCGGTCGATCGCGTCGCGGACGCGGCTGGCGCAGTTGTCGGTGTAGTAGTCGTAGCGATAGCGCGCGTTCTCGGGCCTGGCGTTCTCCGCCAGCGCGGCGGCCAGCGCGCGTGCCTGCGCGGGCTCGAGGTCCAGCCATTGCAGGGTCGCGCCGCGGCCAACCTCGTGGTAGTAGCGCAGGTCGTCGTCCAGCGGCAACGCCACCAGCATGTATTCCATCTCGCCGCGCACGAAGCGGCCGATGAAGCCGTCCTCGGCCAGGTCGAAGAAGCCGAAGTTGTAGCTGGTCGGCCCGCCAGGCGCGCCATCATCGACCACGATGGCGTCGTGGCCGAAGCGTTCCCAGAAGATGTCGCCCGGGCCCATGGTGACCACGCCGATGCGGGGCGTGGATTGCGCATCGGCTTTGACGGGTTGCGCGTGCGCGCCGCCCACAAAGAGAGCGAGCAACAGGAAAAACCCGAAAAATCTGGCCATGCGCATGTCCGGGCTCGTCATTCCCGCGAAGGCGGGAATCCAGCGACTTTGATTTTCGGTTTGTTCAAAGCCAGAGCATGAAGTCACTGGATTCCCGCCTTCGCGGGAATGACAACAAAGCCCTGGCGGATCGCGTCAGTGACCCGCATGCACGGCCACGTGCAGGGCGAGCAGGCGGCGTGCATCGGCGCGCGCGACCGTGAAGCCGAAATGGCCCAACGTGAGCTCTTCGCCGACTTCCGGAAGGTGGCCGATGGCTGCCGTCACCAGGCCGCCGATGGTGTCGTACTCGTCGTCGTCGAAATGCGCACCGAAGCGTTCGTTGAAGTCGGCGATCGGGGTCAGCGCGTCGACCACGAACTGGCCGTCGGCCTGTGCGGCGATCAATTGCGAATCGTCCTCGGCCTCGTCGTGCTCGTCGTCGATGTCGCCGACGATCTGCTCCAGCACGTCCTCGATGGTGACCAGCCCGGCCACGCCGCCGTATTCGTCGATGACGATCGCCATGTGGTTGCGCGACTGGCGGAACTCGCGCAGCAGCACGTTGAGTTTCTTCGACTCCGGGATCAGCACCGCCGGGCGCAGCAGTTCGCGGATCGTGCCGGGTCCGTTGTCGGCGACCACGCCGCGCAGCAGGTCCTTGGCCAGCAGGATGCCCAGGATCTCGTCCTTGTCCTCGCCATGCACCGGGAAGCGCGAGTGGCCGGATTCGACCACCTGCTTCATCAGGTCCAGGAACTTGCCGTCGGACGGCAACGCGACCATCTGCGCGCGCGACACCATCACGTCGCCGACGGTGAGGTCGGCCACCGCGATCGCGCCTTCCATCATCCGCAACGTGTCGGACGCGATCAGGCCGTCGGCCTGCACGTCGCGCAGCAACTCGACGAGGTCCTCGCGGGTGGTGGGCTCGCCGGACAGGGCGGCGCTGATGCGGTCCAGCCAGGAACGGCGTGGGCTTCGTTCGGCGGAATCGGCGTCTTGCCGACTGTCGTCCTCGGACATGGGGAGCGGGGTGCCTGTGGGTATACCCGGCGAGTCTAGCGAATCGGGGCGGCAAGGCGGTGAATCGTGCGCCCCGGTGGGCGGCATAGGCTGCCCGTCAGGTTGCGCGGCCTTGGGCCATTGCGGACACTGGCGGCGGGGAGCCGGCACCGCGCCGGCCATGCACGGGGTGCAGCTTGGCAAGAGACGACGGCCTTCTGATCAAGCCGGAGCCGCGCAAGCCGTGGGTCTACATCGCCGTGGCTGCGGGTGCCGTGGCCGTGCTGGCAGGCGGCTACCTCGCCTATGCATTGTCCGGCAAGCCGGCAGCCCCAGGCGCCGCGACGCCCGCGGCGGCAGCCGTCGCCGCGAATGCCGACCAGCTTCCGGCCATCGTGATCGCGGTACTGCCGTTGGCCACTAGCGCTCCCGCCCCGGCAAAGGGCGCCGATCCGCAGGACTTCGCCGAGGGTTCGTCGGAGTCCCTGGTCGATGCCCTGAAGGGCGATGCAGACGCCGCGCAGGTGTTCAACGACGGACTGGCCGAACAACTTGCCGGCGCGCTCTCGCAATTCGCCGGCGTGGCGGTCACCAGCCCGGAATCGTCGTTCCAGTTGCGCGACCCGAAGGCGGCCGACCCGGCTGTCGTCGGCAAGCAGCTCGGCGCCACCCACCTGCTGCAGGGTAGCGCTGCGCGCGATGGCGACGCCCTTCGCCTGGATGTCGCCCTCGTCAGCGTCGCGGATGGCAGCACGGTCTGGTTCGAACGCTACCAGCGCCCGTATCGCGAGCTGTTCAAGGTGCAGGACGAGGTGGCGGCGGCGATCGGCACCGCGCTGAAAGTGAAGCGCTTGCAGATGCCGCAAGGCAGCCAGGACGAACGCCCGCCGGGCGGCAAACTGGAAGCGTACGAAGCGCTGCTTGCCGGCGACGACGCCATCAAGGGTGGCGACGCCGCGAGCACCCTGTCGGCCATTGCCGCCTACGAGCGAGCCGTCGCGATCGATGCCGGTTACGGCCATGCCCACGCACGCCTGGCGATGGCACGCATCCAGCTGGCCACGCGTTTCCTCGCCGAGGCCGGCGATGTGCGCGAGGCCGGCGAGAAGGCGCGTCGCGAGGCCGCCACTGCGCTTCGCCTGGCACCGGACAGCACCGAGGCGCACGCAGCGAATGCGGCGTGGCTTGGCAGCATCGCCCTGGACCAGGCCGGCGCATTGGCCGAGACCGAGCGCGCGCTGGCGCTCAGCCCGCAGGACGCCTCCCTGCTGCATGCGCTGGCGATCCGGCAGACCGCATTCGGGCGGCTCGAGGAAGCGGCAGCCACGCTGCGTCGAGCGCTGGTCCTGAATCCGTTGTCCGCCACGGCGCTGTACAACCTCGGCGGCATCTACCTCGGCATGAACGACTATGCGGAAGCGGAGCATGTGCTCGGCCAGGCATTGGCGCTGCGACCGGACATGTCGGTGGTGCGCGCGTTCCTCGCGCTCGCGATCTTCCAGCAGAACCGCGCGCCCGAGGCGATCGGCATTGCACAGAAGGAACCGGATCCGCTGTGGAAGGCCTATGCGCTGGCGATGGCGTACTGGGCGAATGGCGAGCGCGACCGCTCCGACGCAGAACTGCAGGTGCTGATCCGCGATGCTCCTGAAGGTGCGGCCACCCAGATCGCCGGCATCTACGCCCAGCGCGACGACGAAGCCTCGATGTTCAAATGGCTGCAAGTGGCGCGCGACGCCGGCGATCCGGGCATCGTGGAGATCCGCTACATGCCGTTCGTGTCGCGGTATGCGGAAGACCCGCGTTTCATCGCGCTCCTGCGCGAACTCGACCTGGTGCAGGACACCGCGAAGACGCCGCCCGCCGACGCCCAGCGCTGATCTCGGCCTTGCGGGTCAGCGTTCTATGTAGGGATCGGGCAGGCCCATGCCCGCCAGGATCTCGCGTTCGAGTTGCTCCATCGCCTCGGCCTCGCGCGCATCCTCGTGATCCCAGCCGAGAAGGTGCAGCGCACCGTGCACGGTCAGGTGCGCATAGTGCGCACGCAGCGGCTTTCCCTGTTCGTTCGCCTCGCGCGCGATCACCGGCGCGCACAGCACCAGGTCGCCGAGCAGCGGCAGCTTGACGCCCTTCGGCAGGCCTTCCGGCAATTCCGCCGGGAAGCTCAGCACGTTGGTCGCGTAATCCTTGCCGCGATAGTGATGGTTGAAGGAACGTCCTTCCTTCTCGCCGACGATGCGGATGGCCAGGTCGGCCTCGCGGATGCGCCCGGCCAACGCGGCCGCGACCCACTTGCGGAAACTCGCCGCGGCGGGAATGCCGGCGCGCGGCACCGCGTAACCGACGGCGACATCGAGGCGAACCGGGCCCTTGGTCATTCGGATTTCCATTCCGCGGCGCTGTAGCCGATTTCGATCACCCTCGCGCCACGGGAGAGTGCTTCGAGCTTCGCGTCGGTGCGGCTCGCATGGCAGTTGTAGCCCTGATGCAGCGTGGCTTCGCGCACGAGTATCCCACCAGCCTCTTCCGGGCTGCCGTCCGAGGGCAAGGTGATGGTGGCATTCGCGCAAGCACCGATGTTGACCGCCTGGATGGCGGGAACAAGGATGCGGGCGGCGCGATCGGCGAACGCCTTGAACGCGTCGGGTGGCATCGCATCCGCGGCGACGCTGATGCGGACCTTGAAATAATAGAGTTGCTTGTAGAACAGGAAGCCTGCCGACTGGATGTCCACGTCCTGTCCGGGCAAGCGCATCCGCAGGCCCAGGCGTTGACCGTCGATCCGGCTTGCCTTGGCGATGATCGCCAGCAATTCCGCGTCGGCCGGCGTGCCCTTGGCATCCTCGGCGACCTCGCCAGTCCCGGAAAGCGGAAACGCATCCGCATCGACGATTTCCAGGTCGCCGTAGGTGCCTGCTTCCTGGGCCAGTCGCAGGTCTTCGCGGAACGCGGCCATGCCGTCGCGAAGGGCCGCGTCCTGTGTCATCTGACCCGCCGGATACACATACACGCTGATGACCGGACGAGGTTGGTCGTCGGATTCATAGGTGAACCCGGCGCCGGAGTACTTCGCCTTAGGATCGAAGCTGGCACGCTCGAGGCTGAATTCCCCCACCTGCTCGGGCGCGACGACGTGGGTCGCCTCGATGTATGCCCGCGCCGGTCCGGCAGGCGCGGCCATCGACGTACCCGCCGTGGACAAGGTCAGGAGCAGCGCGGCGCGCGCGCAGCGGCAGGCGAATGCCATGGGATTGTCCGCGGGGAGGCTTGCCGGCAGTCTACGACGTTCCGGATGCCGCATCGCGTGCATCGCGGGCTTCATAGGCATTGACGATGCGCGCCACCAGCGGATGCCGAACCACGTCGCGCGCCTCGAAGAAGGTGAAGCTCACGCCATCCACGCCGCGCAGCACCTCGGTCGCATCCTTGAGCCCGGACTTCACGTGCCTGGGCAGGTCGGTCTGGGTCATGTCGCCGGTGATCACCGCGGTGCTGCCGAAACCCAGCCGGGTCAGGAACATCTTCATCTGTTCGATGGTGGTGTTCTGTGCCTCGTCGAGGATCACGAAGGCGTCATTGAGCGTGCGCCCGCGCATGTAGGCGAGCGGGGCGATCTCGATGACGTTCTTCTCCAGCAGCCGTGCCACTTTTTCCACGCCGAGCATTTCCCACAATGCGTCGTAGAGCGGGCGCAGGTAGGGGTCGACTTTCTGGGTGAGGTCGCCGGGCAGGAAGCCGAGCTTCTCGCCGGCTTCCACTGCGGGACGCACCAGGATCACCCGCTGCACGCGCGACTGGTTGAGCGCATCCACCGCCATCGCGACCGCGAGGAAGGTCTTGCCGGTACCTGCCGGGCCCACCCCGAAATTGATGTCGTGGCTGGCGATCGCCTGCAGGTATTTCTGCTGGTTGGCGCCGCGCCCGCGCAGGGTGCCGCGCTTGACCCGCACCGCGATCTCCTGCGTTGCATGCGCGTTGCCCGCGGATCCACCTGCATCGTCGTCGTTGGCGAATGCGCCCAGGCGCAGGTGGATGGCGTGTTCGTCCAGCGCTTCGCCGTCGGCATCGTCGTACAACTGGCGGAGCAGGCGTTCGGCGCGCGCGACCGTGTCGGCATCGCGACCGCTCACGCGGAACACGCTGCCGCGGTTGGCGATCTCCACGCCCAGTCGCAATTCGACCAGGCGCAGGTGGGCATCGAACGGGCCGCTCATGTTGGCCAGGCGTTCGATGTCGTCGGGTTCGAGGGTGAAATCGCGTTGTGTCTGCATGCCGCGAAGGGTAACGCGCTGCCTGTGGGCATGCCATTCACGGCTTGCCTGCCGCAGCCGCTTGCGCCAATGTCCACGCTTCGCGACGCAAGGGGAACGGGATGCGCAAGCTTGCATGGGCGGTATCGACACTCCTGCTGGCGGCGGGACACGCAGCGGCCGACGACAAGGTCACGCTGATCACCGCCGCGCGCATCCACACGATGGACGTCGCGCAACCCGCTGCTTCGGCGATGGCCTACGACGCGAGGGGACGCATCCTCGCGGTCGGCGATGTCGACACGCTGGTCAAGCAGTTCCCAAAGGCGCGCCGCGTGGACGCTGGCAAGGCGACGGTGGTGCCGGGGCTGATCGATGCGCATGCGCATGTCGGTGGACTGGGCGTGGCGATGCTCAGTGCGGACCTGGTTGGCACCCGCGACAAGGCCGAGATCCTGCAGCGCCTGCGCGCGCACGAGAAGACGCTGAAGCCGGGCGAGTGGCTCATCGGTGGCGGCTGGGACCAGAACGACTGGCCGGAGCAGCGCTTCCCGAGCGCTGCGGATCTCGATGCCGCATTCCCGGACCGCCCGGTGTGGCTGTCGCGGGTGGATGGGCATGCCGGGTGGGCCAACACCGCAGCACTGCGCGCGGTGTCGCGCGACCTCTCCGGCGATTGGCAGCCCGACGGCGGACGCATCGATCGCGATGCCGCGGGCAAGCCGAGCGGATTGTTCATCGACAACGCGATGTTGCTGGTCGAGCAGGCGCGTCCGGCGATGTCCGAGGCAACCGCCGAGCATGCGCTGCAGATCGCGATGCGTGCTGCGGTATCGCAAGGCCTGACCGGCGTGCACGATGCCGGCATCAGCCTGAAGGAATTGCAGCGCTACCGGCGCCTTGCGGATCGCGGGCAGATGCCGTTGCGCATCACCGCGATGGCCGACGGCGATGGCGAAGCGCTCGAGTCCTTGTGTCGCAACGGCCTGTATCGACACGCGTCGGGTCGCCTGCAGATGCGCGCGGTGAAACTGTATGCGGATGGCGCGCTTGGCAGCCGTGGTGCGGCGATGCTTGAGGACTACAGCGACGACCACGGCAACCGCGGGCTGATGGTGATGTCGCCGGCGCAACTGGCGACCGCCGCCGACAAGGCGAAACGTTGCGGCGTGCAGGCCGCGACCCATGCGATCGGCGACCGCGGCAACCGCGAGACGCTGGATGTCTATGCGAAGGCGCTCGGCATGGAGGCAACGGGCGACCATCGCTGGCGGATCGAACATGCGCAGGTGCTGTCGCTGGCGGACCTGCCACGGCTCGCGCAGATGCACGTGATCGCATCGATGCAACCGACGCATGCCACCAGTGACATGCCGTGGGCGCAGGAGCGCGTGGGTGCGCAGCGCATCGTCGGTGCGTATGCGTGGCGGCAGCTGCGCGACAGCGGCGCAAGGCTCGCGCTGGGGTCGGATTTCCCGGTGGAGCGCGTCGATCCGCGGCTGGGCCTGTCGGCGGCGGTGACCCGTGCCGATGGTGACGGCAAACCGGTCGGCGGCTGGTTCCCCGGCGAAAGGCTCACCGCCTACGAGGCATTGCGCGGGTTCACCCTCGATGCCGCCTATGCCGGCTTCGCAGAAACTGAAGTCGGCAGCCTGCAAACGGGCAAACGCGCCGATTTCGTGATCCTCGCCGAGGACCCGCTGGCGGTGCCGGAGGCCGCGCTCAGGTCGCTGACCGTGCTCGCCACCTACGTCGATGGCAAGCCGGTCTACGAAGCGGGGAAGTAAGCCGCTTCGTTGCGCGTCATCGGCTGCGCCATAGCGCGGCCAGTCCGATCGCGGCCATCGCGATCGAGCCGGCAAGCCACAGCATCACATCGGGCGCCTGAGCGGATCCGGCTTCGCGCCCGACCTTCATCCACCAGCGCATGAAGCCCAGCGCCGCGATGCCCAGGAACCACAGCCCCAGGGCGTGGCGCGAGAGCCAGCCGCTGCGCTCCGCCGCCATCAGGCGGCTTCGACAGTCGCCACGCGGCCACGCAAGGAATTGCTCAGCGCCTCGGTGACGACGACATCCACGAACTGGCCGACCAGCCGCGCATGGCCGGGGAAATTCACCGAGCGCATGTTCTCGGTCTTCCCGGTCAGCTCATTCGGATTCTTGCGCGACGGGCCTTCGACCAGCACGGTCTGCACGCTGCCGACCATCGCCTGCGAGATCCCCATGGCATGCGCATTGATGTGCTGCTGCAGTCGATTCAGGCGCGCGTGCTTCTCGGCATCGCTGACGCTGTCCTCGAGGTCGGCGGCCGGCGTGCCGGGGCGGCGCGAGTAGATGAAGCTGAAGCTCTGGTCGAAGCCCACGTCCTCGATCAGCTTCATGGTCTTGTCGAAATCGGCATCGGTTTCGCCGGGGAAACCGACGATGAAGTCCGAGCTGATCGAGATGTCCGGACGCACCGCGCGCAGCTTGCGGATCTTCTGCTTGAACTCGATGGCGGTGTAGCCGCGCTTCATCGCCGCCAGGATGCGGTCGCTGCCGGCCTGCACGGGCAGGTGCAGGTAATTGGCCAGCTTGGGCACGTCGCGGTAGGCCTCGACCAGGGAGTCGGAGAACTCCAGCGGGTGCGAAGTGGTGAAGCGGATCCGGCCGATGCCCTCGATCCCGGCGATGGTGCGGATCAGCAGGCCGAGGTCGGCCAATTCGCCCTCGCCGTAGGGTCCGCGATAGGCATTCACGTTCTGGCCGAGCAGATTGACCTCGCGCACGCCCTGCGCCGCCAGTTGGGCGACTTCGACCAGCACGTCCTCGAACGGCCGGCTGACTTCCTCGCCGCGTGTGTAGGGCACCACGCAGAAACTGCAGTACTTGCTGCAGCCTTCCATGATCGAGACGAAGGCGGACGGGCCGTCGGCGCGCGGTTCGGGCATGCGGTCGAACTTCTCGATCTCCGGGAAGCTGATGTCGACCTGCGGCTGGCCGGAATCGCGACGGTCGCGGATCAGTTCCGGCAAGCGGTGCAGGGTCTGCGGGCCGAACACCAGGTCCACGTACGGCGCGCGCTTGACGATGGCCGCGCCCTCCTGCGACGCCACGCACCCGCCCACCCCGATCAGCACTTTTTCGCCGTTCTTGCTCAGCGATTTCCAGCGGCCGATCTGGCTGAATACCTTTTCCTGCGCTTTCTCGCGGATCGAGCAGGTATTGACCAGAATCACGTCGGCTTCTTCGGCGATCGTGGTCAGTTCCATTCCGTCGGAAGCGGCCAGTACGTCGGCCATCTTGGCCGAGTCGTACTCGTTCATCTGGCAGCCGTGGGTCTGGATGAAGAGTTTCTTGCGGGCGGGCGCGTCCGCGACCTGCGGTTCGGGCTGGCTCATGTCGGTCTCCGGGGCGCGGCGGATAATCCGGGCCGGGTTGGGGCGGCGAGCTTAGCAAACGCCCATGTGACGTGGCCCTGCGGCTTGCTGGCTGTCCGTTGCGCGATGCCGCGTTCAGGAAAATCAAGGACTTGTCATCGTTATTTGGAGGGGCGAGACTGCGCGGATGAAGGGCTGGGCCACCTTGCTGTTCCCGATCATGTTGCTGGCCGCGCCGGCGATGGCGGGGAACGTGTACCGCTGCGAGGGCGCGGACGGGGTGACGACCTACGCCAACAAGCGCGTGCCCGGGGCCACTTGCAAGCTGGTGGGCAGCTACAAGGCGCAACGCGCGCCCAAGCCGAAAGTCGCCAGCGCGCCCAAGAGGCCCTCTCCGGCGCGTCAGTCGGAAATCCCGCCTCCCGGTGGCGTGCCGCCGGCAACGATGGCGGCTTCGCAACTCGCCCGTTCCGAACCGGTGCCCACTGCCGAACCCCGCGCGCCTGCGACCACGGCGGTGCCTGTCGCCTCGTCCACGCCCACGGCGCCGCGACGGGTGCACGGTCAGGTCTATTCGTACATGAAGGACGGCGTGCGCACTTACACCAGCGCCCGCCCGCGCGGGATGTCGCTGGCTTCGGTCAAGACCATCAAGTACAGCTACATGGAAACCTGCTACGCCTGCGGGACCAAGCCCGGGGTGAATTTCCGGACCCTGCGCCTGAATACCACGGCGTACCAAGCCGAGATCGCCGCCGCGGCGCGCGAGCACGGGGTCGACGAATCCATCGTCCGCGCCATCATCCATGCCGAATCCGCGTTCAACCCGAATGCGCTGTCGCGGGTCGGTGCGCAGGGCCTGATGCAGCTGATGCCGGCGACCGCACGGCGCTTCGGGGTCGGCAATGCCTTCGATGCGAACCAGAACATCAGCGGCGGCGTGAAGTACCTGGCCTGGCTGCTCAAGCGCTTCAACGGCAACCTGACCCTGGCGGCGGCGGGCTACAACGCGGGAGAGGGTGCGGTTGCCAAGTACGGTGGCGTGCCGCCCTACAACGAGACCCGGCGCTACGTGGAACGGGTCGGTTTGCTGGCCGATCGCTACCGTGGCCAGGGCAATCCCATCGCGGCTCCGGCACCGGGCGGATTGTCGGCTCGTTAAGCGTTCCGTTACACTTCCCCGTCTTTTGCGGCCGGCCAGCGTGCGCCAGCGCGTCGCCAGGCGCCGCAGCCGTGTATCAGCTTATTTTCGGAGTGCGGGATGACCAACGAAGAGGTCAACACCGGCCGGCGCCGGTTCCTGACCGCGACCACCGCGGTGGTGGGTGCGGTCGGTGCCGGTTTTGCGGCGGTGCCTTTCATCAAGTCGTGGAGCCCGAGTGCGCGTGCGCGTTTCGCCGGCGCCCCGGTGAGCCAGGACATCGCGGCCCTGGCCGAGGGCCAGCAGATGGTGATCAACTGGCGTGGCCAGCCGATCTTCATCGCCCGCCGTTCGGCGGCGATGCTGGACACCATGAAGTCGCTGGATGCGCTGCTGGCGGATCCGGGTTCTTCCAACCTCGGCCAGCAGCCGAAGTACGCGCAGAATGCGTCGCGCTCCATCAAGCCGGAGATTTCCGTGCTGGTGGGTGTCTGCACGCACCTGGGCTGTGCGCCGGAATTCCTGCCGGAAGTGAAGCCGCAGCCGTTCGACGCCGACTGGAAAGGCGGCTATTTCTGCCCGTGCCACAAGTCGCGTTACGACCTCGCGGGTCGTGTGTACAAGGCGCAGCCGGCGCCTGCCAACCTGCCGGTGCCGCCGTACTTCTTCGAGAACGACAGCACCGTGGTCATCGGCGTTGATCAGGGAGCCGCGTAAGCCATGGCGAACATCCTTACCCGCACCGCGACCAACGCCGCCAATGGCGTGATGGACTGGGTCAACCACCGCGCGCCCGGCATGATGCCGTTCTACCGCAAGCACATGTCGGAGTACTACGCGCCGAAGAACTTCAACATCTGGTACATCTTCGGCATCCTGGCCAGCGTCGTGCTGGTCAACCAGATCGTGACCGGCATCTTCCTGACGATGCACTTCAAGCCGAGCGCCGCGGAAGCGTTCGCTTCGGTCGAGTACATCATGCGCGACGTGGAGTGGGGCTGGCTGATCCGCTACATGCACAGCACCGGCGCGTCGCTGTTCTTCATCGTCGTCTACCTGCACATGTTCCGCGGCCTGATGTACGGCTCCTACCAGAAGCCGCGCGAGCTGGTCTGGATCCTGGGCATGCTGATCTACCTGGTGCTGATGGCCGAGGCGTTCCTGGGCTACGTGCTGCCGTGGGGCCAGATGTCGTACTGGGGCGCGAAGGTGATCATCTCGCTTTTCGGCGCGTTCCCGGTGATCGGCACCGGCCTCACCGAATGGATCATGGGCGACTACAACCCCGGCGATGCCACCCTCAACCGGTTCTTCGCGCTGCACGTGATCGCGCTGCCGCTGGTGCTGTTGCTGCTGGTGGTGCTGCACATCTTCGCCCTGCACGAAGTCGGCTCGAACAACCCGGACGGCATCGAGATCAAGAAGGGCCCGAAGGGCAATCGCTGGTCGCCGAGCGCACCTGCCGATGGCGTGCCGTTCCACCCGTACTTCACGGTCAAGGATGGCTTCTACGTCTGCGCCTTCCTGGTCATCGCGGCGTTCATCATCTTCTACGCGCCGGCGTTCGGCGGCTGGTTCCTGGAGCACGACAACTTCACCGAGGCCAACCCGCTGGTCACCCCGGAACACATCAAGCCGGTGTGGTACTACACCCCGTACTACGCGATGTTGCGCGTGGTGCCCTCGTTCTTCGGCATCAAGCTGTGGGGCGTGCTGGTGATGTTCGGCGCCATCGCGGTGCTGTTCCTGGTGCCGTGGCTGGACAAGTCGCCGGTGAAGTCCTACCGCTATCGCGGTGTGCTCAGCTGGGCGATGCTGCTGATGTTCGCGGTGTGCTTCCTGTGGCTTGGCA
>JAVWUU010000010.1:0-14137 GCA_036666995.1 Thermomonas sp.
GATGTTGCCTTCCTGGATCAGGTCGAGGAACTGCAGGCCGCGGTTGGTGTACTTCTTGGCGATGGAGATCACCAGGCGCAGGTTGGCCTCCACCATCTCCTTCTTCGCCTTGCGTGCCTTGGCTTCGCCATAGGCCATCGCGCGGTTGATTTCCTTGAGGTCGGCCAGGGTCACGTGCATCGCATTCTCGATCGCGATGGTGGCTTCCTGCTCGGCGATGATCTTCTCGCGCACGTCGCGCAGGGCGGAGCCCCACTTCTGCTTGCGCTTGAGCAGTTCATCGACCCACTCGAGGTTGGTCTGGTTGCCTTCCCACGCCTTCAGGAAATCCTTGCGCGGCATCTTGGCCTGGCGCGTGGACAGGTCGAGGATGCGGCGCTCGTGCTCTTTCACCGAGCCGACCACGTCGCGCAGGCGGCGGACCAGCACGTCGGTCAGCGGCAACGGCAGCTTGAAGGTCACGAAGACCTCGGCGATTTCCTCGCGCGCCTTCAGCGCCGGCTTGGCGGTCGGGCCGCCCTTGGCGTAGGCCTTCTGGAAACGCGCGAACGCGGCGCCCATCGCTTCCATGCGGGCGGCGACTTCGAGCGGATCCGGACCGGTCGGACCGGCTTCCTCGGCCTCGTCGCCTGCATCGTCGCCGGCATCGTCTTCTTCGGCCTCGTCGGTTTCATCCGCGGGCGGCGCAACCGGCACCGGTTCCGGCTCGGGTTCGCCGTCGTTGAAGCCGACCACGATCTCGGCCAGGCGCTTCTTGCCGGCCTTGTGCAGCTCGTAGTCCTCGAGCAGCATCTGCGCGGACGCCGGGAAGCTGGCCAGCGCGGCGTTCATCTGCGCCAGGCCTTCCTCGATGCGCTTGGCGATGGCGATTTCGCCTTCGCGGGTGAGCAGCTCGACCGTGCCCATCTCGCGCATGTACATGCGCACCGGGTCGGTGGTGCGGCCACCTTCGGAATCCAGCGCGGTCAACGCGGCGGCGGCTTCCTCGGCGGCGGTGTCGTCGACTTCGCGGCCGCTGGCGGACTGGCCGGCAAGCAGCAGCGTCTCGGCATCGGGCGCGACTTCATGGACCTCGATGCCCATGCCGTTGATCATGCCGATGATGTCTTCGATCTGTTCCGGATCGACCATGTCGTCCGGCAGGTGATCGTTGACTTCGGCGTAGGTCAGGTAACCCTGCTCCAGACCCTTGCTGATCAGGATCTTGATGTCGGACTGGGGGGCTGTCTGCCGTTCGTTGGCCATGTATCGGGCTACCGTGTCGAGAGTGCGCGTCGCGGACGACGCTAGGGAACCCAGCATTATACTGCGCTGCCGGGAACTTGGCTTGCGGCCCGCCTGAACGGCGTCGGCCAGTGGCACCACGCCCTGTGCGCTCAGGGGCGCAGCAGGAACGTCACCGGGCCATCGTTGACCAGGCTCACCACCATATGGGCACCGAACCGCCCGGTTTCCACCCCGGGCGCGTGTTTTTGCCGACAGATCCCGACCAGGCGGTCGAAGCCGCGTTCGGCCTCCGCGGGCGGGGCCGCGGTGGTGAAGCTGGGGCGCATGCCGGATTTCGTGTCCGCGGCGAGGGTGAACTGGCTGACCAGCAGCAGCCCGCCACCGGTATCGGCCAGCGAGCGATTCATCTTGCCGTTGGCGTCCTCGAACACCCGGTAGCCGAGCAGGCGCTCGGCCATGCGCTGGATCTGCGCGTCGGTATCGCCGGGCTCGACCGCGACCAGGGCGAGCAGGCCCGGGCCGATCGCACCGACCACGGCATCGTCCACGGTCACGGAAGCAGAGGTCACGCGCTGGATGAGGCTGAGCATCAGGCAAGCCTAACCCGCGACGACGGCTAGACTGAACGGGATGAGCGAACTCGCCGCAGCGCTGTTGTACGCCCTCGCCTGGGCCATGGCGCGCCTGCCGTGGCCGCTGCTGCGTGCGCTGGCCGATGGCGTGGCGCGACTGTCGGTGGCGACCAATGCGCGCGAAGCGCGGGTGGCGCGTCGCAACCTGGAACTGATCCGGCCCGACCTGGACGCGGCTGCGCGCGAGCGGCTGGTCCGCGACATCGTCCGCACCACCGCGCGACAGGCCTTCGAGACGCTGCGGCTGTGGACGCGGCCGGCAGCGCGCAACCTCGCGGACATCGCCGAGGTGCATGGCGAGGATCTGTTCGATGCCGCGCTTGCCGATGCCCGTGGCCTGGTCGTGGCTGCGCCGCACATGGGCAACTGGGAACTGCTGAACCAGTGGCTGGCGATGAAGACGCCGCTGGCGATCCTCTATCGCGCGCCGGAATCGGCGATCGGCGAGGCCTTCCTGCGGCGGGTGCGCGCCAATGCCGGCGGCGATGTCGAGCAGGTCCGAGCCGAGGCCGCCGGTGTACGCACCCTGCTGAAGCGCCTGCAGAAGGGCGGCGTGGTCGGCATCCTGCCCGACCAGCAACCCAAGGCCGGCGAGGGCGAGTTCGCGCCGTTCTTCGGCAAGCCCGCATTGACGATGACCCTGCTGGGCCGGCTCGCCACCCGCAGCGACGCACGCGTGCTGTTCGCCTGGTGCGAACGCCTGCCGGGCACCTCGCCACCGCGCTTCGCCCTGCATGTCGAGGCCGCGCCCGACGCCATCGCCGATGCCGATCCGCAGCACGCGGTGGCGGCGCTCAACAGCGGCATCGAGGCGATCGCGCGGCGTGACTTCGGTCAGTACCAATGGACCTACAAGCGCTATACCCTGCGGCCACCGGGCAGCGGCGAAGCCAATCCCTACCTGGATCTGTATTGATGGCCGACGCCGACGATATCCGCGCTCCCGATGACAGCACCGACTGGCGCGCACCGCCGTCGCGGGCCGTGCGCCTGCATGCCGCCACCACCGCGGCGTGGTTCGGGGTGATCCCGCTGCTGGCGTTCGCGATCCCGCTGTACGTCGCCGATGGCGAGCAACGGTTGCGCATGCTGGCGTGGTACGTGGGCGTCACCGTGGCGGCATCGCTGGCAGGTGCCTACGTCGGTGCCCGCCTGCGTCACCAGCGCTGGACGCTCGACGCCGCAGGCCTGTGGCTGCGCCAGGGTCGGATGTGGTGGCGCGAGACCCGCGTGCCGACCAGCCGCGTGCAGCACGTCGACATCAAGCACGGTCCGCTGGAACGGCGTTTCGGGCTGGCCACCCTGGTCGTCCATACCGCAGCGGTGCACCTGAGCGGGATCACCGTGCGTGGCTTGGACGATGCCGATGCGCAGCACCTGCGCGACACCCTGGCCAAGCAGCTCGACGACGCCGGGGATGCGTTGTAGGCGATGGACGACCACACCGCGGGAACCGTCGACACGAGTGCATTGCCACAGGACGGGCAGGAACATCGCCTGCATCCGCTGTCCTGGCTGTTCGTGCTGCTGGCCCAGCTCAAGCAGTTCATCCTGCCGCTGATCGTGCTGCTGTTCGCCGGACGCGGCGATCGCAACGATCTGTGGGGGCTGATCGCGGTCGGTGTGCTGGCCCTGGTCTCGCTGGCCCAGTACTTCACCTACCGTTATCGCCTGCGCGGCGACGCCATCGTCGTGCGCAGCGGCTGGCTGCATCGCAGCGTTCGCGAGATCCCCTACGCGCGCATCCACAACGTCAACCTGCACCAGTCGCTGCTGCATCGGCTGTTCGGCGTGGCCGAAGTGCGGCTGGAATCCGCCGGCGGGATCAAGCCGGAAGCGCAGATGCGGGTGCTGCGGCTGGACCAGGCGGAGGCGCTGGAAGCGCTGGTGCGCCAGCGTTCGCATGCACCCGGCAGCGTGGAAGCGGCGGGCACCGATGCGATCGAGTCCGCGCCATTGCTGGCCTTGTCGAACGGCGAAGTGCTTCGGCTGGGCCTGATTTCCAATCGCGGCATGCTGGTGGTCGCGGCCGCGTTCGGCGCACTGGCGCAGACCGGCGACAGCGTGTTCGGCGTGCTGGTCGATCGCTGGGGCAAGGTCGCATTCGGCTGGTTCACCGGCTTCGCCGGCGATCACGCGCACGACAGTCCGCTGGTGATCGGCCTGGCGGTAGCGAGCATGGTGGTGCTCGCGCTGGTGCTGGTGCGCCTGCTCTCGGTACTGCTCGCCTTCCTGCAGTACCACGGCTTCACCCTGCGCGAGGACGACGCGCGCATCCGCGTCGAACGCGGCCTGCTCGCGCGTTACCGCTCCAGCGCGAAGCGCCGGCGCATCCAGTCCTGGTCGCTGCAGGAAGGGGTGCTGCATCGCTGGTTCGATCGCCGCAGCCTGCGCGTGCAGACCGCCTCCGGCCAGCGCGGCGAGGGTGGCCAGCAGTCGCTGAAGGAACTTGCGCCGGTCGCCACGCCCGCGCAGTGCGATGCCTTGATCCAGCACTTCCTGCCCGATGCCGGCTGGGGCGCGCTGGACTGGCAGCCGCTGCATCGCCACGCCTGGTGGCGGATCGCCGTGCCCGGCCTGCTGGTGCTGTCGATCGGCTCCGCTGCGCTGTGCTGGCGCTTCGGCCCGATGGGGTTGCCCGCGCTTGCGCTGCTGCCGCTGCAGTTGTGGCGGGCGCATCGCATCGCCGCCGCCTGCGGGCATGCCAGCAACGAGCGGCTGGTCGCATGGCGCACCGGCTGGTTGTCGAAGACCTGGAACTTCGCCGAGATCGGCAAGATCCAGGCGGTGCGACTGTCGCAATCGCCGCTGGATCGCAGGTTGGGCATGGCCAGCCTGCTGCTGGATACCGCGGGTGCCTCGCCATTCGGCGCCCCCCTGTACCTGCGGCAGTTACCGGTCGATGCGGCGCGCGCGCTGTCAGCGCGGCTGGTAGCGCAACTGTCCCGCCGCCGGGTCTAGCGGGATCTGCTGCGCCGGCAGCGCGCGCCACTCGCCTGCCCGCCAGACCTGGATCCAGCGCGTACGGAAGCGCTGCTGCAGCAGCGGCTGGGCACCGGGCTCGCGCCATTCGTGCCGCCAGTTCACCACGATCATGTCCTGCGGATGCGCGCTGGCCCACTCGCGGGCCGCCGCTTCGTCGACGACCTCAAGCGGAGCGTGCAGGCGGCCGGCGAAATGGAACTGCAACTGGTATTCGCCGAGGAAGGCGACCCGCTTGCCGGCCTGCTGCGCCTCGCCAAGCAGGCGCGCGGTCGGGCTGAAATCGAACTGTTCGCGCACCAGCGGCGTCGCCCCTGCATGCAGCAGGGCGATGGCCAGCAGCACGCCACCGGCCTGCATCGGCAATGTTCGCCAGCGCAGCATCGCGGCGCCCGTCAGCAGCATCGCGGCGCCGGCCAGCGGCAATGACCACGCTAGCGGCGCAGGGAATGGCAACCGGATGTGCCCGGCGTAGAGCGGGAACGCCAGCAGGATCATCGCGAACAGCAGCACCACGATGCCGGGCACCACGCCAAGGCGAGGTCGCGTCTCCGCGGCCACCGCCAGCAGCAACGCGAACCCGGCGAAATCCGGCAACAGGTAATAGGGCTGCTTGCCGCTGATCAGGCTGAAGCACAGCACCATGCCGACGATCCAGGTCCAGGCGAAGCGGTTGCGAGGATCGCGCCACAAGGCCGGCATCTGCCGCCACCACCACGCCTGCCACCACCATGGCGCCATCAGCACCAGCAAGGTCGGCGCATACCACCACCAGGGCTCGGCGTGGTCGAAGCTGTCCTTGATCCGTCCTGCAGTCTGGGTCACCAGCAGGGCCTCGCGATATTCCGGATCGCCAAGGGTCAGCGCCGGCACCAGCCACAACGCGAACAGCACGATGCCGCCCAGCGCGGCGAGCGCGGCCGACTTCGCGAAACGCCGGCCGTCGGCCTGCGCCGCCGGATGCCACCAGCGCGCCGCCAGCAACGGCACGCCGAGATGCAGCAATGCCACCGGCCCCTTCGCCAGCAAGCCGAAGCCGATCGCCAGCGCCACGCCCGGCCACCATGGCCGCCACGCATCGCCATCGCGCCGGCACAGCGCGATCAGACCGCCCATCACGGCGACGGCCAGCGGCAATTCGTACATCACCTGCAAGCCGAACAGGAACAGGTACCAGAAGCCGGCCATCGCCCATGCCGCGTGGACGGGAACCAGTGGACGCGCAGGATACAGCCGTCGCGCCAGCACACCCGCCTGCGCAACCAGCGTTCCGCCCAGCAGCACCATCAACACGCGCGGCCAGACATCGCTGACGCCGGTCACCAGCCAGCCGGCGTGGATCAGCCACGGCAGCAACGGCGTCTTGTGCGAATACGGCGCGCCATTGAACAGCGGCACCAACCAGCTGCCGCGATCCCACATCTCCCACGCCACCGCCAGGCTGCGGGTGGAATACAGCGGCACCGGCCCGTGCAGGAAGATCGACACCAGCGCGACCACGCCCCAGGCCAGCAGCGGCAGGCGCAGGTCGCGCAGGTCGGAGGTCTTCATCATCGCGCGCAAGGATACGGCACCGTCCGTTGCCGCATCGGCGACAATTCCGCAACACCGCCCACCTGCACTTCCCATGACAGACACCATCCTGGTCACCGGCGGCGCCGGCTACATCGGCTCGCAGATGGTCAAGGCGCTGCGCCAGGCCGGCTTCCGCCCGGTCGTGCTCGACGACCTGAGCAGCGGCCATCGCAGCGCCTTGCGCGGCGCAGAACTCCATGTCGGCGACGTCGGCGATGCCGCCTTCGTCGACCGCGTGCTGGCCGAGGTCGAGCCCGCCGCGGTGATGCACTTCGCCGGCTTCATCCAGGTCGGCGAATCGGTGTCGGAACCCGGCAAGTATTTCCGCAACAACGTCACCGCGACCCAAGTGCTGCTCGATGCGATGCGCGCGCACGGCATCGCGCGTTTCATCTTCTCGTCGACCGCGGCGATCTTCGGCGAACCGCAGTACGTGCCGATCGACGAGGCGCACCCGAAGGCGCCGATCAATCCCTACGGCCGCAGCAAGTGGTTCGTCGAACAGATGCTGGAGGACTACGACCACGCGCACGGGCTGAAGTCGGTCTGCCTGCGCTACTTCAACGCGGCCGGCGCGGATCCCGATGGCGAAATCGGCGAGCGCCACGACCCGGAAACCCACCTGGTCCCGCTCATCCTGCAGGTCGCGTCCGGGAGGCGCGCCAGCATCGGCGTGTTCGGCGACGACTACCCCACGCCGGACGGCACCTGCGTGCGCGACTACGTGCACGTCGCCGACCTGTGCGAGGCGCACCTGCTCGCCCTGCGCCAGTTGCTGGCGGGTGGCGACAGCGCGCGCTACAACCTCGGCAACGGCCAGGGCTTTTCGGTACGCGAGGTGCTGGACGCCGCGCGCCAGATCACCGGTCATCCGATCCCGGTCACGGTGCAGCCACGCCGCGCCGGCGACCCGCCCTCGCTGGTCGCCGATTCAGGCGCTGCGCGCGCCGCGCTGGGTTGGGTGCCGCGCTATCCGGCGCTCGACACCATCGTCGCCCATGCCTGGGCCTGCGAGCAGCGGATCGCTGCAGACGCGCACTAGATCGCGCCCCCTAGATCCTGCGCGCCAGGCCCACGAACAGGTCCTCGTAACGCTGGTTCATCAGCGCGCGCCCATGCCGTTCCAGCGCGACGCTACGCGCGGTCGACGCCATCCGCGCGGCTTGTAATGGATCGCGCAACACGCGTTCAAGCGCGTCGGCCATCGCGACCGGATCGGACTCCGCCACCAGCAGGCCATCGACGCCGTCTTCCAGCACCTCGCGCACGCCGGGCACCGCGCTGCCGATGACCGCGCAGCCTGCCGCCATGCCTTCGAGAAGCGCCAACGGCATGCCCTCGTAGTGGGTGCAGAGCACCGCGAGCTGGTGGGTCATCAGTCGTTCCGGCACGTCGCGCACCACGCCGAGGAACTGCACCTGCGCGGAAATGCCGAGCTCGCTCGCCAGCTTTTCCAGTGGCTTGCGATGCAGCGCCTTGCCACCGCCGGCGAATTGCAGCGGCGGCGACAGGCCGCGTTCGCGCAGCAGGGCGACCGCGCGCAACAGCGTCGCGTGGTCTTTCTGCTTCGAGAACCGCGCGACCATCACGATGCCGGGGATGCGTTGCGCGAACGGATGCGCGTCCGCTTGCTCGAAGGGATCCAGGCGCACGCCATTCGGGATCGCGAGCGTGCGTTCGGGCGGCATGCCCATGTCCAGCAACACGCGCCGCACGCCTTCGGAACAACCGACGATGCGATCGGTGCGCTTCGCCAGCCAGCGCGTCTGTGCCCGCCGCCATGCGGTGTAGCGCTCGCGGGTGTTGTGCTCGACGTGCACCAGGTGTGGCACCTTCGCCAGCAGGCCGGCGTAACGGCCCCACAGGTGTTCGCTGAAACCGTGCGCGACCAGTACGTCGGGCTTGAAGCGTTTGCAGACGCCAACCAGCGCAGCGATCGTCGCGGCGTGCGACCAGCCTGCGACGAGTTCCATCGGCACCCCCGCACGACGCAGTTCCTCGATGCGCGCCGGGTCGGCATGGCGCTTGCGTCGCAATACCAGCAACGGTTCGATCGCCGCGCTTTCGCGCGCTGCGTTCACCAACTGCACCGCAACCTGGGTCGCGCCGCCGGAGAAGCCGCCGGTGACGAAGTGGAGGACGCGTACCGGCGATTCATCCTGCATGAGGCTCATTGCAACCAGTTTTTCCGCGCAAGGCTGCGCCGCGCCCGCCACGCGCGCAACTGCCAGCCGCGTCGTCGGCAATCCTCGACGGCGCGACCGATGCCATCCGGGAAGATCGCCGCGATCGCATCGCGGCATTCGCCGTCCAACCCCACGTCATCGTGCGGCAGGCTGCGCGCGAGGTTGGCGAACGCGCGCATGCAGAAATAGTCGAGCGCTGCCGTGGCGCCCGCGTCCAGCCCACCGGGAATGCACGACAGCCCGCCGCGCAGTTCGCGCATGGAGGCCAGCTGGTCATGGACTTTGCGCGGATTCATCGTGGCCAGGATGCTGTCCTCGCGCTGGCGGTAGCCCACCCACGGCCGTGGCGCATGGCACCAGCGAGTGGTCGCGCCCACCAGCCGCGGGATCACCGCAACATCCTCAAAATAACGCCCCTCCGGAAAGGGCGCCTGCCGCCATGCGTCGCGGGTGGCGATCTTCGACCAGCTGTGCAGCTGCCGGGATTGCAGCATCCCCTGGACCAGCCTGTCGCGATCGACGGACTGCTTCGGCATCCCGCCGACATGCGAGCGTCGTTGCGCTTCGCCCTGCAGGCGATGGCGCCAGCGGCGGCGTTCGCGCAGCATGCGGAAATCGCAGAGCACCAGGTCGGGGGCGTCGGCCTCGACGATGGCGCGCAACTCGGCGATCGCACCCGGAAGCAGTTCGTCGTCGGAATCGAGGAACCAGACATAGCGACCGCGCGCGGCATCGAGCAGCGAGTTGCGCGCAGCCGACAGTCCGCGATTGCGCGCATGCGCGAGCGAACGGATCGCATCGGGATAGCGCGCCTGCAAATCCGCCACGATCTCCCCGCAGCGGTCCGGCGACGCATCGTCCAGCAGCACGATCTCGACGCCGGCATCGGCCTGCGCGCGCACCGATTCCACGCAGGTCTCCAGGTACCGCTCGACGCCATACACCGGGACCAGCACGCTCAGCCAGGGCCGGGCGCTTCCGCCATCGTGTTCCATCGATCCGCATCCATGCCGGGCTGGAGCGGCGGAGCCTATCGACAGTTGTCTGAAGCGGAGGTTGACAGCAGCCACCAGCGGCGGCGATTGGTATTGCCCATGTCCCGCGAGCGTGCCTTGTCCACGCACGTCGGCACGGCATCGCCTTCGACCAGCAACCAGCGCGACGCCGGAACCTGACGCTGCCATGCCAGTGCATCGGCGAACTGCAGCTTCGGATCGCGCTTGAAGCCGAAATCCCTTGCCGGCCGATCCGCCATCAGCAGTTGCTGTTCGCGCCAGCCGACCAGGCCAAGTTGCGAGTGGGGGCCGATGGCGGTGCCGACCTCGCGCATCAATCCGCGCGACGACGACCCGTCGTTGAGCAGCGGCGCGCCGACCAGCGAATACAGCACCCACAGCGTGGCCAGCATCGCCACCAGCGCCGCCTGCGCGCGGCCGCGCCCGTACCACAGCAAGGCACCGATGCCGGCAGCGCCGGTGGCCACGAACATCGCCGCCAGCCCATGCGCGACCACGGCATCGCGACCGTCCATGAACTTGCGTTCGAAGCCGGGCTCGCCGAGCAGCATCGCCAGGCCAGCACCCAGCAATGCCAGCGAGAACACGGCGACGAAGCCGGCCAGCAGGCGTTGCGCGTTCGGCTTGCGCAGGATGCCCGGCAGCAGCGGCGCCAGGGCGAGGCACAGCATCGGCAGCGCCGGCAGGATGTACATGTCGCGCTTGCCGGACGGGATGCTGAAGAACACGAACACCAGCAGCACCCAGGCAAGCGGAATCAGATAACGCGCATCACGACGCTGCAGGCGACGTCGCCAGGCCGGGATCGCCCATGGCAAGGCCAGCATCGTCGGCAACCACGCGGTCAGTGCCACTTCGATGAAGTACCAGGGCGGCTGGCCGTGATGCCAGGCGTTCGCGTAGCGCGTCACCGTCTGCCGCAGCAGGATGTCGTCGACGTAGGCGCGGTACTCCGGCCCGCCGTTGCCCAGTGCGGCCATCAGCATCGGCACCAGCCACACGCCGCAGGCCGCAAGGAAGGCCAAGGGCCCGAGCAGCAGGCGGGCATCGAAACGGCGCTCGCGGACCAGTGCCGGCCAATGCGCGCGTTCGGCGTAGAACGCCGGCAGCAACATCAACAGTGGGAGGAAGCCAACGCCCTTGGTGATCGTCCCCAGGCCCGCGGCGAACCAGCCGAGGATCCACATCGGCCAATGCCCACCTTGCAGCCAGTGGCGCAGCAGGCCGTAGCAGGACAGGGTGATCCAGAACACCACCAGCGGATCGATCTGCGCCTTCTTCGCCTGCCAGGTGAACTGGATGGTCAGCAGCACCGCCCAGCCGGCGTACAGGCCGACGCGTCGCGTCCACAGCCGCGTACCAAGATCGGTGACGCACCACAACGTGCCCAGCGCAGCGAGCAGCGAAGGCAGCAGGAAGGCGATGCGCAGGTTGCCGGTCAACCACAGGAACGCGGCCTGGAACCACATGAACAATGGCGGCTTGTCCGAATACAGTTCGCTGCCGCGATGCGGGAACAGCCAGTCGCCGCTTTCCACCATCTGCTTCGCGACCAGGGCGAAGCGCGGTTCGTCGGCGGGCCACGGATCGCGCAAGCCGAGTCCCGCGCCCAGGATCAGCAGGGCGAACAGCCAGAACAGCCAGGTATCGCGATGGGTGCGGGTCATCGCTGGATCATAGCGACGGCGGGTTACGCCTTGCTCAAGCGCGCGTAGAAGAAACCGTCCATGCCGTCGTCGCCGGGCAGGCGCTGGTGGCCGAAACCGGTATCGCGGCCGAAGGTTTCATCCAGCGTCGCCAACGCGGCATCGGGTGTGCGCGCCAGGAAGGCTTCGACCTGTGCGGCGTTTTCAGCGCGCAGGATCGAACAGGTCGCGTAGAGCAGGGTGCCGCCCGATGCCAGCAGCGGCCATGCGGCATCCAGCAGGCGAGCCTGGGTATCGACCAGCGCGGCGATGTCGGACTCGCGCCGGTGCAGGAGGATGTCGGGCTGCCGGCGCACGATGCCGGTGGCGCTGCAGGGCGCATCGATCAGGATCGCGTCGTAAGGCACATCGTCCCACCATGCATCGGGACGCAGCGCATCGGCGCAGCGCGCGTCGATGGCGAGTGCGAGCCGCGCGAAGGTGTCCTGCATCCGCCGCACGCGCCGCGCATCGACATCGAGCGCGGTGATCCGCAGGCTCGCATCACGTTCGGCCAGGTGCGCACTCTTGCCGCCGGGGGCGGCGCAGGCATCCAGCACGCGCGCGCCAGGCGCGGGCGCCAGCGCATCGGCCACCGCCTGCGCGGCAGCGTCCTGCACCGAGGCCGCACCGGTATCGAACCCCGGCAATTCATGCACCGGCAGCGCGGTGTCCAGCCTCAATGCATCGGCCAGGGCCGGCAACACGCGGGTTGCGATGCCGGCGTCGTGCAAGCGCGCGGCGTAGGCATCGCGCGGCTGCAGGCGGCGATTCACGCGCAGCCACATCGGTGCTTCCTGCGCACTGGCGGCGAAGATCGCCTCGTCCTGTCCCGGCCAGTCGCCGCGGATGCGCTGCGCCAGCCAGGCCGGCCACGCGGCTTCGCCACCGGATTGCGGCAGGCCCTCGCGTTGTGCCCGGCGCAGCACTGCATTGACCATCCCGGCCTGGTGCGGGCGACCGAGCGCGCGCGCGGCATCCACGCTGGCCGCCACCGCCGCATGCGCGGGCAATCCCATTTCCAGTTGGGCGAAGCCGGCATGCAGCAGCGCCCGCAACTCGTGGTCCCGCGCTTCCAGCGGCTTGGCCACCCACCCTGCGATGGCTGCATCGAAGCGTGCCCGCTGGCGCAACGCGCACATGACGATGGCCTCGACCAGCGCACGGTCGCGCGGATCCTCCAGCGCCGGCAATGCCGCCGCCAGCGTCGCCTTCAGCGAGCGGCCGCGGTGCAGGACCACGTCGAGGACGCGGGTCGCGCTGACCCGTGCGTTGACGCCGGCACTCATGCGGAGGGGTTGCGGCGTGCGTTGACGTAGTCGGCCGCGGTGATGGCCTTGCCGCCATCGCGCTGCAGCACGCGGATCCGCAACACACCGCTGGCGCAGGCGATGTCGATGCCGTCGCGCCCGCTGCGCAGCACCTGGCCGGGTTCCGCACCATGCGCTTCATCGAGTGCAACCGCACCGTGGATGCGCAGGCGTTCGCCGCCCAGCATTGCCTCGGCCATCGGCCAGGGATTGAAGGCGCGCACCTTGTTCGCCAGCACCTGCGCCGGCTGCAACCAGTCGAGCCTGGCCTCGGCCTTGTCCAGCTTGTGCGCATAGGTCGCGCCTTCTTCGGGCTGCGGATGCGGCGGAAGCTGGATGGTCGCGCGCAGCAACCCCAGCGCATCGCCGAGCACGCGCGCACCGAGTTCGCTGAGGCGGTCGTGCAACTGGCCGCCGGTCTCGGCCGGGCCGATGTCGACGGACTGCGCCAGCAGGACCGGGCCGGTATCCAGTCCCTTCTCCATCTGCATCAGGCAGACGCCGCTGCGGGCATCGCCGGCTTCGATCGCGCGCTGGATCGGCGCGGCCCCGCGCCAACGCGGCAGCAAGGAGGCATGCACGTTCCAGCAGCCATGCACCGGGATATCGAGCACCGACTGCGGCAACAGCAGGCCATAGGCCACCACCACCATCAGGTCGGGCTGCAGCGCGCGCAGTTCGGCCTTCGACGCGGCGCTGCGGAAGTTCTCGGGCTGGTACACCGGGATGCCGCGCTGCACCGCTTCCAGCTTGACCGGCGACGGCTGCAGGCCGCGCCCGCGACCGGCCGGACGGTCGGGCTGGGTGTAGGCGGCCACGACCTCGCCATGGCGCGCGCAGGCGCGCAGGCAGGGCACGGCGAATTCCGGCGTGCCGGCGAAGACGATCCTCAAGCAGGTTCTCCAGGCGGGGACAGCTGATGGAAGGACGGGAGCCCTCCGCGGCACGTCCGTTGCAGGTCAGGCAGCGCGACGCGCCTTGGCCAGCTTCTTGCGGACCATCTCCCGCTTCAGCGGGCTCAGGTAGTCGACGAACAGCTTGCCGTCCAGGTGGTCCATCTCGTGCTGGATGCAGACCGCCAGCACGCCATCGGCCTCCAGGGTGAAGGGCGCGCCATGGCGATCCAGCGCATCCACGGTGATGACATCGCTGCGGGTCACGTCGGCATAGATGCCGGGCACCGACAGGCAACCTTCCTGGTAGACCTGCTCGCCCTGGCGGGCGCGGATCACCGGGTTGACGAAGACCAGCGGCCGGCTTTTGTCTTCGGTCACGTCTATGACCATGAAGCGCTTGTGCACGTCGACCTGGCTGGCCGCCAGGCCGATGCCGGGGGCCTCGTACATGGTTTCGAACATGTCGTCGAAGAGTCGCTGGAACGCGGGCTCGGCGAGCTGCGGGGCATCGATCTCCTCCGCCTTGGTACGCAGGCGGGGATCCGGGAATTCGAGGATGGGAAGCAGGGCCATGGCGGGTGTGTCCGGGGCGGCATCGGCCGTATTTGCGACAGTCTTCGCGATTGTA
>JAVWUU010000010.1:14147-35411 GCA_036666995.1 Thermomonas sp.
CCCGAGGCTTGCCAGCGACGGCGGTTTGTGGACTATAGTGAGTCGGCTTCAGGGGGTTTTTTACCAAGGGAAGCGGGGAGATGGCTGCCATGCTTGAACGTGTTTCTAAGGCGTTACGTCCTGCCGTGCCTCGTGCCCGCGGCGTGCGCACAATGCTTGCGGTTGCCCTGCTGACGGCGGCGACCTTCGCCGCCGCGGTGGAATTGCGCGGCGACCACCCCGACACCTACGTGGTGAAGCGTGGCGACACGCTATGGGACATCGCCGGCCGTTTCCTGCAGCGGCCATGGCTGTGGCCGGAAATCTGGCAGGCCAACCCGCAGGTCAAGAACCCGCACCTGATCTATCCGGGTGACGTGCTCAGCCTGGCCTATCTGGACCGCGTCGCGGTGCAGGCCGGCCAACGCGGCGAAAGCCCGGTCAACGCCGTCAACCTGTCCGAGATCGAGCCTTTCCTGAAGGATCTGCGGATCGTCGACAGCATCGACGACCTGCCGTACGTGGTCGGTCTGGAAGACGATCGCCTGCGCAGCACCCGCGGCCAGGTCGCTTACATCCGCGGCCTGGAAGGCATCGCCCCGGGCCAGCGCTACCTGGTGGTACGTCCGGAGAAGCGCTACCGCTTCGTCGAGCGTGCCGGCCTGTGCTGCGACCTGTTCCAGAGCGATGACCTCGATGCGCGCGGCGACACCTTCCGCGGCACCGGCGACTTCTGGACCAACGCGGTATTCCCGAGCAAGAACACCGAGATGCTCGGCTACGAGCTGATCACCCAGACCACCGGCACCGTGACCCGCGGCGAAGTGGCGGGGATCCAGGCCTCGACCCTGGTGCTCGATGCAGAGGGCCGCGACGTGCGCGTCGGCGATCGCCTGGTGCCGGTCGAGGCACAACCTTACGACCTGCAGTTCTTCCCGCATCCGCCCAAGCAGCAGCAGAAATACGGCCGGCTGACGGTGATGTCGGTGGCGGACAAGTACCGTACCGGTGGCCCGCACGACGTGATCGCGATCTCCGGCGGCGCCCGCGAGGGCATCGACAACGGCACCGTGTTCTCGATCTGGCGTCGCGGCAGCTCCACGGTCGACACCATCAAGGGCGGGTTGGACAAGGAAGAGACCCTCACCCTGTTCGAGTCGAAGGTGCGCCTGCCGGACGAGTTCGCCGGCCACGCGATGGTGTTTCGCACCTTCAACAACGTCAGCTATGCGCTGGTGATGAGCAGCGTCAAGCCGACCATGCTCGGCTATGAACTGAAGCATCCCGACGCACCTTACTGACGCGGGGTTTCCTGACCCGATCACGCGACGGCGCCCGAGGGCGCCGTCGTCGTTTGCGGACGATGCTGGCCGCATGCCCGCCTCACCCGAACACACCTGCCTGCTGCGCCTGCTGCTCAGCGGTGCCTCCGCCAGCGCGCTGCGCCGCCTGCTGGATACCCACGGCAGTGCCGAAACCGGTTGCCGCGCCGGTTTGCGCGACTGGAGCAGCCATGGGCTCGACGCCGACACCTGCAATGCCATCCGCAACCCGGACGCCGATTCGCTGGCGCGCGGCGAGCGCTGGCTGGAGGCCGCCAGCCACCATCTGGTCGGCTGGCGCGACGATGCCTATCCGCCGCTTCTCCGCCGGATCGCCTCGCCGCCGGCGATGTTGTTCGTGGCCGGCGACCCGGCCCTGCTCTGGCAACCCTCGGTCGCGGTGGTCGGCAGCCGGGCGGCCACGGCCGGCGGCTGCAGCAATGCCACCCTGTTCGCGGGAGCGCTGGCCCAGGCCGGGCTCTGTGTTGCCAGCGGCATGGCAGCCGGGATCGATGCAGCCGCCCACAAGGCCGCACTCGACGTGGACGGCGCCACCGTGGCCGTCCTCGGCACCGGACCGGACATCGCATACCCGGTATGCCACCGCCCCTTGCTTGACCGGGTCGCCAGCGCGGGCGCGGTCATCAGCGAACATCCGCCCGGCACCGGACCGCTACGCCAGCACTTCCCCAGTCGCAACCGGATCCTTGCAGGGCTCAGCCTGGGCACGCTGGTGGTGGAAGCCGCCGACAAGTCCGGCGCGCTGATCACCGCCCGCATGGCCGCCGAGATGGGGCGCGAGGTCTTCGCGGTCCCCGGCTCGATCCACAACCCGATGGCGCGCGGCTGCCACCGCTTGCTTCGCGAGGGCGCGCAGCTGGTGGAGTCGCCCGCCGAAGTGCTGGAGGCGCTGGCGCCGCTGGTGGTCGAGCTGGCACGCGCGTTGCGGGGACAACTGGAACTGCTGCCGGCGGCTCCCGCGGATGCCGGCGATGCACCCGGAACCGATGCTCCCGACTACAACCGGTTGTGGCATGCACTGGGCCATGACCCAACCGGTATGGATGAGCTGGTGGTTCGCACCGGATTGACGGCTGCGGCACTGTCCTCCATGCTGCTGGCGCTGGAGCTTGATGGGCGGGTCGCGGCAGAACACGGCCGCTACGCACGGATCGGGCCCTGACAGCGGTTCACGGCGCCCACGGGCGCAGGCCGGGGGACATGAAAGAAAGCATCCTGGACGTCCTGCTGTACCTCTTCGAGCACTATTTCGCCAACGACGCGATCGTCACCGGCGACGACCTCACCGCCCAAGACAGCCCATTGGTCGGCGAACTCACCGAAGCCGGTTTCTCCGGCGCCGAGATCCGCAAGGCCTTCGACTGGCTCGACACCCTGGCGCGGCTGCGTCCTGCGCCCGACCAGCCCAGGGTCAATGGCCCGACCCGGATCTTCCATCCCAGCGAAATGGACAAGCTGGACCTCGAATCCCGCGGCTTCCTGCTGTTCCTCGAACAGCATGGGGTGCTCGATGCCGGCCAGCGCGAGCTGGTGCTGGACCGGGCGATGGCGCTTGACCAGGACGAGCTCGACCTGGACGACCTCAAGTGGGTCGTGCTGATGGTGCTGTTCAACCAGCCGGGCTCGGAAGCGGCCTACGCGTGGATGGAAACGCAGATGTTCCTCGACGAACCGGAACCGGTGCATTGAGCAGCCAGCAACCGCCGCCGATGCCCGAGCACGGCTCCCTCTACGCCCCGCCAAGCGCGCTTGTCGAGGATGTGGGCGATGGCTTCCGCAGCGGCGAAGAAGTCGTCTATGCCGGCTTCTGGAAGCGCACCGCGGCGTTTTTCATCGATGCCTTCATCATCCTGATCGTCTACTACGCCATCGTGATCGCCGCGACGCTGATGCTCGGGTTTGGCGGCCTGGCCGCGCTGGAAAACGTCGACACACTCGACAGCGCCGCGATCGGCGGGTTCATCGCCTTGATCTACCTGGCCTATCCGGTCGTCAGCGGGCTCTACTTCATCGGCATGGAGTCCTCCGGGACGCATGCCACGCTGGGCAAGATGGCGGTCGGCATCAAGGTCACCGACAGCGACGGCCGACGGCTCGGCAAGGGCCAGGCACTGGGACGCTGGGTCTCGCACCTGCTCTGCTACATCACCCTCTACATCGGCTACATCATGGCCGCCTTCACCGACCGCAAGCGCGGCCTCCACGACATGGTCGCCAGCACCCTGGTGGTGGATCGCTGGGCCTTTACCCATGATCCGGGCCGCCAGCAGAAGGGACTCGGCACCGTCGCGATCATCGTCCTGATCCTCGGCGGCCTGGTGATCCTGGCCTACATCGCGATCATGCTGGCGATCGCCATCCCTGCCTACCAAGGGTATGTGGAGCGCGCCGCCACCGGGGGCTGAAACGGTCCTTTCGATGGTCCGGACAGCCACCGGCCAGCGGCAAATGCTTGACACGGGCCCCGCCCCGTGAGTCCACTGTAAAGAGATGAATCCGAACGCCCGGGGCCAGCCACCCCGGGCGTTGGCTTCTGCGGCGGCCATCCATACCGCCTTCACCGCACCACCGGAAACTGCGCCGCATGCCCAAGAACCTGCTCGTCGTCGAGTCGCCCGCCAAGGCCAAGACGATCAACAAATACCTCGGCAAGGACTTCACCGTCCTCGCCAGCTACGGGCACGTGCGCGACCTGGTGCCGAAGGAAGGCGCGGTCGATCCCGAGCACGGCTTCGCGATGCGCTACGACCTGATCGAGAAGAACGAGAAGCACGTCGAGGCGATCGCCAAGGCCGCCAAAGGCGCCGACAACCTGTTCCTGGCGACCGACCCGGACCGCGAGGGCGAGGCGATCAGCTGGCACATCGCGGAGATCCTGCGCGAACGCGGCCTGGTCGGCGACAAGCCGCTGCAACGGGTGGTGTTCACCGAGATCACCCCGCGCGCGATCAAGGAAGCGATGCAGCACCCGCGGGCGATCGCCAGCGACCTGGTGGATGCGCAGCAGGCGCGGCGCGCACTGGACTACCTGGTCGGTTTCAACCTGTCGCCGGTGCTGTGGCGCAAGGTCCAGCGCGGCCTGTCCGCCGGGCGGGTGCAGTCGCCGGCGCTGCGCATGATCGTGGAGCGCGAGGAAGAGATCGAGGCGTTCAAGGCCCACGAATACTGGTCGATCGAAGCCGAAGTCGCACACCCGTCGCAGGGCTTCACCGCGCGCCTGTCCAAGCTCGACGGCAAGAAGTTCGTCAGCGACACCAAGAACCTCGAGTTCAGCCTTACCAACGGCGAGGACGCCGAAGCCGCGCGCGCGCGCATCCAGAAGGCCGCCGGCGGTTCCCTGCACGTCACCGACGTCGGCGCCAAGGAACGGAAGCGTCGGCCGGCGCCGCCGTTCACCACCTCCACCCTGCAGCAGGAAGCCTCGCGCAAGCTGGGCTTCACCACCCGCAAGACCATGCAGGTCGCGCAAAAGCTCTATGAAGGCGTGGCGATCGGCGAGGAAGGCACGGTCGGCCTGATCAGCTACATGCGTACCGACTCGGTGAACCTCTCGCAGGACGCGCTCACCGAAATCCGCGACGTGATCGCGCGCGACTTCGGTACCGACTCGCTGCCGGACAAGCCGAACGCCTACCAGACCAAGTCGAAGAACGCGCAGGAAGCGCACGAAGCGGTGCGCCCGACCTCGGCGCTGCGCACGCCCGCGCAGGTCGGCCGTTTTCTCACCGACGACGAACGCAAGCTCTACGACCTGGTCTGGAAGCGCGCGGTCGCCAGCCAGATGATTCCGGCCACGCTCAATACGGTGACCGTGGAACTGGCCGCCGGCAGCGAACACAGCTTCCGCGCCAGCGGCACCACCGTGGTCGTGTCCGGCTTCCTCGCCGTCTACGAGGAAGGCAAGGACAGCAAGTCCGCCGAAGACGACGACGAAGGCCGCAAGCTGCCGCTGATGAAGCCCGGCGACACCATCCCGCTCGAGCGCATCCACGCCGACCAGCATTTCACCCAGCCGCCGCCGCGCTTCACCGAAGCCGCGCTGGTCAAGGCGCTGGAGGAATACGGCATCGGCCGGCCGTCGACCTATGCGTCGATCATCCAGACCCTGCTGTTCCGCAAGTACACCGAGATGGAAGGCCGCAGCTTCCGCCCGACCGACGTCGGCCGCGCGGTGTCCAACTTCCTCAGCTCGCACTTCACCCGCTACGTCGACTACGACTTCACCGCCAAGCTTGAGGACGAACTCGACGCGGTAGCCGCCGGCGAGGAGGAATGGATCCCGCTGATGGAGAAGTTCTGGGGTCCGTTCAAGCAACTGGTGGACGAAAAGGCCGAATCGGTCGACCGCAGCGAAGCCACCGGCGCGCGCGAGCTCGGCACTGATCCCAAGTCCGGCAAGCCGGTCAGTGTGCGGCTGGGCCGCTACGGGCCGTACGCGCAGATCGGCGACAAGGACACCGACGAGAAGCTCGAGTTCGCCTCGCTGCGGCCGGGCCAGTCGATGCACACGATCTCGATCGAGGACGCACTGGAGCTGTTCAAGCTGCCGCGCAAGCTCGGCCAGGACAAGGATGAGGAGGTCAGCGTCGGCATCGGTCGCTTCGGCCCGTTCGCCAAGCGCGGCAGCGTGTATGCCTCGCTGAAGAAGGAGGACGATCCGTACACCATCGACCTCGCCCGCGCGGTGTTCCTGATCGAGGAGAAGGAAGAGATCGCGCGCAACCGCATCATCAAGGAATGGGCGGAGAGCGAGATCCAGGTGCTCAACGGTCGCTTCGGCCCGTATCTCAGCGACGGCAAGTTCAACGGCAAGATCCCGAAGGATCGCGAGCCGGCTTCGCTGACCCTGGAAGAAGCGCAGCAGTTCATGGCGGAAACCGGCAAGCCGGCGCGCAAGGGCTTCGGCGCCAAGAAGGCGGCGAAGAAGGTCGTCGCGAAGAAGACGCCTGCCGAGAAGAAACCGGCCGTCGCAAAGAAAGCGGTGAAGAAGGCCACGAAGAAAACCGCGAAGAAGGCGAACAAGAAAGTCGCTGCGAAGAAGGTGTATGTCAGCCCGCATCCGGAACCGGCCAAGCCGCTGCTGACTGCGAGCAAGGTCGAGCCGGGCAAGAAGCGCATCATCAAGAAGGCGACGCGGGAAGACGCGCCGTTCTGAGGCTCTTCGCCGTCATTCCCGCTCTTGCTTGTCATTCCCGCGAAGGCGGGAATCCAGTGACTTTGCTCTACGGCAACAAGACGGCAATTCGGACGAAAGACGCTGGATTCCCGCCTTCGCGGGAATGACGAGCAACAAAGCATGAGCAACCAAGTCCCCATCGAAGCCTGCATCGCCGCCCTGCGCAAGGGCGGCGTCGTCGCCTATCCCACCGAAGGCGTGTGGGGCCTGGGTTGCGATCCGCGCGACGAAGCCGCGACCCTGCGCCTGCTCGCACTGAAGCAGCGCGAGGTCGGCAAGGGCCTGATCCTGATCGCGGCCGACGAAGCGCAGCTCGCGCCCTTCATCGACATCGACGCATTGGCGCCCGACCAGCGCGATGCCGTGCGCGCCAGCTGGCCCGGCGCGAACACCTGGATCGTGCCGGCATCACCCGGTGCACCGGCATGGATCACCGGCGACCACGACGGCATCGCGGTGCGGGTCAGTGCGCATCCGGTGGTGGTCGCGTTGTGCAAAGGATTCGATGGCGCGCTGGTCTCCACCAGCGCCAATATCGCGACACTGCCGTCGCCGCGCACGCGCGAGGAACTGGACCCGCGCATCATCGAAGGGGTGGACGCGATCGCGCCCGGCGAGACCGGCGGACTGTTGCACGCCACCCCGATCCGCGACGCCCGAGACGGCCGCAACCTGCGCTGACACGCCGCGTGCCGGAGTCGCGTAAGTAGTTTCTCCGGCAACGAAATTTTCTTCCGGAACTCGGTTGTCGCATCGCACAAAATGTGTTCTATTCGGATGAAGCGATACGTTTCGTAGCCTCCGCCACGCCGCGCTGTCGCCCCCCTCCATACGACGACCACGACGATGCGGCCCAGCCCGGATCGGGGCCTCTACGACCCCGCTAGCGAACACGACAGTTGCGGCTTCGGCCTCATCGCGCAGGTCGAAGGTCAGGGATCGCGTGCCATCGTCGACATCGCGCTGGAAGCGCTGTCGCGGATGGCCCATCGCGGCGGCGTGGCTGCCGACGGTCTGTCCGGCGACGGCTGCGGCGTGCTGATCCACGGCGCCCAGCGCTTCCTGCGCACGCTTGCCGACGAGGCCGGCATCGCCCTGCATCCCGGCAGCATCGCCGCCGGCAACGTGTTCCTGCCGACCGACGACAACGCTGCTGCCGACTGCCGCAGCATCCTGCAGGCGCAACTGGCCAAGGTCGGCGTGCGCGTGGCCGGGTGGCGCGACGTGCCGGTGGATTCGGCCGCCTGCGGGCAGCTGGCGCAGTCGTCGATGCCGCACATCGAACAAGTGTTCGTGGAAAGCGACGAGGTCGACACCGATGCCTTCGAGCGTGCGCTGTTCCTCGCCCGCAAGCGCAGCGAGGATGCCCTGCGCGCGTACCAGGACTTCCACGTCGTCGGGCTTTCACCGCGCTTGCTGGGCTACAAGGGCATGGTCCTGCCCAGCCACCTGCGCCAGCTGTTCCCCGACCTCGCGCGCCCCGAACTTGAAGCGCGCGCCGTCGTGTTCCACCAGCGCTTCTCCACCAACACCCTGCCGCGCTGGCCGCTGGCGCATCCGTTCCGCCGGCTCGCCCACAACGGCGAGATCAACAGCATTGAGGGCAACCGCTGCTGGTCGAACGCGCGCAAGGACGTGTGGCGTTCGCCGCTGCTCGACGTCGCCGAGTTCGACACCGTCGTCTCGCAGCACGGCTCGGATTCGCAGAGCCTGGACAACATGCTGGAGTGGTTGCTGCTGGGCGGCATGGACCTGCCCAAGGCGATGCGCATCCTGATGCCGCCGGCCACCCAGTCGCTGGAATACAAGGACACCGACCTCGCCGCGTTCTACGAGTATTACGCGATCAATTCCGAGCCGTGGGACGGTCCGGCCGGCGTGGTCACCTGCGACGGCCGCCACGCCGCCTGCGCGCTCGACCGCAACGGCCTGCGCCCGGCGCGCTGGACATTGTCCGAGGACGGCATCTTCGTGATCGCCTCCGAGGCCGGCGTGTGGGACCTGCCGGCCGAGCGCGTGCGCGCCAAGGGCAAGCTGGGGCCGGGCGAGATGATCGCGGTGGACCTGGTCGAAGGCCGCCTGCTCGACAACGACGCGATCGACGCAGTCAACCGCGCGCGCCGCCCCTACAAGCAGTGGCTCAAGCGCGGCATGACCTACCTGCACACCGAGCTGATCGATCCCGCGCTGGCGGATGCGCCATTCGCCGACGACACCCTGCTCGGCTTCCAGAAGCTGTTCCAGCTCACCCGCGAGGAACAGGAAGGCGTGCTGCGCCCGCTCGCCGAGACCGAGCAGGAAGCGATCGGTTCGATGGGCGACGACATCCCGATGGCCGCGGTCAGCCAGAAGGTGCGACCGCTGTACGACTGCTTCCGGCAGGCGTTCGCGCAGGTCACCAACCCGCCGATCGACCCGCTGCGCGAGGACTGCGTGATGTCGCTGTCCACCCAGATCGGGCGCGAGGGCAACATCTTCCACGACGGTCCCGAGAACGTGGACCACGTGCTGCTGAATTCGCCGGTGCTGTCGCAGCGCAAGCTGCACCAGTTGCTGGCATTGCCGCGCTTCGCCGCCTCGCACCGCTACATCGACCTGTATTTCGATGCCGAGTCCTCGCTGGAGCGCGCGCTCGAACGCATCTGCGCCGAAGCCGAAGAGGCCGCCCGCGCCGGCATCGAACTGCTGATCCTCAGCGACCGCCGCCCGCGCCGCGACACCGCCGCGGTGCATGCGCTGCTCGCCACCGGCGCAGTCCACCAGCACCTGGTGCGCACCAGCCTGCGCTGCGAGGTCAACCTCATCATCGAGACCGGCACCGCGCGCGATCCGCACCACTTCGCCTGCCTGGTCGGCTTCGGCGCGACCGCGGTGTATCCGTACCTGGCCTACCAGACCCTGCATGCACTGGGTCGTCGCGGCATCCTCGGCGGCAAGACCAGCGGCGAACCGCTGCAGATCGGCCGCAGCTACCGGCGCGGGGTCAAGAAGGGCCTGCTCAAGATCCTGTCGAAGATGGGCATCGGCTGCATCGCCAGTTATCGCGGCGCGCAACTGTTCGAGATCGTCGGCCTTGGCGATGCCGTGGTCGCGCGCTGTTTCGACGGCACGCCGTCGCGGATCGGCGGCGCCGGCTTCGAGCGCCTTGAGGCCGATGCCTGGCACGTCGCCGCGCAGGGCTGGGACGATTGCGCGCTGCCCGAGCAGGGCGGCCTGCTGCGCTACGTCAACGGTGGCGAGTACCACCAGTACAACCCGGACGTGGTGCAGTCGCTGCAGCACGCGGTGCTGACCGGCGACCGCGCCGACTGGAAGCTCTACGCCGACACCGTGAACCAGCGCCCGCCGGCCGCCTTGCGCGACCTGCTGCAGCTCAAGCTGGCCGCCACGCCATTGCCTTTGGACGAGGTCGAGCCGATCGAGTCGATCGTGCGCCGTTTCGACAGCGCGGCGATGAGCCTGGGCGCGTTGTCGCCGGAAGCGCACGAAGCGCTGGCGATCGCGATGAACCGCCTCGGCGGGCGCAGCAATTCCGGCGAAGGCGGCGAAGACCCCGCGCGCTACGGCACCGAGAGGCGCAGCAAGATCAAGCAGGTCGCGTCCGGGCGCTTCGGCGTCACCCCCACGTACCTGGTGAATGCCGAGGTGCTGCAGATCAAGGTCGCGCAGGGTGCCAAGCCCGGCGAAGGCGGCCAGCTGCCGGGCAGCAAGGTCGACGCGCTGATCGCGCGGCTGCGCTATGCCAAGCCCGGCATCGGCCTGATCTCGCCGCCGCCGCACCACGACGTCTATTCGATCGAGGACCTCGCACAACTGATCTTCGACCTGCGCCAGGTGAATCCGGACGCGCTGATCTCGGTGAAGCTGGTCAGCCATGCAGGCGTGGGCACGATCGCCGCGGGCGTGGCCAAGGCCGGTGCGGACCTGATCACCATCGCCGGTCATGACGGCGGCACCGGCGCCAGCCCGGTCGGCTCGATCCGCTACGCGGGCGTGCCATGGGAACTTGGTTTGTCCGAGGCGCGCCAGGCCCTGCAGCACAACGACCTGCGCGGCCGCGTGCTGCTGCAGACCGACGGCGGCCTGAAGACCGGCCTCGATGTCATCAAGGCCGCGCTGCTCGGCGCCGACAGCTTCGGCTTCGGCACCGGCCCGATGATCGCGCTGGGCTGCAAGTACCTGCGCATCTGCCACCTCAACAACTGCGCCACCGGCGTCGCCACCCAGGACGAGCGCCTGCGCCGCGACCACTTCAAGGGCCTGCCCGAACGCGCCGAATGCTATTTCCGCAACGTCGCCGAGGACGTGCGCGAATGGCTGGCCGCGCTCGGCCTGCGCTCGCTGGACGAGGCCATCGGCCGCACCGAACTGCTCGAACAATCGCTGCACGCCACCCGCGAACACGTCGACATCGACCTGTCGAAGCTGCTCGCGCGCGATCCGTCGCACGCGGCCGCGTACTGTGGCGCGCCCGCGCTGCAGGCCCCGCCGGACGGCCTGGCCGCGCGGCTGGATGCGGCGCTCACGGCCGCCATCGAACAGGGCAGCGGCGGCGAGTACAGCGATGTCATCCGCAACACCGACCGCAGCATCGGCACGCGGTTGTCCGGCCGCATCGCCCGCCACCACGGCGACACCGGCATGGCCAATCACCCGCTGACCCTGCGTCTGCGCGGCAGTGCCGGGCAGAGCTTCGGCGCATTCAATGCCGGCGGCCTGCAGTTGCACCTGGAAGGCGACGCCAACGACTACGTCGGCAAGGGCATGGCCGGCGGCCGCATCGTGTTGCGGCCGGCGCGCGGCAGCCGCTTCGCCTCGCAGGACACGCCGATCCTCGGCAACACCTGCCTGTACGGCGCCACCGGCGGCGAACTGTTCGCCGCGGGCCGCGCCGGCGAGCGCTTCGCGGTGCGCAACTCCGGCGCGACCGCGGTAATCGAAGGCGCCGGCGACCACTGCTGCGAATACATGACCGGTGGCGCGGTGGTCGTGCTGGGCCGCACCGGGCTGAACTTCGGTGCCGGCTTCACCGGCGGGCTCGCGTATGTGCTCGACCTCGAGCGCGACTTCGTGGACCGCTACAACCACGAGCTGATCGACATCGTGCGGATCACCCCGGAAGGCTTCGACAACTACCGCCAGCACCTCACCGACCTGGTCTCCGCCCACGTGCGCCTGACCGGCAGCGCCTGGGGCGCGCGCATCCTGGAGAACTTCCGCGACTACGTCGGCAAGATCTGGCTGGTGAAGCCGAAGGCGGCGAGCCTGGAAGCACTGGCGCACCAACTGCGGAGAGCCGCATGAGCAAGAAACAGGTCTTCCAGTTCCTCGACGCGCCGCGGGAGATGCCGCGCAAGTTGCCGCTCGCACTGCGTACCGCCGGCGACTGGAACGAGTTGTACGGCGCGTTCGCGCAGCCGGAAGCGGTGCACCAGTCCGGCCGCTGCCTGGATTGCGGGAATCCGTATTGCGAAGCCAAGTGCCCGGTCCACAACTACATCCCCAACTGGCTGCAACTGGTGCAGGAGGGCCGCATCCTCGAGGCCGCCGCGCTCTGCCACGAGACCAACCCGCTGCCCGAGATGTGCGGCCGCGTCTGCCCGCAGGATCGCCTGTGCGAAGGCGCGTGCACGCTCAATGACGACTTCGGCGCGGTGACCATCGGCGCGGTCGAGAAGTACATCGTCGATACCGCGTTCGCGCAGGGCTGGCGGCCGGACTTGTCCAAGGTCGTCGCCACCGGCAAGCACGTCGCGGTGATCGGCGCGGGGCCGGCCGGCCTGGCCTGCGCGGACCGGCTGGCGCGCAGCGGCATCGCCGTCACCGTGTTCGACCGCTACGAACAGATCGGCGGGCTGCTGCAGTTCGGCATCCCCAGCTTCAAGCTGGACAAGTCGGTGATCGCCACCCGCCGCGAGGTGCTGGAAGGCATGGGCGTGGCGTTCAAGCTCGGCGTGGAGATCGGCCGCCACCTCAGCCTGGAACACCTGCTGACCGGCTACGACGCCGTGTTCCTCGGCCTGGGCGCGTACCGCTACACCGACGGCGGCCTGCCCGGCCAGGACCTGGCTGGCGTGCTCCCGGCGCTGCCCTTCCTGGTGCAGAACGGCCGCATCGTCACCGGCAACGATCCGCATGGCCGCCCGATCGCCGGCTGGGAAGACACCCTGGCGATGCCGGATCTCGCCGGGAAGCGCGTGGTCGTGCTCGGCGGCGGCGATACCGGCATGGACTGCGTGCGCTCGGCGATCCGCCTGGGCGCGGCCAGCGTCACCTGCGCCTATCGCCGCGACGAGGCCAACATGCCCGGCTCCGCGCGCGAGGTCGCCAACGCCCGCGAGGAAGGCGTGCAGTTCCTGTTCAACCGCCAGCCGCTGGCGGTCGAGAGCAGCGACGGCAAGGCCGCGACCGGCGTGCGCATGGTCGAGACCCGGCTCGGCGAGCCCGACGCCAAGGGCCGCCGCAACGCGGAGCCGATCGACGGCAGCGAATCGGTGGTCGAAGCCGACATCGTCATCATCGCCTTCGGGTTCTCGCCGAAGGTGCCGGAGTGGCTGGCTGCGCAGGGCGTCGAGGCGCAGCCCAATGGTCGGCTGGCGGTCGGCGGCAACGGTCGCCTGCCTTACCAGACCGGCCACGACAAGCTGTTCGCCGGCGGCGACTGCGTGCGCGGTGCCGATCTGGTGGTGACCGCGGTGCAGGAAGGCCGCGACGCCGCGGCGAGCATCGCCCGCATGGTGCTGCGCGGGGTCAAGGGCATCCCGGCCGCGCTGGAGTCCGCCTGATCGCGGGCAAGCCATCGAAAAGGGGTCAGAGAACATTTCCGCTTGAAACTGACCGCAGCTCTGCGCGGCAGGATGGAAATGTTCTCTGACCCCTTTTCGGCAGACCCCTTTTCGCAATCGTGAACGCCACCGACGCCCGGGCTTCCGTGCCGCCGCCCGCGCGCCCAAGATAGGCCGATGCGAAGCGCCATCATCCTCGGGTTGTGCCTGCTGCCGCTGGGCGGCGGTGCGCTCGCGCAGGCGACACCGGCCAGCGGCACGGTCACCGTGTACCGCTGCACCGATGCCGCCGGCAAACAGAGCCTGCGCAACACGCCCTGCCCCAAGGGCGAGAAACAGCAGGTGCGCGAGATGCAGCGCCCGGTGGATGCGCCAGCCAGGCCAGCCACCGCGCCGATGCGGCCCAAGCCGCCGTTGCCACCCACGCCCGTACAGCAGACCGTCTACCTGGCACCGCCACGGCCGATGTACGAATGCACCACGCCGGATGGCGATCGCTACACAAGCGAAGACGGCTTGGGCAATCCGCGCTGGGTGCCGCTCTGGACATTGGGCTATTACGCGGTGGGACGGCCCAGCCGAACCCCGGTCGGCGGCAGCCCGCAACCGCCATCGCAACCCGGTGGGCCGATGCGTCCTCCTCATGGCGGCACGCACTGGCCGGTGGTCGGCGGCGGCGGCACCTGGGTCCGCGACCAGTGCGCGATGTTGCCGCCAGACGAAACCTGCGCGCGCCTGCGCGATCGGCGCGATGCGATCGGCACCCGCTTCTTCAATGCGCAGGAAAAGGAACGTGATGTCCTGCGCCTGGAGGAACGCGGCATCAATGCCCGCCTCGACAACGACTGCGGCGGCCGCTGAGATGCGCATCGTCCTCGCCTTCGCATTGCTGTTCGCCGCGCATGCCGTGCACGCGCAGGAGACCGTCTTTTACAAATGCACCGACGCCAAGGGCAATGTGTCGATGCAGAACGGCGTGCCCTGTGCGGCGGGCATGAAGCAGGAAGTGAAGCGCATCGGCGAGGTGAAGACGGTGCCGGTGCCGGCGAAGAAGCCCGTCGTCGTGGAAGCGCCTCCGGAAAAGCCGGAATACGGCGAATTCGTCATGGTCCAGGGTCCCGCGGTGAAGCGCGCGCCCGCCGCCGAAGCCGCGGCGTTGCCGGCGCCACCCGCCCTGTTCCAGTGCCGCACCTGGGAAGGCAACGACTACCTGGGCGAAACCGCCACCCCGGAACCGGTCTGCGCATCCCTGCAGGTCACCGGCATCGACGGCAGCGCTGCGCTCGGCATGGGCAGCGCCTGCGAGATGAAGTATGACACCTGCAGCGCGATCGCGGCCGAGCAACTGTGCGACGCATGGTACCGGCGACTGGACGATGCCGAATTCAAGCTGAAATACGCCAGCGACGACAGCCGCAGCGAAAAGCAGGCAGCGTTCGATGCGATCGACAGGAAGATCAAGGCGAGCAACTGTTCGACAGTGGCGCCGGTGGAAGATCCGGCGAAGCCCAAGCCGTAACGCGGATCACGGGATCGATGCGTCCTCGAAACGAAAACGGGGCGCCGGGCAACTTGCCCGACGCCCCGCGAATTTTCAGCACTTCCGGTGTGACGCTCGAATCAGAGCGCCGCGTCCTTGAGCTTCTTGAGCGGACGCACCTTCAGCTTGGTCGAGGCCGGCTTGGCGGCGAACCAGACTTCTTCCTTGGTGAACGGGTTGATGCCCTTGCGCTTCGGCTTGGCCGCAACCTTCACCGAGGTGATCTTGAGCAGGCCCGGCAGCACGAATTCGCCGGCGCCCTTCTTGCTGACCGAACCGTGGATCGCACCTTCCAGCGCCGCCATCACCGCGCGGACGTCCTTCGCGGCAACCGCGCTGACTTCCGCGATGTGCGCGACCAGGCCGGACTTGGTCATCGCTTCCTTGATCGGCTTCGGAGCAGCCGCGGGCTTCGCTGCGGTTTTCTTGGCCGGAGCCGCTTTCTTTACTGCCATCTCGATTCTCCCTTTGGGTGGTCACCACTGGACAGCGAGATTGGATCATCGTCTGCCCGATAAGTCACGCGCGGCGCGGGCAAAATCCCTTGAAAACGAGCAGAAACCGGCCGATCCGGGGTCTCAGGCGTCCAACCAGCCCCTTTCGCGGGCCTTCGCCAGATCCTCCGGGCTGTCGATGTCCATGCCAAGCTCCGGCGCCTCCAGCATGAACAGGCCAGCATCGCGTTGCTGCCACAGCCTGGCACCGAAGCCCCGGTCGCCCGCTGAAGGCACGGCGTCGAACCACTCCCGTGGCACCACGGCTGGCACGCCCAACGCTTCTCCATGCAGTGTCGCGGCGCATACGGTCGCGGTCGCGCGTGCACCTTCGAGCAACATATCGAGATACTTTCGTTCCAGCGCGGGCTGATCGCATACGAGCACCAGCACGCGCTCCACGCCTGCATCCAGGTGCTCCCCGGCAATGTGCAGGCTGCCCGCGAGGCCGGACTGCCAATCGCGATTGCCGACGACCGAGCAGTCCAGATCGGCGACAGCTGCCGCGATCGCATCACCGCCTGCGCCAACAACGACCAGCATCTGTGCGGGCGATGTTTCCAGCGCGAGCCGCACGGCGCGATGCACGAGCGTCTCGCCATCGCGCATCAGCAATTGCTTGGGCTGGCCCAGGCGCGTGCTGCCACCTGCCGCCAGCACGACGACCGCATGCGCGTGGTTCACGCCGATGCCGCCACGGCCCGCCATTGCTGCAGCTGTGCGGCGATGCTCAGCGCAATCGCCTGCGGGCCACGACCGCCAAGATCGAGGCCGACCGGCGAACGCAATCGCGGCGTCAGCGATTCGCGCTGGTTTGGTGTGAGCAGTTTGAAAAGGTCATCGCGTCGGCGACGCGGCCCCAGCAGTCCGATGAAATCGATGTCGACGCCGGCCAGCGCATCCAGCGCCTCGCGGTCGAGTTCGAAATCGTGGTGCATCACCAACACCGCATCGGGTGTGGCGTCATGCAACGCAGCAACAGGATCAAGCTGCAGGCGTGCATCCACCGACATCCCGGTGTCGCTCCAGCGTGCACGTCGTTCCGCGAGACAGACCCACCAACCCAACTCGCGCAGCAAAGGAATCAGTGTCGGCGTTTCCGGGCCTGCGCCGAGGATCAACAGGCGCGGAAGGCGCGACAACGACAAGCGCCACGATGCCGCGTCGCCCGACCAATATTGACCATGCATGTCGAGCGACCATCGAGCATGTTGCGATCCTGCAGCGAACGCGACACGGCCATCGGCACCGATGTTCGCGCGCAACGAAACACCCGCATGCAACCACGCATCGATCAATGCATCGAGGCCCGGCATCGACCGCAGCGGCAGCATCGCGATGCGCAATCGCCCGCGGCAGCCGAGCGCAGAGCCCGCGAGCAGATCGTCGTCGCTGCGCGTGTCGATCTCGACCCAGTCGATGCCGCCACTGTCGGCGACGTCACGCGCACGCTTCGCGAGTTGCGGTTCCAGGCAACCGCCGCTCAGCCAGCCGACCTGCAGGTCGCCGTCGAACAGCACCATGTCGGCGACACCGGCATAGGTAGAGCCTTCGGTTTCGAGCACGAGTGCCAGTACGCCGCGATCCCCACGACGGATTGATGCCGCCGCGGCTTCCAGCACGATGCGTGGATTGCCCGCAGCCAGGAACGCATGTCGCAGCGGCACATGTGTGCCCGACGCATCGAGCGCATCGCCGGCAACGATGTGCCGGCTCGCAGGCGGCTCCAGTTCCATATGCGCGCGCGCGTCAGGCGACCGGCGGCAGTTGCCCGATCAACTTGTCCAGCGTGATCGGGTAATGGCGTACGCGCACGCCGGTGGCGTTGTAGACCGCATTCGCGATCGCGCCGGCGACGCCGCAGATGCCGAGCTCGCCGACGCCCTTGGCCTTCATCGGCGAGATCACCGCATCAAGCGTGTCCAGGAACACCACCTCCTGGTGCGGGATGTCGGCATGCACGGGCACTTCATAGCCGGCCAGGTCGTGGTTGATGAAGAAACCGAAGCGCTTGTCGACGACGAGTTCCTCCATCAGCGTCGCGCCCGCGCCCATCACCATGCCGCCGATCACCTGGCTGCGCGCCGACAACGGATTGAGGATGCGTCCGCCATCGCACACAGCGAGCATGCGGCGGATCCGCGTCTCGCCGGTGTAGGCGTGCACGCCGACTTCGCAGAAGTGACCGGCATAGGTGCCGACGTCGTACTCCTTCATGAAATCGCCGATTTCCATCTGGTCCTCGGCGGACAGTTCTCCCGCGTCCTTCAGCGCGAAGGTGCGATCGCCGGCGCGGATGCGCCCGTCCGCGAACGTCGCGGCATCGCCATCGAAGCCGAGTTTCTCGCCGATCTTGCGGCGCAGGCTGACGCAGGCCGCGTACACGCCGGCCGTGGAACTCGCAGCGCCCCACTGGCCACCGGAGCCTGAAGACGCGGGAAGATCGGAGTCGCCGAGGATCACCTTGACCCGATCCAGCGGCACGCCCATGGTCTCCGCCGCGGTCTGCGCGAGGATCGTGTAGCTGCCGGTGCCGATGTCGGTCATGTCGGTTTCGACGATGATGCGGCCTTCGCCATCCAGCCTCACACGCGCCGCGGACTTGGTGATCGGTGCGGCGCGATAACCCGCCGACACGCCCATCCCGACCAGCCAGTCGCCATCGCGCACCTGCGCCGGCTTGGCATTGCGACGCTTCCAGCCGAAGCGCTCCGCGCCTTCGCGCAGGCAGCGCACCAGATTGCGATCGGAGAACTTCCTGGTCGGATCGCCCGGCACGCGATCCGGTTCGTTGCGCACCCGCAGTTCAATCGGATCGATGCCGAGTTGTTCGGCGAGTTCGTCCATCGCCACTTCCAGCGCCATGTGCCCCGGCGCTTCGCCGGGCGCGCGCATCGCGTTACCTTCCGGCAGGTCGAGCGCGGCGGTGTAGTTGGCGACCAAACGATTCGCGCCGGCATAGAGTTTCGGCGTCTGGTAGGTGCCGTTCTCGCCATCCTCGCCGTTGATGTTGCCCGACCAGTTCTCGTGCGCGATCGCGGTGATCTTGCCATCGCGACCGGCACCGATCCGCAGGCGCTGGATCGTCGCCGGCCGGTGCGTGCTGTTGTTGGCGATCAACGGCCGTTGCAGCGCGATCTTCACCGGGCGGCCAACTTCTTTCGCGGCCAATGCCGCGAGCACCGCATCGGCGCGAATGAACAGCTTGCCGCCGAAGCCACCGCCGATGAAAGGCGAGTCGACACGAACATTCTTCGGGTCGATCCCGAGGATCTTGCCCATGCTGTCCTGCGCCCACTGGATCATCTGGTTCGCCGTCCACAGCGTGAGCTTTTCGCCCTCCCACGCGGCGATGGTGGCGAACGGCTCCATCATCGAATGGCTTTCGTCGGCGGTCTGGTAAGTCGCATCGACCTTGACCGGCGCGGCGGCGAACGCAGCATCGAAATCGCCGAGCGTCTGCTTGTCGGGCTTGCCGCCGCGCCCTGCCGCAAGCGGCGCGGATGGCGCGAGCCGCGGGAAATCGAAGCGTCCGCCCTTGCCGACCTCATAGCCTGTCTTGATCAGGCCCGCAGCAGCACGTGCCTGCTCGAAGGTCTCGGCGACCACGCAGGCGATCGCCTGGTGGTAATGGGTCACGTCGCGTCCGCCGAACAGCGGCGCGTTGTTGCCGATGCCCTTGCCGACCGGCTTGGTGGCGGGCGCGGTGATCACCGCCAGCACGCCGGGCGCGGCGCGCGCCTGGGTCACATCCATCGAACTGATGCGGCCCTTGGCGATGCCCGCGCCGACCACGTAGCCGTAGGCCTGGTTGGCGACCACGTCATGGCGCTCGTACGCGTACGGCGCGGTACCGGTGGTTTTGAGCGGGCCGTCGATGCGCGGCGTCGACTTGCCGACGATCTTCGCCTTGTCGAACAGGTTGTTGCCCGATGGTGCGTCGAATTTCATGGCCATCAGCGTGCTCCCTCGACCAACACCGCCGCCAGCGTGCGTTCTGCCAACGTCAGCTTGAACCTGTTCTGTTCGGTGGGACGCGCGCCTTCGAGCGCTTTCGCCGCTGCTGTCTTTACGCCACTGGAAAGCGCGGCTTCCGCCGCCTCGACGCGCCATGGCCGAGGTGCAAGGCCACCGAACGCGAAACGCGCGGAGCCGTCCTTCTGCAGCACCGCCGCCACCGACACCAGTGCGAACGCATACGAAGCCCGGTCGCGGACCTTGTGATAGACGTGCCGCCCGCCGATCGGCTTCGGCAATGTCACATGAGTGATCAGTTCGCCGCGCTCCAGCACATTGTCGTGCTGCGGCTTGTCGCCGGGCAGGCGATGGAAGTCGCCGATCGCGATGCTGCGGGTGCTGCCGTCAGGCTTGACGGTCTCGATCGTGGCATCCAGCACGCGCAGGGCGACGGCCATGTCACCGGGATAGGTGGCGATGCAGGCATCCGATGTGCCTATCACCCCCAGCGGCCGCGAGAACCCGTCGATCGCCGCGCAACCGGAGCCCGGCTGGCGTTTGTTGCAGGCCATGTTGGTGTCATAGAAATACGGGCAACGGGTGCGCTGCAGCAGGTTGCCACCGGTGGTCGCCTTGTTGCGCAATTGCCCGGACGCGCCCGAAACAATCGCGCGGGTGAGCACGCCGTAGTCGCGACGCACGCGCTCATGCGCGGCCAGCGCGGTGTTGCTGACCAGGGTGCCGATGCGCAGTCCGCCATCATCGGTCTTCTCGATCTTGTCCAGGCCGATGTCCTGCACATCGACCAGGTGCGTCGGCGTTTCGACTTCCAGCTTCATCAGGTCGAGCAGGTTGGTGCCGCCGGCGATGAACTTCGCACCCGGCGTGCCCGCGACGGCCTTCGCGGCATCCGCAGGCGACTTCGCACGTTCGTAGCTGAAGGCCCTCATGTGCGATCCCTCCCCGCCTTGCCGCCGGCCACGTCGGCCATCGCATCGGCGATGTTGGAGTACGCGCCGCAACGGCAGAGGTTGCCGCTCATGCGCTCGCGCATCTCCATGTTGGTGGCGCGCGGGCGCGCGGTGATGTCGTCCTGCACGTGGCTGGGGATGCCGCGCTTGATTTCGTCCAGCACCGCGACCGCCGAACACACCTGGCCCGGCGTGCAGTAGCCGCACTGGTAACCGTCGTGCTTCACGAAAGCGGCCTGCATCGGGTGCATCTTGTCCGGCGTGCCCAGGCCTTCGATGGTGGTGACCGCATCGCCTTCGTGCTGCACGGCCAGGCTCAGGCAGGAGTTGATCCGCTCGCCATTGACGATCACCGTGCAGGCGCCGCACTGGCCGTGGTCGCAACCCTTCTTGGTCCCGGTCAGGCGCAGGTGCTCGCGTAGCGCGTCGAGCAGGGTCGTGCGCGTATCCAGCTCCAGCGCATGTTGCTTGCCGTTGACGGTCAGCGAGACCTTGGCGTTCACGGGCGCCTTCTGCGGAGTTGGGGCCATCGCCTTGTCGGCAACAGCGGCGGCACTCGGTGCCAAGGTCACCGCGACCGAGGTCGCACTGGTGAGCAGCATCTCGCGGCGTGTCAGCTTGAACCCTTCATCGGGCTGGTGCACATCGATCTCCTGGCTCTGGGCTGTTGCCCGTGGCTTGGTGGACGCGGATCGGCGAGGCCACGCCCAACCATGCGCGCCCTGGTCTTAGAGAGGCGTGAAAACCGAACCCCTGGGTGCGTTCGCTGCGGCTTTCCCGCCCCATCGGAGATTACCCGTGTTGTCATGACCATGCGACTCGCCGTTGATTCGCTTCGCGAGCGAAGCGAGCCCGCCCAAGCCGGTAGTCTGTTGTTGGCCTTGCACTGGAGCGCGCCGATGTCCCCTGACCGACCGATTCGCAACCCATGATCGCCACGCAGTTCGTGCGCACGCTGGGCGTCAGTGCCGCCAGCGGCCTGGTGTTGCGCGACGGCTCCTTCCACATCGTCGCCGACG
>JAVWUU010000011.1:0-35302 GCA_036666995.1 Thermomonas sp.
CGAGGAAATGTGGGCGTTGTACGAAGCCGGCGAGTTGCAGCCGGATACCGAGCTGACCGGCGTGTTCGTGCACGATGAATCGCACATCGACCTGGACGGTGTGCGCCACGCGATCAACGATGCACGCGAGGAAGCGCTGATCCGCCAGCAGGGTCGCGAGGCCGCCGCCGAAGAAGATTGACGGACGGTCGCGTTACCATCGCGGTTTCCCCAGCGAGACCGCCATGACCCTTTCCATGCACGCCGCCTCCGTTCCCGTATTCAAGCAGTTGCTCACCAGCCTCGGTGACCTGCTCGGCAAGGCCGAAGCGCACGCCATCGAGAAGAAGATTGATCCGTCGGTGCTGCTGCAGACGCGGCTGTATCCCGACATGTTCCCGCTGGTGCGGCAGGTGCAGATCGCCTGCGATTTCGCCAAGAGCGTGCCGGCGCGCCTGGCCGGCGCGGACGTCCCGGCCTACGACGACAGCGAGCAGAGCTTCGCCGAGCTGCAGGCGCGCATCGCGAAGACCCTGGCCTTCATCGAGGGCCTCGATGCCGCCGCGTTCGACGGCAGTGAACAGCGCACGATCCTGCTGCGTCCCGGCACGCCGAAGGAACGCTCGATCAGTGGCCAGGGCTACCTGCTGAACTACGGGTTGCCGCAGTTTTTCTTCCACGTCACCACTGCGTATGCGCTGCTGCGCCACAACGGCGTCGAGGTGGGCAAGAAGGATTTCATGGGCGCGTATTGATCGGCACGCCTGGATTGCAGTGAAACGCAACGGAGGGAATCGACCGTGATCGATTCCCTTCGCCCGTTGTGGGCAGGTCTCAACCGCGAATGGCGGCCTCGATCTTCGCGACATCGATCTTGCGCATGGTCATCATCGCGTTGAACGCACGCTTCGCGACCTCGCGGTCCGGGCTGTTGAAGGCGTCGGTCAGCACGCGCGGGGTGATCTGCCACGACAGGCCCCATTTGTCCTTGCACCAGCCGCACTCGCTTTCCTGGCCGCCGTTGCCGACGATCGCGTTCCAGTAGCGATCGGTCTCTTCCTGGTCGTCCGTGGCGACCTGGAACGAGAACGCCTCGCTGTGCTTGAACGCGGATCCGCCGTTCAGGCCCATGCAAGGGATGCCGAGCACGGTGAAATCCACGGTCAGCACATCGCCTTCCTTGCCGGAGGGAAAGTCTCCGGGAGCACGATGCACGGCGCCGACCGCGCTGTCGGGGAAGGTCGCGGCATAGAAGGTCGCGGCTTCCAGCGCGTTCTTGTCGTACCACAGGCAGATGGTGTTCTTCGGGATCATGTCGTGGCTCCTGCGTGGTGGGGAACGTCGAACCCGCAGTGGTTTGCGCGGAATTCGACTGTATGACGAATGGGTGGAAGGGAATCGACATCGATGAACCGGTGAACATCCGTGGGTGTTCAGCCGTCGATTGTTGCCTGCTGGAGCGATTGCTAACCTGCGAAGAACGACGTGAAGGCAGGTGGCGGGATGGATCGACGGAATTTCCTTGGTGCCACGGCGTTGGCGGGACTGTTGCCACTGGTGGGAATGGGCGACGTGCAGGCCGCCTCCAGCAAGCGCCTGCTGCCGGTGCCGCTGGCGAAAGGCGACACCATCGGCCTGGTCAGCCCCTCGTCGGCCACCGACGACAGCTTCAACCTGCAACTGGCGCGCGAGGCGATGGAGGCGCTGGGCTTCAAGGTGAAGTCCGGTGCGCACTTCGACGCGCGGCGTGGTCATCTGGCCGGCACCGATGCGGAACGTGCCGGCGACCTCAACGCGATGTTCGCCGACAAGACCGTGAAGGCCATCGTCTGCACGCGAGGTGGTTCGGGCGCGGCGCGTCTGCTGCCGCTGCTGGACTACGACAGCATCCGTCGCAATCCGAAGGTGCTGCTGGGTTATTCGGACATCACCGCTTTGCACAGCGCGATCCACGCGAAGACCGGCCTGGTGACCTTCCACGGCCAGATCGGGTCCGGCAGCTGGAACAAATTCAACGTCGACCAGTTCCAGCGCGTGCTGATCGATCGTGAACTGGTCGAGTACCGCAACAAGAGCGAGCTCGGTGATGACCTGGTGCAGCGGCAGAACAGGACGATCACGATTCGCGGCGGCAAGGCACACGGTGAATTGCTTGGCGGCAATCTCACCGTGCTGACGGCGCTGGCCGGCTCGCCGTATCTGCCGGACTTCCGCGGCAAGATACTGTTCCTCGAGGATGTCGGCGAAGCGCCTTACCGTATCGACCGCATGTTCAGCACGCTCAAGCTGATGGGCGCACTCGACAAGATTTCCGGTTTCATCTTCGGCGAGTGCACCGACTGCAAGCCCGGCGACGGCTACGGGTCGCTGACGCTGGAACAGATCCTCGACGACTACATCAGGCCGCTGAAGATCCCGGCGTATCGCGGTGCGATGATCGGGCACATCCGCGAGCAGTTCATCCTGCCGGTGGGCGGCCAGGTCGAACTGGATGCCGACGTCGGCACGTTGCGCCTGCTGCAGCCGGTGTTCCAGGCCTGAGTGGCCACTCTTGCAAGGTCCTCGCGTTGGCTGCGGTACACCCCACGCGAGGAGAAGCACGATGGCCAGGAAGAAAGCCGGCGACGGCACCCCGACGCCGACCCGCAAGCCCGATCTCACCTTCGAAAAGGCACCACGACCGAAGCTGGCGACCGGGCCGCTCACGGTGTCCGCGCAAGGTGCGATCCTCAAGGACGACGACCGCCTGATCATCGTGGTGCGCGTGCTCGACGACCAGGGCGCGCCGGTCACCGGCCTGAAGAAGGCCAATTTCAAGCTCTGGCAAATGGGCCATCTGTTCGATCAGTCCACCAGTTTCTTCGTGGTCGAGATCGAGAACATCCCCGGGCTGGAAGGCCTGTACCACCTGGTGCAGAAGACCTGGTCGCTGGTCGGCAACGGCACCATCCCGTTCTTCGTGCGGGTGGAGAAGGGCAAGCTGCGCAGCGGTGGCGCACTGACCTTCATCGTCAAGGTGCGCGAGGGACTCGACCTGTAGCATCGCGGGCATGCCCCACAAGCCCGTGGACCCCGCCAGCCTGCCGCCGTGGAAGCGCAAGTCGCCGCCCGGCAAGTCGCGACCACTCAGTCCGATGCAGGTCGATGCCGCACGCGAGCGCGCGGCGCAGGCGGGTCGGCGCTACCCGAACCTGGTCGACAACATGTGGGCGGCACGACACGTGCCGCGTGGCGATGCAGGCGAACCTGGCGAAGACGCCGCTCGCTGAGCGGCGTCAGTGGTTGCGCAATACGGTGGGCTTCCCGGGCAGCCGCCAGCCGCGCAGCTTGCTGGTCGCCATCAGGCCGAAGTACAGCAAGCCGAACGCCACCACGGTATGCGGCTTGTCCACCCATTCGCCGCTGCCGGGGAGGTGGGCAGCGGCCACCACATCGCCAGTGAGTCCGAGCCGCGGCAAAGGCAGCATCATCGTGACGAACACGCCGCACAGGTAGGCGATCGCGCTGATCCCCCAATCCGATTGCAGGCGGTCGCGCTTGTCGGCATCGGGCAGCGGTTGCCAGGCCAGCGCGAGCTTGCCGGCGACCAGCCAGGCCAACGCGAGCAGCGGCCACCACGCCTTGAAGATCCACGACCACGCAGCGATGAACAGCAGGTAGAACGCGCCGAACAGCAGGATCGGTTTCCACTGCCGGCGCGCATCGCCGGCATTGGCCAGCGCCATTCCGCCGAGGATGCCGGTCGCATGCATCAGGATGAATTCCACCAGCATCATCAGCAGGCCGGTGCGCAGCGCGGTCGGGCCCAGCCACTGCGGCACCATCCACAGCAGCAGGAAGAAGCCGGCGGTGATCGCGTCGGGTGCGGCGGCCACGCCCCGTGCGATGCGCTCGGCGGGTGGCACGCCGGGGGGCGCTGCGGGATCGGAAGCCGGGGGCGTCGTCATGCCTGCAGGATAGCCGCAGCGCAGGCGGTGCTCACGCGACGTCTCGATCCTCAACGCACTTTTTCGAAGCGCAATCCGTCGAAGGCAATGGCATCGACAAGCCCGTCCTTGACGATGAATTCCATCACCTGGCCCGAGTTCGGCACGAATTCGATACGCACGCGATCCGCTGCGTCGTAGCCGCTGGCGATGGCCTGCAACTGGCCCCAGCGCAGGGCCAAGCTGTCGTCGGACTGCAGGGTGACGCTGACTTCGCCGAGATCCGGATGATCGTAGCGTCCTGCATACGCAACGCGTGGCAGCGACAACCGCCACGGCCGGGCCTGCAACGCATCGCGCTGTCGCACCGCCGCCTGTTCAAGCTTGGTCGCGTCCGTCGCCAGTTGGACAAAGCGATCCTGCGCCTTCGCGGCGATGCCTGGCTCGTCCAGCGCGATGCCGTAGGCATAGTCCGCGATCAGGTTGGTGAGGCGCGCGCCGAGCACGTCCTCGTTGTTGAGCACGACCAATCCTATCCCGGCCTCCGGCATGAACGACAGGTGCGCGTGGAAGCCGGCGAAACCGCCGAAGTGATGGAGCATGCGCCGGCCCTTGTACTCGCCGGTGTACCAGCCCCAGGCATAGCCATCGCGAGGGAAATCCAGATACTTGCCGTCGGTGGTCGCCTGGCGAAGATGCGACGCCTGCATGACCGATGCGGGCAGGCGTTGCTTGCCACCTGACTTGCCGTCGCCGAGTTGTGTGATCAGGAACGTCGCGAGATCGGGCGCAGTCGACAGCATCCCGCCCGCCGCATGCATGGTCGCATCGGTCTTGCGCAGGTACAGCGGCACGTTGCGATCCGCGGCGATGAAGGCGTACGGCTTGGCGACTGTCCAGCCGCGGGCTGCGGCCTCGCTGGCGCGTGCGGTGGTGTGACGCATATCAAGCGGAGCGAAGATCCGCGCCTGCAGCTGCGCCTGCCACGGCTTGGCGTCGACACGATCCAGCCAGAGGCTGGCGATGTTGTAGCCGATGTTGGTGTAGTCGAAGGTGCCGAGCGGAGCTTCCGCGTTCGCCTTCGATGCAGCCACGAGGCGATGCAGCGATGCGGGATCATGCACGCCGCTGAAGGCCGTGGCCCAGCCCAGCGCGGTGTTGTCGATGCCCGACGTGTGGATGAGCAGGTGGCGGAGCGTGGCCGTGCCGGCATCGACACCGGTGAAGCGCGCCTCCGGGAACATCGCCTGCAACGAGGTGCTGGTGTCGAGCTTGCCCGCATTTTCTGCCAGCAACGCATTCAACGCGAAGAACGGCTTGGTCGCCGAAGCAATGTAGAACACGGTGTCGCGGCTGACCGGCGTCTTCGCTCGCAGATCCGCGTACCCGAAGTAACCCTGGTAGGCGACCTTGCCGTCCTTCACCAGGATCACTGCGGTGCCGGTGGGATAGGCGGTGTCGTGCTTGAACTGTTCGATCGCCCGCGTCAGGGGCGCGAATGTGGCATCCGATGCAGGCGAGGCATCTGCCTGCGCGGCGAAGAGCAACGCGGCGAGCGGCAGCAGCCGGGCATATTCGGCGAAGCGATGGCGCGCAATGGCATATGGTCCGTTGATGGGGGTGGCATGCATCGGGATGGCCTGCTGGAAGGATGCAGCAGGGATACGCGCACATGGCGCGAGGTTGCGTTGGATGCTACCGCTCGCGTCACAATGCGCCCATGACCTCGCACGCATTCCTTCCCACGCCGGATGACGACTTGCCCGTCGTCAGGCATGGACTTGCCGGGCCGCTGCGGGTGGTGTTCGCCGCCTTTGGCGTGTTCGCGCTGGTCATGCCCGCGTGGGAACTGGGCCGAGGGCTGTGGCCGCTGTCCATCGCGACGCCGGTGTTCGGGGTCATCATCGGCGGTGCGGCCAGCATCGGCATCGCCATGATTCGTGCGGCACTGGGTGGCGAGTCGCAGGTCTGGAGTTTTCCTCCGCACGCAGTGGTGATCCACCACAAGGCCTGGGGCCGCGAGCGGGCCATGCGGCTTACCGCGAACAACGTCGCTGCAGTCGAAGTCCGGCGCTTCGAGGCGAGCGAAGGCCCGGATCCGTGGCGCGTCGTGATCGTGCCGAAGCCCACCGAGTCCGGGCTGCGGATGGCGGGCCGCAATGGCGTCTTCGAAACCGGTGACTACACCAGCGCCGCGTACGCGGAGAGGGTCAGGCTCGCCTTGATCGTCCACTTGCAACTAGGCTGAATGACGCCCGCGCCGCGGGTCAGGCCAGATGCTTGCGGAACCAGGCCAGCGTGCGCTCCCAGGCCAGCTTGGCCGCGGCTTCGTCGTAGCGCGGGGTGGAGTCGTTGTGGAACCCATGGCCGGTGCCGGGATACACATGCGCCTCATAGGTCGTGCCCGCGGCCTTCAGCGCGGCTTCGTAGGCGGGCCAGGTGGCGTTGACGTTGGCGTCGGTCTCGGCGAAGTGCAGCAGCAACGGCGCCTTGATCCGCGGCACGTCTTCCGGCTTCGCCTGGCGCCCGTAGAACGGCACCGCTGCGGCCAGTTCCGGATACGCGACCGCTGCCGCATTCGACACGCCGCCGTAGCAGAAACCGGTGATGCCGACCTTGCCGGTGGCGGCTTCGTCCTTCGCCAGGAATTCGATGGCGGCGAAGAAGTCGTTCATCAGCTTCGCGGGATCGACCTGCTTCTGCAATTCGCGGCCTTTCTCGTCGTTGCCGGGATAGCCGCCGACCGAACTCAGTCCGTCCGGCGCCAGTGCGATGAAGCCGGCCTTGGCCACGCGCCGCGCCACGTCCTCGATGTAGGGATTCAGGCCGCGGTTCTCGTGCACCACCACCACGCCCGGCAATTTGCCCTCGGCTTTCGCAGGCCGCACGCGATAGGCGCGGACGTTGCCGTGGCCGTTCGGCGAGGGATAGGCGATGTACTCGGCGACGATGTCGGGGTCGGTGAATTTCACCTGCTGCGCTAGCGCGTAGTTGGGCGTGAGCGCGGCGAGCGCGCCCACTGCGGTCATCCCGCCCAGCGCGAGCATGCCGGCGCGGTCGAGGAACTGGCGGCGGCTGATGCGCCCGTGCACGTAGCCGTCGTACAGCTCGAGCAGTTCGGGCGGGAAATCGCTTGCGGTCAGTCGGGTCATGGCGTGGTTCCTGCGGCTGCGCGATGCGGCCAACATACCCGAGCCATCGCGTTGCGGTGCGTCGGGCGGGCGCAATCGCGCGCGATCGGCGAAAATACGCGCTCCCGCATTGCCTCCCGGTCACCGCATGCTGCCGTTGCGTCTCGCCCTTGTGTTCCTGATCATCGCCGGCAATACCTTGCTGCACGTTCCACCGCTGGTGCTGATGGCCGTAATCAAGGCGATGCTGCCATCCGAACGGTTGCGCGTGGCCAGCAACCCGTTGCTGACCGGTCTTGCGGAAAGCTGGATCGGGGTGAACAACTGGATGTGGCGCAGCTTCACCCACACCCGCGTGGACCTGCGCGAAGACGCCGACCTGCGCTTCGATGGGCATTACCTGGTGCTGGCCAACCATCAGAGCTGGGTGGATATCCTGGTCCTGCAGAAAGTCTTCAACCGGCGCATCCCGTTCATGCGCTTTTTCCTCAAGCGCCAGTTGTTCTGGGTGCCATTGCTTGGACTGGCATGGTGGGCGCTGGATTTTCCGTTCATGGGCCGCTACACGAAGAAGCAGATCGCGAAGAATCCGGAGCTCGCCCGCCGCGACATCGAAGCCACCCGCAGCGCCTGCGCGAAGTTCAAAGCGATCCCGGTCTCGATCATGAACTTCGTCGAAGGCACGCGCTTCACCCAGGCCAAGCACGATGCGCAGGGCTCTCCCTACGAACACCTTCTCAAGCCGAAATCCGGCGGCGTGGCGTTCGTGCTCGACGCGATGGGCGATGGCCTGCATTCGATCATCGACGTCACCATCGCCTATCCGGCGGGCACGCCGTCCTTGCTGGATCTGCTCGCAGACCGCATCCCCGAGGTGCGCGTGCAGGTCCGCCAGCGTGCGATCCCCGAGGCAATGATCCTCGGCGACTACCAGAACGATCGCGGCTTCCGCGTGCAGTTCCAGCAATGGATGAACGGTCTCTGGCAGGACAAGGACGCGAAGCTTGCGCGGATGCTGAACCAGGACGTGGGTCGTGAAGCCCGACGCGACTGAGTCGCGGCGCGTGAGCGGCATCGGCGACAATGGCGACCCACGCATGGAGTCGCCGATGCCCGTTTCTTCGTTGTCCCCGAGCGGCAAGTTGTTCGCCGCCGCCGCCTTTCTCGAAGGCCTGACCTGGGCCGGATTGCTGGTCGGGATGTGGTTGAAATACGGCCTGGAAGTTACAGACACCGGCGTCTGGTTGTTCGGCCGCCTGCACGGCGCGGCATTCCTGTTCTATCTGGTGGTCACGACGATCGCCGGCGCACGCCTGCGCTGGCCGGGCTGGGCCCTGCTGCTCGCGTTGCTGGCAGCGATACCGCCGCTGGTCACCGTGCCGCTGGAGATGTGGTTCCGCCGCAAGGGCCTGCTGTCGGATCCGGCGACGCGCTGACGCGATCCCTCAACGCCGCACGCCCAACACGCCATCGAGCGCAAGTTCCGCACGAAAGCCCGTTTTTTCCAGGCGCTTCGCCACTTCGCGCGGCACGTCGCGGCCGCTGGTCAATTTGTTCGGCATGCCGGTGTAATGGAACAGGCGCGCGCCGCGGCGCGCGACGCGAGCGAGCTGGTCGTAGAACGCCTGCGAATACAGCTCACCGGCGATGCCGAAGCGCGGTGGATCGTGCAACACGCAATCGAATGCCCCATCGGGCAGGCCAGTGATCGCCTGCGAGACATCGGCATGGGCCAGCTGCAGGCGGCCTCCATTGTCGGACGCATCGGGGTCCGGCGACCACGGGTTGAGCGTGCGTAGCCACAGCACGTCCTCGTTCTTCTCGTATGACTGGATCCGCGCGGCACCGGCATCGAGGCAGCACGCCGCGAAATAGCCGAGTCCGCCGCAGGTATCCAGCACGGTTTTGCCTGCGGGCTGCACCAGCGCGACCTTCCGCCGTGCGTCGTCCAGTGGCGATGCCTTCGAGGTGGGCAGCATCTTGATCCCGTCGATCTCGAAGGTCGGCACGTCCCATTCGGTCGGCACCAGCTTGATCAGCTTGCCGGCATAGCGGGAGACCGCCGCGAAGTCCTCGCCATCCCACCAGTACAGGGTGCGGTCCTTGAGTTTGCCGGGCCATGGATAGCGGGCGCCGCGCCACTCCCAGTCGGCATCGGCCAGGGTCACGGTCTCACGGCTGCGGCCAAGGTCGAACGAGCCCGTCCATGTCGATGCACCGGCATCGAGCGCAGCGCGCATGGCGTCGGCGACGGATCGGGTGAGCAGGGGGCCATGGTAGCGGGGCAAGTGCGATCTCCGGGGCAGGGCGGCATGCTAACCCGGCGTCCATTGCGCCCTGGTCGCTGTACCAATGGCAGGGGAGCCGGGTGGCGGGAGCGGTTAGGCTGCGGGATTCCACTTCCGACGGGACACCGCCATGCGCCTTGCGCCATTGACCTTGAGCCTGGGCATCGCCCTGGCGTTGACCACTGCGGTCGCGATCGCTGCCCAACCCGGCGCGGACAAGCCGCAGATCGGCAGTTTCGGCGTGGACCTGGGCGCGCGCGACACCGCGGTGAAGCCGGGCGACGATTTCAACCGCTACGCCAGTGGCAAGTGGCTGGACAGCTACCAGCTGAAGGACTACGAGACCAACTTCGGTTCCTTCAATGCGCTGCGCGACCGCGCCGAGGAACAGGCGCATGCGCTGATCGAGGAACTCGGCAAGCGCAAGGACCTGAAGGCCGGCAGCAACGAGCGCAAGCTGCGCGATTTCCATGCCAGCTACATGGATCGCGCCGGCCGCGATGCCGCCGGGATCAAGCCACTGCAGCCGGTGCTGGACCGTTACGCCGCGATCGACTCGAAAGCCGCGCTGATCGCCGCATTCGGCAGTGACGACATCGACGGCAGCAACGCACCGATCGGCATCGGCCTGGGCGCCGACCGCAAGGATCCGGATCGCTACCTGGCCGGCCTGGGCGTGGGCGGACTAGGCTTGCCGGATCGCGATTACTACCTCAACCCGGACGCGCGTTTCGTCAAGATCCGCGAGGCCTACGTCGCGCATATCCAGCGCATGCTCGGCTTCGCGGGGATCAGTGGTGCCGACGCCAAGGCGCGTGCCGAGGCCGTGCTGGCACTGGAAACCGCGCTGGCCAAGCCGATGTGGGAGCGCGCCAAGCTGCGCGACCGGGACAAGACCTACAACGTGGTGAGCTTCGCCGAGCTGCAGACGCGATACCCGAGCTACGACTGGGCCGCGCACCTGCGCGCGCAGGGCATGCAGGCGCCGGACCGGATCAACGTGTCCACCCCGGACGCGGTGCAGCCGATCCTCGACGTGATCGATGCCACCCCGCTGGCGACCTGGCGCGACTATCTCTCGTTCCACGCGATCGACGGCAACGCCGGCCTGTTGAGCAAGGCGATCGACGATGCCTCGTTCGAGTTCAACGGCAAGGTGCTGGGCGGGCAGAAGGCCCAGCGCGACGACTGGAAGCGGGCCGTCGCACTGGTTGGTGGTCGCGGAGGCTTGGGCGAGGCGCTCGGCCAGCTGTACGTGGCGCGCTACTTCAAGCCGGAGTCGAAGGCGGCGATGGATACCCTGGTGGAGAACCTGCGCGCCGCGCTGCGCCAGAACATCGCCGGGATCGCATGGATGGGCGATGCGACCAAGGCCCAGGCCTATCGCAAGCTGGAATCCTTCCGCCCGAAGATCGGCTACCCGTCGAAGTGGCTGGACTATTCCAGCGTCTCTGTCGTGCCCGGCAACCTGCTGGCGAACGTGATGGCGATGCGTCGCTACAACCGCGACGACCAGAACCGCCGCGTGGGCACGAAGACCGACCGCGAGGAGTGGGGCATGACCCCGCAGACGGTCAATGCTTACTACAACTCGAGCTTCAACGAGATCGTGTTCCCGGCCGGCATCCTGCAGCCGCCGTTCTTCGACGTGAACGCGGATCCGGCGGTGAACTACGGCGCGATCGGCGCGGTGATCGGGCACGAAATGGGCCACGGCTTCGACGACCAGGGCAGCAAGTCCGACTTCGCCGGGATCCAGCGCAACTGGTGGACCGACGAGGATCGTACCCGCTTCGAGCAGCTGACCAAGGCGCTGGGCGCGCAGTACGACGCCTATTGCCCGCTGCCGGGGCAGTGCGTGAACGGTGCACTGACGATGGGCGAGAACATCGGCGACCTCGGCGGCATCTCGATGGCCTACACCGCCTACAAGCTCAGCCTGGGCGGCAAGCCTGCGCCGGTGATCGATGGCCTGACCGGCGACCAGCGGTTCTTCCTGTCGTGGGCGCAGGTCTGGAAGGGCAAGTACCGCGATGAAGCGCTGCTCAACCTGATCAAGACCAACCCGCATTCGCCGGTGATGTATCGCGCCAATGGCCCGCTGCGCAATTTCGATCCCTGGTACCAGGCCTTCGACGTGAAGCCGGGCGATGCGATGTACCTGCCGCCGGAGCAGCGCGTCCGAATCTGGTGAGGGCTGCGGCGATCGCCGCGTTGCCACAATGCATCCGGGGCGGGCGAAGGCCCGTCCCGGTCGCGTTCAAGCGCGTGCCGGCAATGCCGTGGCGACCGCGCCTGGTTGCCGCTTACTGCGGATCGTCGGAGGCGTCTTCGGCATCGCCTGACGGCTGGGACTCGCCCTTGGCCGCTTCGCGCTCGGCGCGCTTCTTCGCTTCCTTCTCGTCTTTCTTCTTCTGCTTGGCCAGCTCGCGCTGGCGCTTCTCGAACGAATAATTGGGCTTGGCCATGGGCACTCCGGGCAATTCAGGTCGCCAGTGTACGGGACACCCGCGCCGGACACCCGCAAGAGGGCGCGGTTACCATGCAGATCCCTCTGGTCCCGAGAGAGTCCAAGCCCCATGATCCAGCGATTCGACGCCGGCAAGCGCATGTCCGAAGCCACCGTCCACGGCGGCATCGTCTATTTGGCAGGCCAGGTGCCGGAAGACACCAGCGCCGACGCCGAAGGACAGACCCGCCAGGTACTGGCGGAGATCGATGCCCTGCTGGCCCAGGCCGGCAGCGACAAGCGCAGGATCCTGCGTGCGCAGATCTACCTGGCCGACATCGCCGATTTCGATGCGATGAACCGCGCCTGGGATGCGTGGGTGGTGCCCGGCGAAGCACCGGCGCGTGCGACCGTGCAGGCGCCGCTGGCGCGACCCGGCTGGAAGGTGGAAATCGTGGTGACCGCGGCCATCTGAGTGCAGGGAATCGACATGTCCGAGCAGAACTATCCGGTCGGTGTCTCCGGCCAGCCCTGGGGTGCCGCCGAGAAAGCTGCGTGGCGCGCACGCCAGACAAAATTGCGCAGCCATGCCGACGAGGTGGTGGCGAAGATCGACGCGCTTCGCGATCGCTTCGATGTCGAGCAATACGGCGAGCTCGACCATGCGCCCGACGGGCGATATCCATTGCTTGCGATCCGCAGCCGCGATTGGGACGACAGGCTGCCGGTGATGCTGGTCACCGGCGGCGTGCATGGCTACGAGACCAGCGGTGTGCACGGCGCGCTGCAGTTCGTCGGGCGCCACGCCGCCGATTACGCGGGCCGCGCCAACCTGCTGGTCGTGCCCTGCGTGAGTCCCTGGGCCTACGAGCGAATCAATCGCTGGAACCCGGACGCGCTGGATCCGAACCGCAATTTCAAGGCCGGCAGTCCCGTCGGCGAATCGGCCGCGTTGTTGACCCTGGTCGCACCGTTGCAAGGCCGCCTGCTGGTCCACATCGACCTGCACGAAACCACCGACAGCGACGAATCCGAATTCCGCCCGGCGCTGGCCGCGCGCGATGGCAAGGACTACGAGCCCGACACCATCCCCGACGGCTTCTACCTGTGCGCGGACAGCGCGCGCCCGGAGCCTGCCTTTCAGCAGGCCATCAACGATGCAGTGGCGAAGGTGACGCATATCGCGCCGGCCGATCCGGACGGCACCATCATCGGATCGCCGGTGGTCGCACCCGGCGTGATCGAATACCACTGCCGTGCGCTGGGCCTGTGTGCCGGTGCCACCGATGCGCGCTACGTCACCACCACCGAGGTCTATCCCGACAGCCCGCGCGCCACGCCGCAGCAATGCAATGACGCACAGGTGGCGGCGGTCGTGGCGGCGATCGATTACGCGCTGGCGAACACGGGCTGAGCGATCAGCCCGGCACTTCGCGCCGGCTCAGTTGCCACATCATCGCCGCGAACACCACGCAGCCGCCGATGCAGCCAAGTGCCAGCGCGAGTTGCGCGCGCGCCGGGTCGCTGGCGAGCTGGTTGACCGGAATCTGCCAGGGCAGGAACGCGCCGATCTTCGCGGAGGTCGCCACCACAGCGAAGAACGTGCCGCCGATGCCCACTGCCAGCGCTGGCACGAAGCTGGCGTAGCGCAGCGCGATCCACAACTGCACCGCGACCAGCAGCCACGCGGCCAGGAAGATGCGCCCCAGCAACAGCAGGTAACCGCCGATGTCCGGAGCGCCGATCGCGGCGACGGCCGGCTTGAGCAGGCCTGCGGATTCGACCGCGAGCAGGGTGAGCAGGGCCAGCAGCAGGCTCATCGCCGCGACCACGCCGAGCACGCAGATCGCCTTCGACGCGTAGAGATGCCAGCGCGGCAGGGGCAGGGCGCGCAGGTGGTCCCAGGCGCGCGGGCCATGTTCGGTATGCGCCACCAGTGCGGTGAGCGCGGTGACGCTCATCGGCAACATGAAGAATGCCCAGATCGCCGCGGATGACTGCAGGGTCATCGCCCACGGCGCGCCCTTCTCCAGCCGCAGCAGGTTGAAGAACACGAACACCGCGATCAGCAACGGCGCGACGGCGGCAAGCACCAGCGCCAGCGAGCGGCGAAGCTTGTAAGTCTCGACGGCAAGGGCGGTGCTGAAGCGTGGAACAGCGGCATGCGACATGGTCGTGGCTCCCGTGATCAGGCCAGCGCCGCCGGTTCGGCGACCCGGGCGGCGTTGCGATAGAGGGTTTCCAGCGAGCGCCGGCGTGGCGCGAGTGCGTGGATGCGGATGCCGCCGGCGATGCACAGCACGCGGTTGAGCGCAGCGGTGGCGTGGCGCACGTCCTCGCCCGCGGCGAAGCGCGCGACCAGGGTGTCGTCGGCATGTTCGACATCGAAGCCGTGTTCGCGGGCGAGCAGCAGGGCCCGTTCCGGCGTATCGGTTTCGATCGCGACTTCGGTCGCCAGGCCCGCCTTGAGGTCGGTCAGCGCGCCTTCCAGCACCAGCCGCCCATGGCTGAGGATGCCGATGTGGGTGGCGGTCTGTTCGATCTCGCCGAGCAGGTGGCTGGACAGCAGCACGGTCGCGCCGCTGCGCGCAGGCAGCTCGCGCAGGAAGCCGCGCATGTCGGCGATGCCTTCCGGATCCAGCCCATTTGTGGGTTCGTCGAGGATCAGCACCGGCGGCGCGCCGAGCATGGCGCGGGCCAGTCCCAGTCGCTGGCGCATGCCCAGCGAATAGTCGGCGACCCGGCGTCGGCCATGCGCGGTCATCTCGGTGATGTCCAGCACCCGGTCGATTTCCCCTGTCGGCAGGCCCAGCAGGCGGCGGGTGAGGTCGAGGTTCTCGTGGCCGCTGAGCTGCGGGTAGAAGCCCTGCGCCTCCAGCAGCGCGCCGACCTTGCGCGCGGCACCGATGCGATCGCTGGCGATGTCGATGCCTGCGATCCGTGCCTGCCCGGCGTCCGACCGCAGCAGGCCGAGCAGGAGCTTGATCGTGGTGGTCTTGCCCGCGCCGTTGCGGCCCAGGAAGCCGTAGATGCTGCGCTCGGGCACGGTCATGGAGACCGCGTCGACGGCCATGCGCTGGCCGAAGCGGCGGGTCAGGCATTGGGTTTCGATGGCGGCATGCATGCGAGGGCTTCCCGGAAATTTAAGTCTGAGATAAAGTTATCGGACTGCGAAACTTTAAGTCAAGCTTAAATTCCCATGACCGATGACAGGGGCATCCCGTGCCGATAACCGATCGCTTCCACAGCCAATGTCGCCTGCTACGCATCGGCGCCCTCATCGTGTTCTGCGGGCTGTTCCTGCTGCTGGCGTTGGGCATGGTCGGCCTGCCGTGGCGGATGGCGACCGACGCGCCGGACGGATGGAGCACGCGTGCCCTGTTGTCGGTCGTGCGATTCCTGCCGGGACTCGGCTACCTGTGGGCGCTATGGGCGGTGCAGCGGGCACTGGGCGACCTGGCCGCCGGTCGGCTGTTCCACCCGACCGTGGCCCGCGCGATGCGCCATATCGGCATCGGCGTGCTCGCCGGGGCGCTGGTCAATGTGTTCGCGGTCACCAACCTGTCGCGCTGGATCGCCGGCGGCAATGGCGGCTACCTGTACTTCGACATGTCCGGGATCGTGCTGGGCGTGGTCGGCGCCGCATTGGTGCTGCTGGCGCGGCTGGTCGACCAGGCCCGCGCACTGCAGGCCGAGCTGGACGAGATCGTCTGATGCCGATCCGGGTAACGCTGGACGAGATGCTGGCGCAGCGCGGCATGAAGGCGCGCGAAGTGGCGGGGTTGGTCGGCATCAGCGAGACCCAGCTCTCGCTGTTCCGCAGCGGCAAGGTCAAGGGCATCCGCTTTCGCACGTTGGCCAAGTTGTGCGCGGTGCTGGAGTGCGCGCCGGGCGACCTGCTGGATTACGACTACGTCGCCGCCGACCTGCATGAGGTCGACGACGACGGGTGACACTGCATCTTGCACGGGCGGTCAGGCGATCTTGATATCGCCGGTCTTGTCTTCGTAGGCGCGCTTGGGATCCACGCCCAGCATCAGCTTGACGCCGGCCAGCAGGCTGTTCTCGTTGAGCCAGACATGCGCGTCGTCCGGATCCATGCGCAGCAGGCGCAACTTGGGATCGTCCTTGCCGCCCTCGAACCATGCGGCGATGAAGGGGTTCCACAGGCGGTCGATCACCGCCGGATCGTTGTCAATGACCAGCTTGCCGGTCACCGTGGCGAACAGGCCATGGTCCTTGCTGCTGATCGTGGAAGTGGCCTGCTTGCCCATGCTGCCGCGCAGGCTTTCGGCGAGATCGGTATCCGACGCGGTGAAGAACCAGATCGGTGCCTGGTCGTCTTCCGCCAGCGCGGTCATCGGTCGCGGGGCGACCCCGGTGATGCCCAGCATCACCGTGCGGTCGTGGTTGATGGCCTTCCAGAACTTGCGTTCGAGGTCGCGTGCATCGGTCATGGCGCACTCCTTCCTTCCGTGGGGGAGGTCAGGAATACCAGCGCGCCGGTGATGGAAGCGGCAAGGACTCGTTACCGCCCGGTCATTTCCGGGTGTAGGTCATCTCCATCATCTTCATCTCCTTGCCGTCCGGGCCCGGACCGTGCATCTCGAAGATTTCCACCGACGGGCTGGTCCAGCGAATGCTGATGCGCGCCGTCACCGGCTTCTTGCTGACCGGATCGTCCCAATGGGCTGCGAACGTGCAGCGTGCCTGCGCGTCGCAGGTGCCGGTGCCGGTGGTCAGGCCGGTGGTCATGCTGTCGTTCCACGTGGTCCAGTACTTGCCGGTGACATTGTCGAAACCGGTCAGGCCGAACCCCGTGTAGGGCTGGCCGTACATGCTGGATTGCAGTTCCTCGCTGACCACGCGGCCACCGAGCATGACCTTGCGCGAGGCAGTGCCGGTGGATTCCGATGGCGGCGCGCCCGGTGCGCTCCAGCTCTTGATCACCACGTTGTAGTCGCCCGCCGTGGCGGCCAGGCCGGCATGCGCGATGCCTGGCGTGCCGGCCTTCTGGTAGGCCTCCATCATCGCGGCTTCCTCGGGCGACATCTTCGGCGCGTCCTGCGCGTGCAACGGCATCGACAGGCACAACGACAGCGGCAACAGGGCGAGCGTGGACAGGCGGTTCATGGCGTTCTCCGTGGTTGGGCAGGCGATCGGCATCGCGGTCGTGGCAGGCGACGTTCGAGTATAGGACGCTGCCGCGACGCACCAGATGTCGCAATCCGGCGGGAATACACTGCATGTTCCATCCGATCGAGACTGGCCATGCGCCTGCTTTTCCCCCTCCTGCTCTCACTCTGCATCGGCACTGCCGCCGCTGCGGATCCCGTTGCAGCAACGGCCACGCCCGCGTTCGATGCCGCGCTGGCCAAGCGCACCGGCGCGGATGAGCGGGGGATGCGCCGCTACGTGCTGGTCGTCCTGAAGACCGGGCCCACGCGCATGCCGGATGGCGATGCGCGCAACGCGATGTTCGCCGGGCACATGGCCAACATCGATCGGCTGGCGAAGGCGGGAAAGCTGGCGCTGGCCGGGCCGTTCATGCAGGACCCCGCCGGATGGCGCGGCCTCTACGTGTTCGCGGTCGAGGATGTCGAAGAAGCGAAGGCGCTGGTCGCGACCGATCCGGTGATCGTGCATGGCGAAATGGTCGCCGAGTACCACCCGTGGTACGGCTCCGCCGCGAACATGCTGGTGCCGGAATGGCACGAGCGACTTGTGCCGCCGGAGAAGGCGAAGGAGTGACGCGCCACCCGGCGATCAGTCGGCCGCGATACGCACGCAATTGCGGCCCGCGCCCTTGGCCTGGTACAGCGCGATGTCGGCATCGCGCAACAGGCGCTGCCGATCTTCCGGTGCATGCAAGGTGCGACTGGCGACGCCGGCGCTGACCGACACCCGCGCGTCCTGCGGGCCATCCGGTATCTGCACCGACATCGCATCCACCGCGGCGCGCATCTCCTCGGCGACGGCTGCCGCCTGCGCCGTGTCCATCCCCGGAAGCAGGCAGGCGAATTCCTCGCCGCCGTAGCGCGCCAGCACTGCTTCGTCCGGCGTGCACGACGCCAGGGCCTGGACGATGCGGCGCAGGACCTCGTCGCCGGCCGGGTGGCCGAAGCGATCGTTGAGTTCCTTGAAGCGATCGACGTCGAAGAACACCAGCGCCGTCGTCATGCCGTCGGGCATGCGCTCCAGCGCATCGCGCAAGCGGCGGCGATTGGCGAGCCCGGTGAGGACGTCGCGATAGGAGAGGTCGAGCAGGCGGGCGTTGGCTTCGTCCAGTTCCGCGGTGCGTTCGGCTACGCGTTGTTCGAGCGCTTCGCGCTGCGCGCGCAGCACGCGCGTGCGGACGAGGGCCGCGGCATAGCCCAGCAGCAACAGGGCAAGCACCACGGCGGCATAGGTCCATGGGTGTTGCCACCAGCGCGCGGCCACATGCACCGGGATCTCGATGGGCAGGCTCTGGTTGCCGGCATGGTCGCGTGCCTCGATCCGCAAGGTGTAATCGCCGGGCGGCAATGCGCTGAAGCTGCGCGAGGGCTGCGCCGTCCACTGCGTCGGTGCCTCTTCCAGGCCGACCAGTCGGGTGCGGAAGCGCGACTCGGACTCGCGGTCCCACGAGAGCAGCGCGAATTCGACATCGATCGTCGTCGCTCCTGCAGGCACCTGCAATCGCGTTCCCGCCCGTGGATTGCCATCGATGTGCATGCCTGTCAGCCGCAGCGGCTTGGGCTGGGTGTCGGCGGTTTCCCGGCTGGGGTCGTACACCGCCAGGCCGCCGAGCGTGCCGGTCCAGAAGCGGCCATGCGCGTCGACGAATTGCGTGTTGCCGTTGCATTCCTCGTGGACCAGGCCGTCGCGCCGACTGAACGCGCGCGATGCGTAGCCGCCCTTGCGATCCGGCGTGAGTTGCTGCACGCCGGTATTGCTGCAGATGTAGAGGCGGCCGTCAGGCGCGCGCACCGCGCCGTAGGTGTACGGATCGGGAGGCGCCGGCAGCGTGGCCGGCAACACCCGCGGATGCAGCGGGTCGCCGATGTCGACGCGGATGATCCCCACGCGCGCGCTGCCCATCCACAGGATCGGGCGGCCTTTCGCATCGGGATACAGCCGCAGGCCGGCCAGCTGGTCGTCGGGGAACCCGTGGTCGTGGTCGAACAATGTCCAGCGCTTGCCGTCGAAGCGCGCAAGCCCGCGATCGGTCGAAGCCCACAACCACTCGCGGCCGTCTTGGTCGGCGTGATTGACGAACTGGCTCACCCGCCACTGGCCATCGATGCCGGGCGCGCGCATCTCTTGCCAGGTGCCATCGCGCAGCCGCCACGCACCGGACAGGCGGGTACCGATCCAGAGCTCGTCGCGCCCATCGACCTTGCGCTGCAGGAGGTGCTGCACCGACTGCCCGGTGAGTTTCGGCCACGGCGTTGCCTGGCGCACGAAGCCCGGGCCATCGACGATGCGCAGCAGGTCGCCGCCCCAGGTGCCGAGCCACAGGGTCCGCCCGCCGGCCGCGTCGGGGATCGGCCGGATCATGCTGATGCTGTTGGTGGGCAGGTCGCCGCTGTCTGCGCTGAACCGGCGCCAGCGTCCGTCCTCGTACAGGCCCAGTCCCTCATCGCTTGAGCCGACCCACAGGCGCTCGCCGCCACGGCCGTCGGGTTCGACCAGCACCCCGAACACGCCGAGCGAGCGCGATCCCATCAACGACGCGGTCGACCATGCGCTGCCGTCCAGCACGCTGCGCGAGATGCCGGCCTCGGTGGCCAGCCACAGCACCTGGCTGCCGCTCGGGCTGCGCCAGGCATTCAGGCCGCGCACCACGTCCGAGGCCAGCCCGTGGCGGCGGTCGAACACCTGCACGCGCCCTTCGTGCACGCGCAGCAGGCCGGAGCGCGAGGCAATCCAGATCGCGCTTTTCCCGCTGGGCAGCGGCGTGGCGACGATGTCGTACAACTGGTTGGTCGGCAGTTCGCCGCCTTGCTGGGTCCAGCGGCGCAGGCCCCTCGCGTCAAGCCGGAGCAGTCCAACGCCGAATGCGGAAATCCACAAGGCCTCGCCATCGCCGTCGCGGGTGACCAGCAGGGATTCGATCTGGGCGGCATCGATGTCCTCGGCATGCCACTGGTTCCAGTCGCGCTTGCCCTCATCGCGATACCAGAGCCCATGGCTGCCGGTTCCCAGCCATTGCCGCCGCGCCCCACCGATGCCGGTGGTCTGCGCCATCGACAGGATCATGCTGCGAGGCAGGCTGCCGTTGCCGGGATCGGCGATCCAGCGGCCGTCGCGGCGCTGCATCACATGGTTGTCCCACGTCATCGCCCAGAACGTGCGCAGGCCTTTGCCGTCCACGGTTTCGGCGAAGCGGCGGATCTGCTCGAAGGGCAGCCCGCTGGCGGCGTTCTCCACATGCCAGCGCTTGCCGTCGTGGCGGGCAAGGCCATGGTTGCGGAAGCCCGCCCACAGCGTGCCGTCGTGGTCGACGAACAGGTTGTTGACCGGATGCGCCATCGCCGGATCGTCGCTGGCGGTCCAGCGGCGGCCGTCGTAGCGCGAGATGCCTTGTGGCGACGCGGCCCAGACGAAGCCATCGCGGTCGGTGCGCACATCGACCATGACCTGCTCGGGCAGGCCGTCGCGCGCGGAGAAGTTGGCGAACACCGGCGCGGCGAGGTCGGAGAGATCCAGCGGCCGCGTGACTGCGGCCGTCGTGTCGGGCGTCGACGATGCGACCGATGCCGGCGTCGCCCACGCGGGCATGGCAAGGCACAGCAGCAGCAAGGCTGCGCGGATGGCGGTCATGCGTCGAGTTTTCCCCTGTCCGGGGCAGTATGCGTCAGGCTGCACGCGCTCCGCGAGTGCCATCGCCTCGCGCGTGAACGGTTCAGCCGCCGCCGGTCTTCGCTTGCTTCACCGGCTTGGCGCTGGCCAGCGCAGTGACCGCGTCCAGGGTTTCCTTGACGTGCAGGTTCGGGTTCATCGCGTCGTGCACATGGACGATCCTGCCGTCGCGGCCGATCACATAGGAGGTGCGGCTGGACCAGTCCGGCTTCATCGCCAGCGTCGCGTCGTAGGACTTGGCGATCTTCGCGCCGGTATCGGCGGCCACCGCGAACTTGCCTGCGCATTTCTCGGTGTCGCTGGAGAATTCCGCCAGGCGATCGGTGTTGCCTGAGGTGACGCCGATGACCGTCGCGCCCTGCGCCTTGAACTTGTCGATGGCCTGCGAGAACGCCGCGGCCTCGACATTGCATCCGGAGGTGAACGCGGCCGGGAAGAAATACACGACCACCGGGCCCTTCTTGAGCGCGGCGGCCAGGTCGAAGGTGAAGGGCTTGCCCGCGAGGTAGGCGGGTGCCTTGAACAGCGGTGCCGCCGTGCCAGGCTTGAGCGCGGCGAAACAGGGAACGGCGAGCAGGCTGGCGAGGACGAAAGTGGCGATTCGACGGGTCATGCGGGCGGCTCCTGTGCGAAGCCGCCACGATACGCCATGCCCGTGATGGAAGAGGTCAGCGGCGCTTGACCGGCTGCGCCAGGCCGTTGGCGATGGCCTGGTCGATCAGGCTGCGGATGCGGGTATCGGCGATGCCGGCTTCGCGCTCGATCTGGTTGCCCAGCACTTCCATGTCGCGGCCGATCGCTTCCATCGGCTTGGCGGCCGCTTCCATGTCGCGGGCGACGGCTTCCATCTTCCCCGACTGCCGCTGCATCGCCCGGGACTGCTGGTCCATCACGTTCGAGTGGCGATCCATCTGCTTCGACAACACGTCCATCTGCTCGGACAGCAGGTCCATGTCGCGCGACAACGCATCGCGCCCGGCGTCGTCGGCCCTGGCCATTTTCCCGGCCAGTCGCGACTGCGTTTCGGCGAGCGACTGCTGACGTTCCGCAAGCGCCTCCAACTGTCGGCTTGCAGCGCGCATCTCCGGCGTTTCGATCGGCGCCATCCGCTCCATCTGGTTGCCCAGCGCGTCGAGCTTCTGCTGGTGCGGCTGCATGCGTGAGTGCAGCGCGTTCATGCGCACGTCGAGTGCATCGATCGGGCGCCACGCGGCGTTGATGCCGGCGAGCACGCCGGCGTCGCGCACCACGTAGGCATTCGCGCCGCGACGCACCCACAGGAAGTCACCGTCGATGTCGTGGCGGAGCTGGCGGATGTTGGCGATGTCATCCGTCGTGCCGCTCATGCGGAAGCCGGTGTCGCCCTTGCGCACCATGGCGTAGCCATTCGAAGCATCGAATCCGCTGTGCAGTTTGCCGGTCCGATGGGAACGGGGCGGAGGCGGCGGAGGCGGTGGCGGCGCGGCCGGTGCCGCGACATCCGCGGGCGTTGCCGGAGGTGCAGGCGGCGGGGGCGGTGTCTTCGTGCGGTCGGCTGCAGTCACCCGGGATGGTGCGGCGGGCGGCGCGGGCGGCGCGGGTGGTGCCGGAGGTGCGGGCGGTGCAATGACGTATTCGGCGGTCGCTGCGTCCGGCGCGGACGACTGGGCATGCGCATACATCGCCACGCCCGCCAGGGCGATGCCCAGCAGGGGCAGGGACAGGCCGATGGCGAGGGGATGCTGGCGCGGGCGGAGCAGGTGCTGGATGCGGGACATGAGCTGGCCTCCATGGGCGGCGTGCGCGAAGCGGGGAATGGGCCCGGCGGCGGTCGCGCCGAGCATGCGGTCGAGTTCGGACAGCGCGAGCGCAAGGCTGCGACGATCGCCCAGGGCCTCGGCGGCCAGGTCGTCGGCGATCAGTTCGCGTTCGTGGCGGATGCGGCGCGACAGCCACCACACCACCGGGTGATAGAACAGCAGGGCCTCGACCACGGCCTGCAGCAGGTTGACCAGGTAGTCGTGGCGACGGATGTGCGCGAGTTCGTGGGCGAGCAGGGCGTCCAGCAGGCCGGCCGGCATGCGCGCGACCAGTGCGGCTGGCAGCAGCACCATCGGTCGCCACCAGCCGATCGCCAACGGGGCGTCGCCATCGAACAGGCGTACGCGAATGCCGTGGCGCAAACCGAGCGTGCGGGCCAGTGCATCCGCGCGCGATTGCCAGTGCGTGCCAACTTCGGGCCAGGCCTGTCGCTGCAGGCGACGTACCCACCACAGGCCGCCCGCCATGCGCAGCAACAGGGTGGCGACTCCGGAGGCCCAGAGCAGCACGATCCACGGCAAGGACGTTGTCGCCTGCGATGCCAGCATGTCCTGCAAGCCGGTCGTGCCCGAGGCAGTCGGATCGGCAACGAACATCGCCGCCAATGCCGATGCAGGTTCAACCGCTGGCACGGCCAACAGCCATGCCAGCGTCGATGCCGGCAGCAGCAGCGACATCGTCAACGCCGCGCACCCCACCGCATAACGCGCCTGCGGGCGTGCGTTGCGCAACAGGCCGAACGCCGCCGCGGTGAGCAGGCCGAGCAGAGCGCCTTGCCAGAGGAAATGCAGCAGGGCGGTGCCGAGCGCGGGAATCACGATCGCAGCGAACTCATTCATCGCGGGTGTCCTCCAGGAACTGCTGGATCTCGGCGCGCTCGGCATCGCTGACGCTGCCGCCGCGCAGGGCCGCCAGCACCAGGTCCTTGCCGGACCCCGAGAACGCCTTGTGGATGAAGTCGTCGAGCAACTTGTTCTGCATCGAGCCCGGCTGCTGCGCGGCGGCATACACGTGCGCACGCTGGCTCTCGTCGCGCTTGAGCAGGCCCTTGCCATGCATGATCTGCATCAGCCGCAGCACATTGGCGTAGCCCAGGTCCGGGCGTTCGACCTGCTGCGCCTCGTGCACCTGCTTCACCGACGACGGGCCGAGCTGCCACAGCGTGCGCAGCAATTCGAGTTCGGCCGGGGTGGGCTTGGGGAGGCGTTTGCCGCGCATCGGGTGCTTCCTGTTGCGATTGCAGGCCACGCTACGCCGTCTAGAACAACTTGTCTAGAAAAATTTGTCTAGAAATCGGGCGGGGTGACTTCAGTGCCCCCGACTTCCGACATACGCACCGGTCCCGGGCCACTGGCAGAGTGGGCCACGCCACTCTCGGGGATGAACATGCACACCACACGTCGCGACCTGCTCAAGTTCGGCGCACTGGCCACCGCCGCCGCTGCGCTGCCTTCCATGGCGTCCTCCGACCCCGTCCTCGCGAAGGTGGGCAAGGCGGCCAAGCCGCTGAACATCCTGATCCTTGGCGGAACCGGCTTCACCGGTCCGTTCCAGGTCAACTACGCGCTGGCGCGCGGGCACAAGGTGACGTTGTTCAATCGCGGCAAGCGGCCCTCGCCGGAATGGCCGGGTGAAGTGGAGCAGTTGCACGGCGACCGCAACACGGGCGACCTCAAGTCGCTGGCCGGCCGCAAGTGGGATGTGTGCATCGACAACCCGACCAGCCTGCCGTTCTGGGTACGCGATGCGGCCAAGGTGCTGAAGGGCAACGTCGGCCATTACATGTTCATCTCGACCATCTCCGTGTATGCCGACGGCAGCAAGCACGGCATCGACGAGAACTCGCCGCTGGCGGTCTACAAGGGCAAGGACGCGATGGCGGAAACGCAGGAAAGCCTGCGTGCCGACATGGAGAATCTGTACGGTTCGCTGAAGACCCTGAGCGAAGCCGAGGTACGCAAGCATTACGGCGATCGCAGCACGATCGTGCGTCCGGGTTACATCGTCGGCCCGCGCGACGAGACCGACCGCTTCACCTACTGGCCGCTGCGGGTGGCGCAGGGCGGCGAGATGCTGGTGCCGGGCGATGGCCAGGATCCGATCCAGATCATCGACGGCCGCGACCTGGGCGAGTGGATGATCCGCCTGGCCGAAGCGAAGGCCTACGGCATCTTCAACGCGGTGGGCCCGGATTACACGCTGACCACCGACGCCATGGTCTACGGCTGCCAGGCGGTCACCGCGAACGGCGTGCAACTCACCCACGTCACTCCGAAGTTCGTCGAGGAACAGAAAGTCGAGTTGCCGATCTGGGTGCCGCGCGCCGACAACCCGTATGCGGGCTACGGCACGGTCAGCAATGCACGTGCGCTGGCGGCAGGATTGACCTTGCGGCCGCTGGCGACCACCGTCGAAGACCTGCTGGCCTGGTTCCGTTCGCTGCCCGCGGATCGCCAGGCCAAGCCGCGCGCCGGCATCACCCGCGAGAAAGAAGCCGAGCTGCTCGCGGCCTGGAAAGCGCGCAAGACCGGCTAGGGCCGGCGTTCGCCCTTGCGCCGGCGCTTGACCGCATACATCGCGGCATCCGCCAGGGCCAGCACGGCATCCACCTCGTGCTGGTGGATGGGGACCAGGATCGCGCCGATGCTCGGGCCGTCGTAGTCGATGCAGATGCCGCCACCGAGGTCGAAGCGCCCGCGCGTGGCCTCATCCAGGCGTTGCCCCAGCGCGGCCAGTGCGGCCTCGCCTTCGGCTGCGGGCACGCTGGCCAGCACCACGAATTCGTCGCCACCCAGTCGGGCGCAATAGTCGCCGGCGCGTGCGGCGGCCGACAGCGCGTCCCCGATCAGCGACAACATGTTGTCGCCGGCCTCGTGGCCATGGGCGTCGTTGATCGCCTTGAACCCGTCCAGGTCGATGAACGCGATCAGCAGCGCGCCATGCTCGCGGTCGCGGCGGGCAATGCGGCGCGGCAGTTCCTCCATCACCGCGCGCCGGTTCGGCAACGAGGTGACCGGGTCGGTCAGGGCACTCATCGCCAGGGCATGGTTCGCCGCCCGCAGCTCCTGCATCAGCCATTCGCGCTCGACCTGCTGGCCGATCAGTTGCGAGCACATGCGCAGGATGCGTCCAGCATCATCCGTGGCCGGCCTTGAGGTATCGCTGGCCGCGCACAGGGTTCCGTACAGGCGTCCGCCCGGGCCATGGATCGGCGTGCTGGCATAGGTGGCGATGCCGAGATCGCGCGCCGCACCGGAATCGCCCCATCGATCCGCCACGTCGTCCGCGTAGGAGATCTCCTCTTCCAGCGCGCGTTTGCACAGGGTGTCGCCCCAGGGCACCGACAAGCCTTCCGGGATGTGCAGGCTGCTGCTGTTGCGTGCGTACAGGACATGCTGCAGCCCGGCGGCCTCGTCGATCGCGGTCATGTAGGTCGATTCGAGACCGGTCGCGGATTCGAGCAAGCCCAGCAAAGGCCGCACGTACTGCTCGAGCGAGTGCGCATCGGTGATGGAGTCCGCAAGCTGGATGATGAGTCGCCGGTCGAGTTCGCTGCCTGTCTTCATCACGTCGTCCTGTCGTGGATGCCTTGTCAGTGTGCGGCAAGCGCACCATCGCCTGCATCGTGCATGCCCGCCACCCGGTTGCGCCCGCCGGCCTTGGCCCGGTACAACGCGCGGTCCGCGGCCTCCATCCACGCTCGCAGGTCGACGCCCGTGGAGGGTGGCTCGGCCATGCCGATGCTGACGGAACATCGCACGATCGCATCCCCCAGTTCCAGCGCCTGCACGCGGGACCGGATGTCTTCGGCGACGTGCTGGGTGTCCGGCAATGCCAGCGGCACCGCCACGGCGAACTCGTCGCCGCCCAGCCGACCGGCATGGCTGCCTTCGGGGATGGTGGCGCGGATCGCGTCGGCGATACCCCGCAGCACGTCGTCGCCGATGGCGTGGCCATGGTGGTCATTGATCGACTTGAACAGGTCGACGTCGACCAGCAGCAGGCTCGCCGGAGTGCGTGCGGCGAGCAGGGCGGTTGTCTGTTCCTGCCAATGCCCGCGGCTGAGCAGGCCGGTGAGCGAATCGTGGCGGCTCAGGTCGTCCAGGCGCATGTTCTGCTTCTGTACCTTGCGTACCAGCCTGTAGCTGCTGGCGCTCACCGTCAGCGTGTGGATCACCATCAACGGCAGGCAGGCCAACAGCACCGGCGTGCTGGTGGCGATGTCCAACTGGAAGCCGTTCAGGGCGATGGACAGCAGGATCGCCGCGAGCATGCCCGGCAACGAACGCGACCACAGGCCGCGCACGCCCGCGTTGATCTTGTCCGCGGTTGCCACGGTGACCAGCATCGCCGACGGCAGCAGGTTGAAGTGCATCAGTGGCGCCAGGCTGCCGGCCATGGCGGAGTCGATCATGAAATTGGTCAATTCGGCCCGATAAGGCGTACGGCTCGCCTTCGCCCGCAGCAAGGCCACATGTGGCCAGGCGAGTCCGCAGAACAGGGTCCATGCCCAGGCAGGCCAGCCCGCGTCCAGTTCGTGCAAAACGACCAGGACAGGCAGTACCGCCAGGCCCATCCCGAGGGTACGCATCGGATACGTACGCAGGTGCAGGTTGCGCAGGTGCGGTGGCACTCCGGTGCTGTCGGTGTCTCCGCGACTCTCGATACTCGTCATTCCCGCTCCCCCCAGAGCAGGGGCCAGTGTGCGTGAGTGGCCATCTCGACGCCACCCATGCCTGGCGCTTGCTAGGCTGCCTGATCGAAGGTTTCCGACCAGGAGCGAGGCCATGGCGACCGGATGGGCCGGCGACGGCGCGGTGCAGGACCAGATCGATGCGACGGTGAAGGATGCGATCCAGCGGGCCCGCAGCCGCCTGCCGAGCGGGCCTGGCCGGATGCTGTGCGAGGAATGCGACACCCCGATCCCAGAGGCGCGGCGCAAGGCGATGCCGGGCGTGCGCCTGTGCGTGGCCTGCCAGGAAGCGCACGACCGCGAAGAGGCGGGTAGCGCCGGTTACAACCGCCGCGGCAGCAAGGACAGCCAGTTGCGCTGATCGCGCGGCGTTGCGGCATCCCCGAAAAGAAACGCCCGGCTTGTGCCGGGCGTCGTGTTGCAAGGCAATGCTCGATCAGTAGCGGCTGATGTTGAGGATCGCGCCGAGGATCGCCGGCAGGATGATCGCGACGCCGTTGTCGTAGCGCCCGTACTGGTTGCGACGGTAGTAGCCGTCACGGTAACCGCGCTCGAAGCCCTGCTGGAAGTAATAGCGGTATTCATCGCGGCCGACGTAGTAGCCGTTATAACCGTAGGTACCGTCCATGTAACCGTAGTTGCCCTGGTAGTCGAAGCGCCAGCGGTCGTTGCGGTCGGCCTGGCCGGCATACCAACCCTCGCGGTAACCGTCGCGGATGGCCTGCTGCAGCAGGTCGCGGCCGTAGCTGTTGGTCTGGTACCAGCGACCACCGTAGCTGTAGCGGTAGTTGTAGGCGGTGTAGTAGTACGGGTCGTTGTAATAGTCGTGGCGCGAGGCATTCCAGCGCGACTGCTGCGCCAGCCAGCGGCGGTAGTAGTCCTGCTGGTAGCGGTACTGGTTGTTGCGGCGTTGGCGGTCCAGCTCGCGGTTGCGCTGTTCCCAGTGCGAGCGGCGATCCGATTCCCGGCGCTGCCAGTCCCTGGCCTGGCGACGCTGGTCGTCGATGCGGCGCTGCTGCTGGTCGCGGGAGATCCGGTCGTTGCGGTCATCGCGGCGGTCGTTGCCCCAGTCGCGGCGGTCACCGCGTGCATCGTTGCGGTCGTCCCGGCGATCATCGCGTGCGTCGTTGCGGTCATCCCGGCGATCGTCGCGGTTGCGCTGGTCGGCGACGCGGCGATCCTGCTCGGCACGCTCGCGGGCCATGCGGTCCGCACTATCGCGGCGCTGGTCATCGCCACGGCGATCCGCCTGCTGCTGGCGCTCGCGCTGCTGCTCGGCCATGCGGCGTTCGTTGGCTTCGCGCTGGCCGGCCTGCTCGCGACGCTGCTCGGCGATGCGCTCCTGCACGTCCTCGCGCTGTTGCGCCTGCCGCTGCATCGCGTCATTGCGCTGGCGGGCCTGCACATCGAGGTTTTCGCGACGCTGCTGTTCGCGTTCACGGCTGCCCTGGTCCCAGTTCTCGCGACGTTCGGGCTGCCAGCGGCCGTTGCCCTGTTGCAGCGCGGGGCGCTGCTGGGACTCCTGTTGACGGACTTGCTCGCGGCGCGGCTGCGGTTGGGCTTCGCGCGGTTGCGGCGCTTCGCGCTGCGGCTGCTCCCGACGCTGCTCCGCCTGCTCCTTGCGCGGCTTGCGTTGATCCTTGTCGTCGTCCCTGTCCTGGCGCTGCGCGAACGCCGGCGATGCGGTGCCAACGACAAGCAGGGCGCCAACCAGCGAGGTCGCAAGGCGGCGAGCGGTGAAATGGCGGGTCATGGTGTTCTCCACCTCGGGTTCTCCAGCAGGCGCGAACCATTCGCGCCGTTGCGCGCAGTTAGCGGCTCGGAGGATGAATCAATCCTGAGATTTCCGTTATTCACACCGTGCTGACCTGGACTTGCAAGCTCGTATTCAGATTCGCCGACATGCCTGCATCATGTAAGCGTTTACGGCGCGGGCGACTTGGGCGCGCGGCTCCAGACCTTGTTGGCGATCTTCCATTCGCCATCCACCTTGAGCAGCACGAAATAGTCGGTGAAGCTGCCATTCGGGTAATCCAGGGTGACCCGCGCCATCGCCGCGTTGCCGCTGACCTCCACACTGTCGATCGAGCGCTTGCGCTGTGCTTCGTCATCCGCGACCTTGCCCTTGAATCCGGCGATGTATTCGTCCGCCGTCCACGACAGGAACTTGCCGTCGCGGATCCCCTCGATGTGGGCAGTCGGCAGGAAAGCCTGGCGCATGTAGGCGCCATCGCCGGTGGCATGGCCTTGCAGGTATGCCTCCAATGGCTTGCGTGCAGCAGTGTCCTCGTCGGACTGCACGGCGATGGCGGTGCCCGGCATCGAAAGCAGGACTGCGGTGATCAGCATCGGGATCGCAAGCAGGCGCATGTCGGCATCCTCGTGGTGGGTGCGGCGAGCCTACGCGGCCAGCGGCGCGCGCAGATGTGACGAAAGACAGGGTCGAGCCGCGTGCGTGCATGCGACCCTTGGCGACTGCTCCCGTGGATCCCCGTCATGCGCCTTGTCTGCTGCCTGCTTGCCACCGCCATCGCATCCGCCAGCCTCATGGCGCAGGCCGCGCAGGCCGCGCAAGCCGCGCAACCGGAATTGACGCCCACCACGTCCGCCAGCGGCCTGCCGCGCGCGCCCGAGCAGGAAGCGGTCGCCTTCGAACGCGCCGAGTTGTCGTTCAAGGTCGATCCGGCGCGCAAATGGATGGACGGCGATGCAACGCTGACCTTCCGTGCGGACAAACCGATCGGGAAACTGGTCGTCGACCTGGATCGCAACTACAGCATCGACCTGGTCGAAGTCGACGGTACCAAGATCGCCGCCACTGGATGGCGCAACCCCGAAGGCCGGATGACGGTGAACCTGCCGACGCCGCTCGCCGCCGGCGCGCGGGCGACCTTGCGTATCCGCTATGCCGGCAATCCGCATGTGGCCAACAAGGCACCCTGGGATGGAGGTTTCGTGTGGGCGACGGCGCCGACCGGCGAACCGTGGGTGGCCACCGCCGTGCAGGGCGAAGGTTGCGACCTGCTGTGGCCGTGCATCGACCATCCGCAAGGCGAGCCGCGCGAGGTGGTCCAGCACATCACCGTGCCGAGTCCGCTGGTTGCAGCGGGCAACGGGATTGCCGAGGGCATGCAAGAAAAGGCGGGCTGGCGCACGTATCACTGGCGCGCGAAAAATCCCAATACTTATGCCATCGCGCTCAATATCGGACCGTACGAGCTGCTGCAGGCCGACTACAAGTCGCGCTACGGCAACACCATCCCGCTGCGCTTCTGGCACCTGAAAGGCAACACCGCCAAGGTCGAAGGACTGTTCGCCGAATTCGCGCCGATGCTGGATTTCTTCGAGGAGATGATCGGTCCGTATCCGTTCGCCGACGAGAAGATGGGCGTGGTCGAGACCCCGCACCTGGGCATGGAACACCAGACCATCAATGCCTACGGCAACGACTACAAAAAGTCCGATGCCGGCTACGACTGGCTGCTGCAGCACGAATTCGCCCACGAATGGTTCGGTAACCAGCTCACCCACCTCGACTGGGACGACTTCTGGCTGCACGAGGGATTCGGCAGTTACATGCAGCCGCTCTACCTGCAATGGCTGCGCGGCGACATGGACTACATGGCGGCGCTGATGAAGCAGCGTGCTGCGCTGGTCAACAAGTACCCGGTGATCTCCGGGCGCGGCCTGCCGGAAAGCGAGGTCTACAAGCACGGCGAGGGGCCCGGCAACGATGTCTATTACAAAGGCTCGTTGACACTGCATACCCTGCGCGGGCTGATCGGCGACGAGGCGTTCTTCCGCGCCACCCGCGAACTCGTCTATGGCACCGCCACGCCGAAGCCTGGCAACTTCAAGCCGCGCTACGCATCCACCCGCGATTTCATCGCCATCGTCAACCGGATCACCGGCAAGGACCATGGCTGGTTCTTCGATGGCTACCTGCGCTCGCCGAAGCTGCCGGAACTGCTGGCCACGCGCGATGCGACCGGCCTTGCGCTGCAATGGAAAACGTCAGGCAACAAGCCGTTCCCGCTGCCGGTGCAGGTGCGCGTGGGCGACAAGGTGATCGATGTGGCGATGGCCGATGGGCGCGGCCACGTCGACCTGCCGGCCGGCGCGAGCTACACGCTGGATCCGCATTCGCGCGTCCTGCGCGAACTGCCGCACATCGCCGAGTTCCAGAAGGACACGGCAGATCGCGCGAAGGCGGCGGCGGAGAAAGCCAAGGCTGAGGCGGCGAAGAAACAGTAGGTTCTGAAAAGGGGTCAGCTTCTGCCCAACCAAGCCACCGCGCCCCGCCCGGCGCGCAACCCGCTGGCGAAGCATGCAGTGAGCAGGTAGCCGCCGGTCGGTGCTTCCCAGTCCAGCATTTCGCCGGCGCAGAACACGCCTGGCATGCGCTCCAGCATCAGCGCGTCGTCCAGCGTTTCCAGCCGCACACCACCGGCGGTGGAGATCGTTTCCGCCATCGGTCGAGGGCGCAGCAGGCGCAACGGCAGGCGCTTGAGCATGTTCGCCACGCGGGCCATGTCCTGCAATGCGGGCTTGTCGAGGATCTCATGCAGCAGTGCAACCTTGGCGCCGTCGATACCGGCGTGCCGTCGCAAATGCTCGCTCAGGCTGCGGCCATTGCGCGGTTTGTCGAGATCGGCTCGCAATCGTTCGAGCGTTCGTCCTGGCACGAGGTCGAGATGCAAGATCGTTTCGCCATCGCGCGCGATCGCGTCGCGCAGGTCGGCGGCGATGGCGTAGATGAGGCTGCCTTCGATGCCGGTTTCCGTCAGCACGCATTCGCCCTGCAACGCGTGTTCGACTCCAGCGGCATCGTGCCAGTGGGCGACCACCGGCTTCAGTGGCGCGCCGGCGTGTTTGCTTGACAGGAACTCGCTCCAGCCGATGTCGAAACCGCAGTTGGCCGGCTGCAGCGGTGCGATGTCGATGCCGCGTGCGGACAGCGTGCCGACCCATGCGCCATCGGAGCCGAGCTGCGGCCAGCTGCCACCGCCCAATGCGAGCACCACCGCATCGGCGTCGAATGCGGCGTCGCCATCGGGTGCGGCGAAGCGCAGCGACCCGTCGTCATTCCAGCCCAGCCAGCGGTGCTGGACGTGGAACTGCACGGCGGCATCGCGCAGGCGCCGCACCCAGCCGCGCAACAGCGGTGCGGCCTTGCGGTCGATCGGGAACACGCGTCCCGAACTGCCGACATAGGTTTCGACGCCGAAGCCGCGCGCCCAGCCGCGCAATGCATCGGCATCGAAATCGTCCAGCCATGCGCCAACCTCGGCCGCACGTTCGCGATAGCGCGCATCGAACGCGGGTCGCGGCTCGGAATGGGTGAGGTTGAGCCCGCCCTTGCCGGCGATCAGGAACTTGCGACCGACCGAGCCCTTGGCCTCGAACAGATGTACCTGGATGCCTGCCGCGCAGGCGACCTCGGCGGCCATCAGGCCGGCGGGGCCGCCGCCGATCACGGCAACGCGGGCAGGGCGATTGGACGGGCTTCGCATCCGCACATGATTCCACGGCTGCAACCACCGGCGCATCCACCGTATCCCTTGCAGCAACCTTTGCCGGATCGTTCCCGATGCGCCGTTTCCTGCTGTCACTGTTGCTATGCGCCCCCATGCTGTGCCTTGCCGCCGATTGGGACGGCAAGCCAAACCGCTATCACGTGCGCATCGATGCGCAGGCCTCGCGCGCCGTGGTCGAGGCCGACCTGTGGCAGCAGAGCGACATGCTGTCGATGTACAACGTGATGGAGGTGCAGGGTTTGCCGAACGGCCAGGCCAGCCTGGTCGAAGGCATGCGCGTCACCGACGCGAACGGCGCGGTGCTTGCCGTGAAGGATCTTGGCGCGGGCGATTTCGGTATCGCGGGTGGACGACGCATCCGGCTGGCGTATGCAGTTCGGCTGGAACACGACAAGTATCCATGGCCGGCCGGCATGGAAGAAATTGCGTATCGCACCGACGAAGGCCTGATGGCGACTGGCGCGGCGCTGTTCTTCGCCGATGGCGACGCACCCGTGCAGGCGCCGATCGAAGTCGACTTCGAACTGCCGCGCGGCTGGCAGGCGCGCACGCCATGGACACGCGTGGGCGAGGGCGCGCGTTTCCGCGTCGACTCGCGGCGCGAGCTGATCAGCAATGCGCTGTTCCTGGGGACGGCCCACGCGGAGAGCTTCGATGCGGGCGGCGTGGAACTGACCCTGGTGCTGGGCAAGCGCTATCGCAAGAGCATGCCGCTGTTCGTCGACCTGTTGCGCACCCAGCTCGCCAGTTACGCGGAGATGTTCGGTGGGCCGCCATTGTCGAAGCGCTACCTTGTCATCATCAACGAGCACGAAAGCGGCGATGGCGGCGCTTTCGCCAGCAGCTTCAGCCAGTTCATCCAGGGCGACGCCGACGAACGCAACCGGGTGATCTGGGGCTACGTGATGGCCCATGAACTGCTGCATTTCTGGAACGGCCTGAGCCTGGTGCCCACGGACTTCCGCGAGGAATGGTTCAAGGAAGGCGTCACCGACTACCTGACCATCGTCACCCTGGCGCGCAACGGTTGGCTCGACGAAACCATGCTCTTCAAGCGCCTCGAGAACGTGCCCAGGCGTTACCTGATCGCGCGCTTTGCACAGGGATTGAAGATGAGCGTGCGCGATGCCGGCAAGGACAAACAGCCTAATCGCCAGCTGGTCTACGGCGGCGGCAGCCTGGCCGCGCTGGCACTCGACGTAGCCTTGCGCGAGCGTAGCGGCGACAAGGTCGGCCTGCCGGAGTTCATGCGGGTGCTGTATGCGGAATTCGGCAGGCCCGGCAAGACCTACACGTTGCCCGACCTGGAGCGCATCGCAACGAACCTCACCGGCAGCGACTTCTCCGGCTTCTTTGCGCAAACAGTGGGCAGCGAATCGTATTTCGATATCCGCCCGAGCTACGCCGCACTCGGCTTGCGCATGGACAGTTTCGTCGAGGAGATGTTCATCAGTCGCGAGCCGGGTGCGACCCCTGCCCAGCAGGCTCGTTTCGATGCGGTGTTCGCCAGGCGGGCGCCGCGCTGATCCCTGCAGCGGCCGGCTTACAATGTCGCGATGTGGACCGCCATCACCCGTGAAGTCAGCCCGGCGCTTGCCGATTGCCTGTTGTCGTTCGTCGAGCGCGATGCGATCGATCTGCCGCTTGCGCGCATGCAGCACGCGGCCTATCGCGCGGCGCTGGAAAGCCTGGGATGCGAGGTGATCGAACTGCCGGCGGAAGCCGGGTTCCCGGATTCGGTGTTCGTCGAGGACGTGGCCCTGGCCTTCGACGAAGTCGCCATCGCGACCCGGCCGGGCGCGGAATCGCGCCGCGACGAGGGCGAGGCTGTGCTCCGCGTGCTGGGTGGCATGCGTCCGCTGCTGCGGATCGAGGCACCGGGCACGCTGGATGGCGGCGATGTGTTGCGCATCGGCAAACGCGTGTTCGTCGGCATCTCGGCGCGCAGCAACGAGGCCGGCAGGGCGCAACTGGGTGAACTGCTCGCGCCGCATGGCTACAGCGTGGAAGGCGTGGCCACCCGCGACTGCCTGCACCTGAAATCCGCCGTCACCCAGGTCGCGGCCGACACCGTGCTGGTCAACCCGGCCTGGGTCGATCTCGCCCCCTTTGCTGAATACCGGAAAATCGAGGTTGATCCCGGCGAGCAACATGCCGCCAACGCGGTCCGGCTTGGCGATGCGGTGCTGTATCCGGATTGCTTCCCGCGCACGCTGGAACGCCTGCTTGCGGCCGGGATTGCCGTCACCACCGTCGACGTGTCGGAGTTGCAGAAGGCCGAGGGTGCGGTGACCTGCTGCAGTGTCCTGCTCTGCAATGGCGTGTCCGGCAGCACGATCGCCGCATGATCCTCAACATCGCCGCCTATCTGTTCGTGGCCATCGATGATGCCGATGCGCTGGCCCTGCGCCTGTGTGAGCGTGCCGAGGTCGATGCATTGCGCGGCAGCGTGCTGGTCGCGCCGGAAGGCCTGAACCTGTTCCTCGCAGGCGAGGAAGCGCTGTTGCGCGGATTCCTCGCCTGGTTGCGCAGCGAGCCGCGTTTTGCGTCGCTGCACGCGAAGGAAAGCTGGAGCGACCGAATCCCGTTCGCGAAGCTCAAGGTGAAGCGCAAGGACGAGATCATCGCGTTCCGGCGTGAACACGCGTCACCACT
>JAVWUU010000012.1:0-21722 GCA_036666995.1 Thermomonas sp.
TGCAAGGCGAACGATTCGCCAGCGTGCGCCAGCAGCATGTCCCAACGTCCGTGCGCGCCGGTCGCGCTGGATTCCAGCAACACCGGGTAGCGCGCCGGATCGAGGCGATGCAGGTCGAGCAGGTCGATCTCGGCAGGAAGGGGCTGGGTGATCATCGTTGAAGAGCACCCGCCCCGACGCTCCCCTGCTCCGCAAGGGACGGCGCAGTCATCAGATCCGCTTGAACACCAGCGTGCCGTTGGTGCCGCCGAAGCCGAAGCCGTTCGACACCACCACGTCCACCTTCGCCTCTCGCGCGGTGTTCGGCACGTAGTCCAGGTCGCAGCCCTCGCCCGGCGTCTCGAGGTTGATGGTCGGCGGGATGATCCCGGTTTCCAGCGCCTTGATCGTGTAGATCGCCTCCACGCCGCCGGCCGCGCCAAGCAGGTGGCCGGTCATCGACTTGGTCGAACTGACCATGGTCTTGTAGGCGTGGTCGCCGAGCGCGCGCTTGATCGCCAGCGTTTCCGCCAGGTCGCCGAGCGGCGTGGATGTGCCATGTGCGTTGAGGTAACCGACCTCATCCGCGTTGATCCCCGCGTCGCGGAAGGCCATCGCCATGCAGCGCGCGGGGCCTTCGCCGTTCTCGCTGGGCGCGGTCATGTGGAACGCATCCGACGACGCGCCGAAGCCGGCCAGCTCGCAGTAGATGCGCGCGCCGCGGGCCTTGGCGTGTTCGTATTCCTCGAGGATCAGGATGCCGGCGCCGTCGCCCAGCACGAAGCCATCGCGACCGGCATCCCACGGGCGCGAGGCAGCGGCCGGGTCGTCGTTGCGCGTGCTCATCGCCTTCATCGCGCAGAAGCCGCCCATCGAGGTCGGCGAGCTGCCGCGCTCGGCGCCGCCCGCGAACATCACGTCGGCATCGCCGTACTGGATCATGCGCATGGCCATGCCGACCGAATGATTGGCGGTGGCGCATGCGGAGACCGCGGAGAACGTCGGCCCCTTGATGCCGGTCAGCAGCGAGAGCTGGCCCGGAAGCATGTTGATGATGGTGCTGGGGATGTAGAACGGGCTGATCTTGCGCACCCCGCCCTCATGCAGTTTGACCGCGGTTTCCTCGATCCCCCAGATGCCGCCGATGCCGGCGCCGACCAGCGCACCGATGCGCTCGGCATTGGCCTCGGTGACCTGCAGGCCGGAATCCTCCAGCGCCATCAGCGACGCAGCCACGCCGTAGTGGATGAAGTGATCCATCTTCTTCGCGTCCTTCGGGTTCACCCAGCGGGTGATGTCGAAGTCGCGGATCTCGCCGGCGATGCGGGTCGGATAGGTGCTGGCATCGAAGCCGGTGACCGGACCGATGCCGGAACGGCCGTTGACGATGCCGTCCCAGTTGCTGGCCAGGTCGTTGCCCAGCGGCGAGACGATGCCCATTCCCGTGACCACGACGCGTCGTTTCGACATGGCGATTCCTCTATTCGTTGCGATGTTGCCGTGGTGCGGATGTTGCGATGGTGAAAACGCACGGGGCCGCATCAGCGGCCCCGGCGTCGACTCACGAAGGCGGATTACGCCTTGACGTGGGCCTTGATGTAGTCGATCGCGACCTGGACGGTGCTGATCTTCTCGGCTTCCTCGTCCGGGATCTCGCACTCGAATTCTTCCTCGAGCGCCATCACCAGCTCGACGGTGTCGAGCGAGTCCGCGCCGAGATCCTCGACGAACGACGCACTGTTGCTGACGTCTTCTTCCTTGACGCCCAATTGTTCGATGACGATCTTCTTGACGCGCTCTTCGATGGTGCTCATGTGTCGGTGCTCCTCAGGGGGCGGTTTCGTGGTTAGTGTACGAGAAAGCCGGACGGCGTTCCCGCATTGGATCCATGGCGATGGGGCCGCCCGCGGCACCCACGCCGCGAATGCTACGGCATGTACATCCCGCCGTTGACGTGCAGGGTTTCCCCGGTGATGTAGGTCGCGCTCGGCCCGGCCAGGAAGGCGACCGCGCGGGCGATGTCCGCCGGCTCGCCCAGGCGGCCCAGCGCGATCTGCCCGAGCATCGCCTCCTTGGCGGCCTCCGGCAGATCGGCGGTCATGTCGGTGGCGATGAAGCCGGGCGCAACGACATTGACCGTGATCCCGCGCGAGCCGATCTCTTTCGCCAGCGACTTGCTGAAGGCGATGATCCCGGCCTTGGCCGCGGCGTAGTTGGCCTGCCCCGCATTGCCGGTCACCCCGATCACCGAGGCGATGTTGACGATGCGGCCCTTGCGCGCCTTCATCATCCCGCGCATCACCGCCTTGGACGCGCGATAGACCGAGGTCAGGTTGGTGTCGAGGATCGCCTGCCAGTCCTCGTCCTTCATCCGCATCAGCAGGTTGTCGCGGGTGATGCCGGCATTGTTGACCAGGATCGAGATGCCACCGAACTCGGTCGATACCGCATCCACCAGGGACTCGATGCTGCCGGCCTCGTTGACGTTGAGCCGGCGCCCGTGGCCGCCCGCCGCGGCCAGTCGCTCACCGATCGCCTGCGCGCCGGCGTCAGATGTCGCCGTGCCGATCACGGTCGCGCCCAGCGCAGCCAGTTCGTCGGCGATCGCCGCGCCGATCCCGCGCGAGGCGCCGGTGACCAACGCGACTTCACCCTTCAACACCTGCTCACTCATGCGTTCCATTCCTCGATTGCGCCGGCGAAGTCCGCCGGCGTGCCCAGCGCACGCGCATCGAGCGATTTATCGATGCGCTTGACCAGTCCGGCCAGCACCTTGCCCGGGCCGCATTCGCCGATGCGGCCGACGCCGCGTGCGGCCAGTGCCTGCACGCAACCGGTCCACTGCACCGGCAGGTAGAGCTGGCGGACCAGTGCGTCGCGGATCGCGTCGACGCTGTCGTGCACGGTCGCATCCACATTCTGCACCACCGGCAGCGAAGGCATCCGCCATTGCAGGCCACCCATGGTCTCGGCGAGACGATTGGCGGCATCGCGCATCAGCGGCGTGTGCGAGGGCACGCTGACCGCGAGCTTGACCGTCTTGCGCACACCGCGTTCGGCGAGCATCGCCAGCGCGGCATCCACCGCCGCCGCGTGGCCACCGATCACGATCTGCCCCGGCGAATTGAAATTGGCCGGCACCACGACCTCGGTGGCGGAAACGGCTTCGCAGACCTCAAGCACCAGCGCGTCTTCGGCGCCAAGCACGGCGGCCATCGCGCCGGTGCCCGCAGGCGCAGCGTCCTGCATCAGCTGCCCGCGGATGCGCACCAGGTGCGCGCCGTCATGCAGCGAGAGCGCACCAGCCGCGACCAGTGCGGTGTATTCGCCCAGGCTGTGGCCTGCCAGCACAGTCGGTTGCGGTCCGCCGCTGGCCTGCCATGCACGCCACACCGCGACGCCCGCGGCGAGCAACGCCGGCTGGGTGTATTCGGTGCGATTGAGCAATTCTTCCGGGCCGGCCTGCGACAACGCCCACAGATCCGTGCCCGCTCCAGCCGAAGCCTCCTCGAAGGCAGCCTTCACGCCGGGATGCAGTTCCGAGAGTTCGGCCAGCATGCCGACCGATTGCGAGCCCTGGCCGGGGAAGACCAAGGCAAGTTGGGATGGGGCTTCGCTCACGCGGCTTCGGGCAGGCAAGTGCCCGTAAATTCAAGGGATGGGCATGATACGAGCAATTGCTCTAGCCCGTCTGTACCGAGGCGTATGCCGAGTCAGTAGCGCAGCAGCGCCGAGCCCCAGGTGAAGCCGCCGCCGAAGGCCTCCAGCAGGACCAGCTGGCCTCGTTGGATCTTGCCCGCGCGCACCGCTTCGTCCAGCGCCAACGGCACCGAACCCGACGACGTGTTGCCATGGCGGTCAACGGTGACGATGACGCGCTCCATCGGCATGTCGAGGCGCTTCGCGGTGGCTTCGATGATGCGCAGGTTGGCCTGGTGCGGGACCAGCCAGTCGATGTCGTGGCGATCCATGCCGTTCGCTTCCAGCGCTTCCTCGACCACCGAGTCCAACGCCTTCACCGCATGCTTGAACACCTCGTTGCCGGTCATCAGCACGCGCACGCCGGCATTCTTCTCTTCCGGCTTGAAACCAACCGAGACGCCGACCGGGTTCCACAGCAGTTCCTTCTTGCCGCCATCGGCATGCATATGGGTGCTGAGGATGCCGGTTTCGGCATCGGCCTTGAGCACCACCGCGCCGGCGCCATCACCGAACAGCACGCAGGTACCGCGGTCGTTCCAGTCGAGCATCCGGGTCAGGGTTTCCGAGCCCACCACCAGCGCGGTCTTCGCTGCGCCCGAGCGGATGAACTTGTCGGCGATCGTCAGCGCGTAGATGAAGCCGGAACACGCGGCATTGACGTCGAACGCCGGGCAGCCGTTCGCACCCAGCTTGTGCTGCATCAGGCAGGCGCTGGACGGGAAGATCAGGTCGGGCGTGGTGGTCCCCATGATGATCAGGTCGATGTCGCCGGCAGTCACGCCTGCGGCGTCCATTGCGCGCAACGCAGCGTGGTATCCGAGATCCGATGTCGTCTCGCCTTCGGCAGCGACATGGCGCTCGCGGATGCCGGTGCGGGCGACGATCCATTCGTCGCTGGTCTCGACGAACTCGGCAAGGTCGGCGTTGGTCAGCACTTTGTCCGGCAGGTAGCTGCCGGTGCCGGCGATACGGGAATAGACGCGGCCTTGGGTCTCGCTCATTGCATGCGGTCCTGGCGAATCGGATAGGGAGGCTGGACACGATAGCGCGTGCGGCCAACGGGCATGCGGTATCCGTACCGCCATGCGGTCGGCGTCAGCGAACGCCGATCGCAGAAACGCCAACGGCCGCGCACAAGGCGCGGCCGGGCGTCATCCAGCAAACACGACCTTGCGGCCGCGGATCACTCTTCGTCGGCGACCTTGGTCTTCGGCGCGATGACCTGCTTGCCGCGGTAGTAACCGTCGGCGGTCACGTGGTGGCGCAGGTGGGTCTCGCCGCTGGTCGGGTCGGTGGCCAGCTGCTTGGCGGACAGCGCGTCATGCGCACGGCGCATGCCACGACGGGAGGGGGAAACGCGGGACTTCTGGACGGCCATGGTGCAACTCCAAATCTGAAATGGTTCACGACAACGACGCGCGGCGGTGCCGCACTCAATCTTCCTTTTTCCACCCCGACAACGCCGCGAACGGGTTCGCTTGGGCGGTTTCCTCGACGGTGGGCGCGAAATCGCGCTCGACCGCTTCGGCATCGGGCGAAACCGGCACCACCGGCAACGCCAGAATCAGTTCATCCTCTACCAGCACGGCCGGGTGCAACATCCCGTCGGCCTCCACCAGCAAGGCCTCGTACCCTTCCGGCAAGGCCGCTTCATCGGCCTCGTCGCGGATCAGGCCCAGGCGCTGCACCAGTTGCACCGGCAACACGAAACGACGCAGGCTGCTCTGGCATTCCAGCGGCAGCTCCGCCTCGATCCGCAGCTCGGCATACGGCACCTGCAGGGCATCGGTGCCGAACGCCAGCACGTAGCGGGCATCGCCATCGGGTTCAAGCAAGGCGTCGCGCAACCGGGTCATCGTCGACAGCGGAATCCGGCCCTCGAATTCGCGCCGCGCCGCGACCATCCGCCAGGCATCCACGTGTTCGGGCACCCAGCTGTTCGGCAAGTCGGACATAAGCCGGAAAATGTTACGTGGCGCATGTACCCGTGTCAAATCAAGGCGATCCGCCCGGAATGCGCCTGCGGGCGGTTTGCCGCGGGCTTTTCAGTCCCTCAGACTTGCCGCATGCACGAAGCCCTCCTACTGCTGCTGGTGATCGCCGCCGGCATCGCCATGGCCATGGCCTGGCGGATCCGCCAGCGCAGCCATGCGCGCCGACAGGCCATCCGTGCGGTGCTGGACGCCGCCGATGCCCTCGAGGCCCGCCTGCGCGCTGCCCGCGAGGAAATCGAGGCCGTCGCCGGCGACCACGAAAATCCGGTTCGCGGCGCCATGCAGGATCTGTTGCGCCAGCGGCTGTGGCTGCAGGATCACGCGATCACCGCGGAACTGGTCCAGTTGGACGGCGTCCGCGCCTCGTTGGACAGCGCGCGCGCCAGCCTGGAACAGCAACTGCAGCGGATCTCGCTGGCGCGCACCGGCGGCATCTGAGATGCCTGTTCTGACCCTGGCCTCCACGTCCCGCTACCGCCGCGAGTTGCTGGAACGGCTGCGATTGCCGTTCGACGTGGCCAGCCCGGATGTCGACGAAGCGCCCCTGCCCGGCGAACCCCCGCATGCGCTGGCGCAACGATTGGCGATAGCGAAGGCGCATGCCGTGGCGCGCCGATTGGGCGAAGACGCTTGGGCGCTGGGCTCCGACCAGGCGGCCGACCTGGATGGCGTGCCGCTCGGGAAACCCGGTGGGCGCGGGGCCGCGATCGAGCAACTGCGGGCGATGTCGGGCCGCATCGTGCGCTTCCACACCGGCATCTGCCTGGCCCATGCCGATGGCCGCGCCTTCGCCGAATCCGACATCACCGACGTCCACATGCGCGCGCTGACCGACGACGAGATCGAACGCTATGTCGATGCCGAACAGCCGTTCGATTGCGCCGGCAGCTTCAAGTCGGAAGGCCTGGGCATCACCCTCTTCGACGCGATCGACAATCGCGATCCGAGCGCGCTGATCGGCCTGCCGTTGATCGCCACCTGTCGGCTGTTGCGCCAGGCCGGCTTCGTCCTGCCCTAACGCACCACCACGAGTTGCGCCGGCCAGTCCTCGCTGCTGCCGTCGATACCGTGCAGGCGCAGGCCCAGCCAATGCCGACCACGCGACAGGCCCGTCACCTGCGCGCGGAAGTAGACGTTCGGGTGATGCGGATCGGTACTGCCCTTCCAGAAATCGGCGACGCCAGCATTCGCTTCGCCATAGTGCGCATGCTCGACAATCCTGCCATCGACCATGATGTCGACGCCACGCAGACCCACGCCGTCCTTGAACGCCCAACCAGCGACCTCGAACGATCCACCGACCTCCGCCGACGGTGATGGCGCGTCCAGGAAGGCCATCGCAGGCGTGGTGCATGGGCCTTCGCGCCGCGTGGTAGCGAGTTCGAACAGCAGGAAGCGCTGGCGGCCATGGTCGATGTTGAGCACCTGCGCTGGCGGCAACGGACCGACCTGTTCGCACATGCGGTGGTAATGCGCGAGCAGGTCGCGGAAATCGACATCGTTGCTGCTTGCGACCAGCAACAGCGGCACCTTGCCGAGGGTGTCCCGCGACGCGTGCTGCAATCCCCACAGCGCGAGTTGCGGCGCGCGGCCGTGCTTGTGGTTGAGTGGATGGTCGAGCACGGCGATGTCGGCGTCGCCACGGGCGAAGCCCAGCTCCGCGCCGATCTTGAAGTTGCCGGCGAGCAGGCGCGTGCCCGGCGGCATCGCCGCGAGCTTGCCTTCGACGGCCGCAGCGAGCGTGTCCCAGCCGGCAAAGTTGGTCGGATGGAAATTGCGCGATGCCGACTGCGCGCGCAGCGAGGGCACCGATGCGACGATGTAGAACGCGAGCACCACCACCAGTCCCGCCGCTGCAATCGTCCAGGTGGCGATGCGCCAGCCGCGCTTCCAGCGTGCGAGCACCAGCGGCACCAAGGGCAGCAAGGCCACGTACCCGGGCAAGGGCCAATGGAAGCTGGAGCGCTCGCGGTCGGCGAAGAACCCCAGTGCAAGGAAACTGAGCACGATCATCGCGCCCGACATCGCCAGGTAGCGCACGCCGGGCCGCGCATCGCGCAAGCCGCGCCACGTAGCCAGCACCATCGCCACCAGCAACAGCGGCGTGGCGAGCAGCAACTGCATGCGGCCAAGCCGGAAGCCCTCGCCGCTGAATTGCCAGGGATGCCGATCCACAAGCTGGAAACGCAGGCCGGCGTCGGCGTTGTGCAGGTTCCACAGCAGCAGCGGTAGCCAGGCCAGCGCGCCCATGCCGATCGCCGCCCATGTCCGCGGGTTGCGCAGCGCCGCGCGTCCCTCGCGCAGGGCCAGCAGCGCGAGCAGGCCGACGGCGATCACCGCCACGAAGCGGTAGTGGCTGAGTCCGCCAATCACCAGTCCCAGAGCGAGTTCCCCGGCGGCGAAGGCATCGACACGGCGCAACAACCGCAGGCCTGCATCGAGGCAGAGGACGCTGGCCAGCAGCAACGGCGCATCCGGCACGGCCAGCAAGCCGAGCGTGCCAGCAAGGGGCAACAGCAGCGCCAGCGATCCCGCCAACCAGCCGCTGCGCGCATCGAGTTCGCGGATGGTCATCCGCGCGACCAGCCACGGCACTGCCGCGCCGATCAGCAGGAAAGGCAATCGCAGCGCGAGGACGTTGCCGGGCGCGACTGCATCGCCGATCCGCGCCAGCCAGGCGCTCAGGCCGGGCAGGTCCGAGTAGGCCCATGCGAGATGCCGGCCTTCCTGCCAGTAGAAGGCTTCGTCGACGAACAGCGGCAGCCGCGTGGCCACCACCAGCTTGATCGCGAACACCGCCATCCACAGCGCGATGAACCCGCGCCGCGCGGCTGTCGCGTCAATCGCCTCCCGCATCCATCCGACCTCGCTACACTCGCGGCAACCTACCGAGGTCTTCCATGTCCACATCCCCGGCGCCCGACGCGATCCTACCCGAAGCCCTCCGCACCGCCCTGCGCGACGCCCAGGCGCAGGTCAACACGCTGGTGCTGGGCAAGCCGCAGCAGGTGCGCTTCGCCTTCGTTGCGCTGCTGGCCGACGGCCACCTGCTGATCGAGGACCTGCCCGGCCTGGGCAAGACCACGCTGGCGCATGCGATGGCGGCGACCTTGGGGCTCGGCTTCGCCCGCGTGCAGTTCACCTCCGACCTGCTGCCCGCCGACATCCTCGGCGTTTCGGTGTACGAGGCGCAGGCACGCCGCTTCGAATTCCATCCCGGCCCGGTGTTCAACCACGTGTTGCTGGCCGACGAGATCAACCGCGCGCCGCCGCGCACGCAGAGCGCGCTGCTGGAAGCGATGGCCGAGCACCAGGTCAGCATCGACGGCCGCACCCATCCGCTACCCGATCCTTTCCTGGTGATCGCCACCCAGAACCCGGTGGACCTGGCCGGCACGTATCCGTTGCCGGATTCGCAATTGGACCGCTTCCTGCTGCGCCTCGCGCTGGGCTATCCGGACGAGGCGACCGAGCGCGCCCTGCTGGCCGGCAGCGATCGTCGCGAACTGATCGCACAGGCACAACCGCTGCTGGACGTGGAGCGCATCCTCGACCTGCGTCGCGCCGTGCTCGGCGTGCATGCCAGCGATCCGCTGGTGGCTTACGTGCAGGCGCTGGTCGGTCGCAGCCGCCGGCATCCGGGCGTGCGCGTGGGACTGTCGCCGCGCGCCGGCCTGGCCCTGCTGCGGGCAGCGCGCGCGCATGCCTTGCTGCTTGGCCGTGGCCATGCGATTCCCGAGGACGTGCAGGCGCTGTTCGCGGCGGTCGCGGAACATCGCCTGGTCGGCGAGGCCGATGCGTCCACCACGACGCTGGCGCGCGAGATCCTGCACGCGGTCGCCATCGACTGAGATGCGCGACGCGTTGCGCCGCCGCCTGCAATCGTGGATGCGGCCCCGCCAGCCGGAGCCGCTGCCGGTGCTGCTGCGCCGCAACCGCATCTACGTGCTGCCGACCGCGACCGGCCTGTTCTTCGGCCTGCTGCTGGGGACGATGGGCCTGGGTGCGCTCAACTTCAACAACAACCCCGCATTGCTGCTGGCGCTGCTGCTCGCCGGTGCGGCGCAGGCCAGCCTGATCGCCGCGCACATGCAGCTCTCCGGGGTCCGCCTGCTGGCGGTGTCGGCCGACCCGGTCGCAGCCGGCGAGGAGCTGCGCCTGCGGATCGCGCTGGATACCGTCGATGCGCGCGTGCGCCGCGGTTTGCGCGTCGCCGCTGCCGAGGATGCCGTCCACGCCACGCTCGACAACCACGGCACCACAGTCGAGTTGCGGCTGCCCACCCAGCGGCGCGGCTGGCTGTCATTGCCGCGACTGGAATTGGCCACGGTGCAACCGCTCGGCCTGGCCCGTGCATGGTCGTACGTATGGCCCAACCAAGCGGTCCTCGTGTATCCCGCGGCGGAGGCGCAGGCGCCGCCACTGCCGGCCCCGGCAGGCGGCAAGGGCCGGCCGCGACCGGCACGCGCCGGCGACGACGTCCACCACCTGCGCAACTATCGCGCTGGCGACACCCCGCGCTCGGTGGCGTGGAAAGCCTCGGCACGGCGAGACGTCCTGCTGGTCCGCGAGTACGAACAGCAGCTCAGCGCCGAACTGCTGCTGGATTGGCAGGCCACGCATGGCTTGCCGCACGAACAACGAATCCGCCGCCTCGCCCGCTGGGTGGACGATGCCGAGCGCGAAGGCCGTCGCTACGGTCTGTTGCTGCCGGGTCAGCCGGCCATCGCGATGGGCCTGGGTGCGCTGCAACGCCACCGCTGCCTGCGCGCACTGGCCCTGCTGCCCGGCGAGACCGCGCATGGCTGAGCGCACGCCATCGCCACCGATGCAGCGCGCCGCGCGCCAGCACGTGTTGCTGGCCACCGCGATCTGCCTGCTGCCGCTGCTGCTGCAATTGCCGCCGTCACTGGGCATCGGTTTCGGCGTTGCCGCGCCGCTGGTCGCGGCGGCGTCATGGCGACGCCCGCTGCCTGCCGCCCTGCGCATCCTGCTCGGCATCGGCATCCTGCTGGCGGTAGCCGCGGTGTCGCCGGGGATCGGCCGCGATACCGCCTGCGCGCTGCTCGCCGGAATGCTGGCGCTGAAGCCCTCGGAGACCATCACCCTGCGCGATGGCCGCAGCCTGGTTGGCTTCGCCTTGTTCGCGCCGTTCGCCACATTCCTGCTCGACCAAGGTCCCCTCAGCCTGGCGCTAGCGCTGGCCGCAGTGCTGCTTGCCTTAGTAGCCCTGCAAGGCCTCGCCAGCGATGAAGCGAGCGTCCACGCCACGGATGGCTCGGGATGGTGGACCGGCACCCGCGGAGTGCTGCGACTGCTCGCCTTGGGACTGCCATTGGCACTGGCCGCGTTCTGGCTGTTCCCGCGCCTGCCCGCCCCGCTGTGGGGGCTGCCCGACCGCGTGGTGGCCAAGCCCGGCCTGTCCGACAACATGACCCCGGGCGGGTTCCTCGACCTGATGAACGACGACAGCCCGGCGGCGCGGGTGCAGTTCTTCGGCCCGGAACCGCGCCCCGCGCAGATGTACTGGCGCGGCCCGGTGCTCTGGGACTTCGATGGCAGGACCTGGCGGCAGGCGCACTGGCTCCAGCCCGCGCCGAAGGCACCGATGCGCCCGGCTGGCCCCGGCTGGGACTATCAACTCGACCTGGAACCGACCGAAAGCCGGCAGATGATCGTGCTCGACCTGCCGACCCAGGTACCCGCGAATGCCCGCATCAGCGTCGATTTCAGTCCCTGGAGCAATACCCCGCTCAACAACGTGTCGCGCTGGCGGATGCGCTCGGCACCTGCCTTTGCCGCCGAACCCGACCTGCACCCGACCCTGCGCGATCTCGCCCTGCGCCTGCCACGCGGCTTCAACCCGCGCACGCTCGCGCTGGGCCGGCAGTGGCGTCGCGAGGCCGGAACGGACGCCACCGGCAGGGCCGATGCGGCCATCGTCCAGCGTTCCCTGACCTGGATCACCCGCGAATTCGCCTACACCCTGGAAACGCCGCTGGCCGGTCGCAACGAAATCGACGACTTCCTGTTCGACCGCAAGCAGGGCTACTGCGAGCATTTCAGTTCCGCCTTCGTGGTGCTGATGCGCGCTGCAGGCATTCCGGCACGCGTGGTGACGGGCTACGCCGGCGGCTACCGCAACCCGATCGGCGGCTACTGGCTGGTGCTGAACTCCGACGCGCATGCCTGGGCCGAAGTGTGGCTGCCACGCCGGGGATGGATGCGCGTGGATCCGACCGCGGCCGTTGCCCCGGAGCGCGTGTACGACACCCTCGCCGATCGCCAGCCGGGCCTGATCGGCGCGTTCGACGGGCTGGTGCCGGCGTTCAACGCCGCCGACTGGATGCGCCGCGGCTGGAACGATTTCGTGCTGGGCTTCAACGCGCAGCGGCAGCAGGACCTGCTGAAGCCGTTCGGCCTCGGCGAACTGCAGGGCCAGCATCTGATCCTGTTGTTCGCCGTGCTGGCCGGACTTGCATTGGCATGGATGGCGTGGCTGATCGCCCGCGGCGAGCGCGAACGCGACCCCTTGCTGCGCGCCTGGCACCGGCTGGAGGCACGTTACCGCCGGCTCGGTCGCGGCCGTGCGCAACACGAACCTGCGCTGGCCTGGGCCGCGCGCGTCGCCGCTGACCAACCAGGCGCGGGCGAACATCTCCTCGTGCTGGGTCAACGTTTCTCGGATGCGCGCTACGCCGCCAACTCTGAAGCGCTTGAACGTCTGCTCCGCGACCTCGCCCGGCATCGCCCGTGACGCGGCGTTGATCCGCGCCTGCTAACGTTTTCGCCGGACACCGTCGTCCATCGCATCGCCCCATTCCGGAGCCGCCATGACCCGCCGCCTGATCGCCACCGGCATCGCCACTGTCCTGCTGGCCGCCTGTGCCACCCAGCCCAAGCCGTTGCAGGGCCAGTTCGACGCACTCACGCCGCACCAGGCGGTCGCTGGCGTCCACACCGGCGCCAGCGTGCGCTGGGGCGGCCGGATCATCCGCACCGAGCCGCGTCCGGACCGCACCTGCTTCGAGGTGATCTCGACCAAGCTCGATGCGGATGGCCGTCCGGTCTGGGCCAGCGACGACACCTGGGGCCGCTTCATCGCCTGCCGCACCGGCTTCTACGATCCCGCGCTGTTCGAACTGAATCGGGAAGTCACCTTCACCGGCCGCATCGAAGGCTACGAGAAGCGCAAGGTCGAGGGCTACGTTTACGACTTCCCACGCGTCGCCGCCGATGTCGTCTATCTGTGGCCCAAGCGCGAGCGGATCGACGTGGTGAGCCGCCCCTCGCCGTGGCCCTGGGCATGGCGTTGGTGAACGCAGCAGGCGCGATCAGCGACCTGGGGGCATTGCTGGCCGGCATGCATCCCGTGCTGCGGCCGGGTCGCTATGCGTTCGCCACGCTGTCGCCTGGCCAGTACATCGAACCGGAACACGTCATTGCCTCGATCCGCGAGAGCGAAGGCCTTTCCGTCGTCCTCGCCGAAGAACATGCGCGCGCGCTCGGCCTTTCGGTCGCCTTCACCGCCGCATGGATCACGCTCGACGTGCATTCCGACCTCGCCGCAGTCGGCTTGACCGCGGCGTTCTCGCAGGCGCTGGCCCAGGCCGGGATCGGCTGCAACGTGGTGGCGGGCACGATGCACGACCACATCTTCGTCCCGGTCGACCAGGCCGACGAGGCCATGGCCGTACTTCAGGCGCTGCAACGCAACGCCATCGGCTGACACTCAGGCAGGCGTGCCGAAGCGCCCAAGCGGCGCGCCTGCCAACAGGTGCAGGTGGATCTGGAACACGGTCTGCCCGCCGTCGCCATTGCAGTTCATGACGATCCGGTAACCGTCCTCGGCGAAGCCCTGCGCCTTCGCATAGCGTGCGGCCGCGGTCGCCAGCCGGCCGATCACCACCGCGTCGCCATCGGGCACGTCGTTGAGGGTGGCAAAGTCCGCCTTCGGCACGAACAGCACATGCACCGGTGCCTGCGGCGCGATGTCGCGGAACGCGACCAGGTGTTCGTCCTCGAAGACGATGTCGGCCGGGATCTCGCGGCGGATGATCTTGTGGAAGATGGTGTCGCTCATCGATGAGTCCTCAGCTGCGTTCGCCATGGGCGCGTTCGTGGGTGCCGCGTTCATCGGGAATCTCGCTGCGACTGCCGAACGCATGCGAGAGCGTGCCGCGATCCACGTACTCCAGCTCGCCGCCCAGCGGCACGCCATGCGCAAGCCGGCTCGGATGCACGCCGCGCGCGCGCGCCAGTTGCGCCAGGTAGTGCGCGGTGGCCTCGCCCTCGACGGTCGGGTTGGTGGCGACGATCAGTTCCTGCACCTCGCCTTCCTCAAGTCGCTGCGCCAACCGGTCCAGCCCGAGTTCGCGCGGGCCGATGCCGTCGAGCGGGCTCAAGCGACCCTGCAACACGAAGTAAAGGCCACGGAAACCGGTCGCCTGTTCGATGGCGAGCCGGTCCGCCGGGGTTTCCACGGCGCACAGCAGGTGCGCGTCGCGTGCGCCGCTGGCGCAGGTCGCGCAGATGGCGGTCTCGCTGAAATCGCGGCAGCGCTCGCAATGGCCGATGTGTTCCATCGCCTCCGCCAGCGCACCGGACAGGCGCTTGCCGCCCTCGCGCTGGCGCTCCAGCAAGTGGTAGGCCATGCGCTGCGCCGACTTCTGGCCGACACCGGGCAGCACGCGCAATGCATCGATGAGTTGTTCGAGGAGGGAGATGGTCATGCGACTGCGAAGCTCTTGCGCACGGGGATGTGCGCACGAGGCACGCCACGCGCGGCGCGCGAGCGGGCGAACACCACGTTTTCCGCCCGCGGAGCGAATGCGGCGGCAGGATGCCCCGTCATTCGCACTAGAACGGCAGCTTCATGCCCGGCGGAATCGGCATGCCGGCGGTCGCCTGCGCCATCTTCGCCTGGGACACCTCGTTGATCCGGTTGACCGCATCGTTGAACGCCGCCGCGACCAGGTCCTCGGCCATTTCCGGATCGGAGAACAGCGACGGGTCGATGCGCACCTTGCGGCAGTCCATGCGTCCGCCCAGGGTCACGCTGACCATGCCGCCGCCGGCGTTGCCGGTGGCCTCGAGCGCGCCGATCTCTTCCTGCGCACGCTGCATGTTCTCCTGCATCTTCTGCGCCTGCTGCATCAGCTGGGCGATATCTCCACGCATGTCTTCTGTCCTGTCGTAGCGTCTTCGGGAATTCGGGAATCAGGTGCGACGTTGGCGATGCTCAGGCGTCGCCGAGCGGCCGGATCGACTCCGGCACCACCTGCGCGCCATGCACCTGCACCAGGCGCTGGATCGCGGGATCGGCTGCGAAGCCATGCTCCGCGCCGGCCTGGCGGGCATCGCGCTCGCGGGTATTGCGCACATTGGCGGTCTCGCCGCGCGCCGCGCCGGACTCGAAGCGCAGTTGCACGTTGCCGCCGAGCAGGCGCGACACGGCATCACCCAGTTGCAGCACCAGGCTCGGCGATTTCAGGTGCTCGTGGTCGGTCGCCAGCGACAGGCGCAGCACGCCATCGGCATGGCCGACGTAGGCAGCATGCTCGGCGAGCAACTTGACGGGGCCGCGCAGGCCACTGCGCGCAACCAGCGCCAGCCAGTGCTCGGTATCGGTGACCAGCAAGGCGGACTCGCCACCAGCTGCCGCCGGCGGAGCAGAAGCGACCGGCACGTCGATTGGCGACTCCGCAACGCGCGCGGCCTGCGCCTGCGGCGCAGGCACGGGTTGCGCCTGGACCGCACGCATCGTCGCGGCGGCGGCCATCGCCGCATGACTCGGGGATGCATCGCGAACCGCAGCGACGGTCTTCTGGGCTGGCAATGGCGAAGCGCCTTGCGTGGCCTGCTCGCCCGGCCGGAACGCCAGCATACGCAGCAGGCTCATCTCGAAGCCGCTGCGCGGGCTGGGCGCGTAACCCAGGTCGCGACGCCCGTTCAACGCCATCTGGTACCAGAGCTGCACCAGTTCCGGCCGCAGTTGCACGGCCAGCGCATCGACATCGATCGCATCGCTGGCAACTTCCACCGCGGGCACCAGTTGCTTTACCTGGATGCGATGCAGGGCTTCGGATACGGCATCGAGCACGCTGCCCCAGTCGGGCGAGAACTCGGCGAGCTGCGCAGCCTCGTCGAGCAAACGCGCGCCATCGCCATCGGCCAATGCCGACAGCAGCGCCTGCACGCGATTGCGATCGACCGTGCCCAGCATCGTCGCCACTGCGGCGCCGTCAAGCCGTCCACCCGTGTACGCGATCGCCTGGTCCAACAACGAAAGCCCGTCGCGCAGGCTGCCATCGGCGGCATGCGCCAGCTGGCGCACCGCGTCGTCATCCGCGTCAATGCCTTCCGCGCCGAGGATCATCGCGATCTGCCCGCGGATCTGAGCTTCGTCCAGGCGCTTGAGGTTGAACTGCAAGCAGCGGCTCAACACCGTCACCAGCAGCTTCTCGGGGTCGGTGGTCGCGAACAGGAACTTGACGTGCCCCGGTGGCTCTTCCAGCGTCTTCAGCAGCGCGTTGAACGCCTGCTTCGACAGCATGTGAACTTCGTCGATCAGGTAGACCTTGTACTTGCCGCGGCTGGGCATGTACTGCGCGTTCTCGATCAACTCGCGGACGTTGTCCACGCCGGTATTCGAGGCGGCGTCGATCTCCAGCAGGTCGATGTAGCGGCCGGCGTCGATCGCCAGGCAGGTCTCGCATTCGCCGCAGGGATCGGCGCTGGTGCCCTGCTCGCAATTCAGCGACTTGGCGAAGATCCGCGCGATGGTGGTCTTGCCCACGCCGCGGGTGCCGGTGAACAGGAACGCGTGGTGCACACGGCCGGTCTGCAACGCATTGGTCAGCGCGCGCACCACGTGCTCCTGCCCGACCAGTTCGGCGAAACGCTTGGGCCGCCACTTGCGGGCGAGGACGAGGTAGGACATGCCCGCATTGTCGCATGCAGCGACGTTCTGCTTCGATGAATCCGAGCCCAGGAACCGTGTGCCGCGGTGCGCCCGTTCCTGATCTTCACCCCCTTGAGTCAAGGGGGTGGCGCGCAGCGCCGGGGGTTCTGGAAGCACGTCGCGGGACCCGCGATTTCGCGCAGCGGAATCGTGGGCCATTTCGGGCACAGCCCGAAATGGCGATGGCCCCGCCGGCTGACCTCGGCGCCCGCGTCAGTCGATACCGTTGCTGCCTTCCGGCCCTGGCGGAGTTTTCGACCTAGCGTCGCGAGGGGCCGACGGGGCCACCATGGAGACGTACATGCAACGATGGAACTGAAGTGGCGGAGAGAGGGGGATTCGAACCCCCGAAGCGCGGTTTAGACGCTTACACACTTTCCAGGCGTGCTCCTTCAACCGCTCGGACACCTCTCCGCTGGACCCGGGATGACGCGTCGCGGCGACATTCCGGGCCGCGCAGTCTAGCGGCTGCCCCGCCCCGGGACAAGGAAACCCGTCACGGCGCGGGATGCAGCCAGCCGGCGTCGCCGCCGGCATAGCGCTCGTGTTTCCAGATCGGCACCCGCGCCTTGACCTCGTCGATGATCCAGCGGCAGGCCTCGAAGGCCGGGCCGCGATGGGCCGCGCTGGCCCCGACCCAGACCGCCATCTCGCCGATGGCGAGGTCGCCGATCCGGTGCACACAAGAGGCATTGACGATGTCGAAGCGTTGCAGAGCTTCGGCCAGGACCGCAGCGCCTTCGCGTTCGGCCAGATCCACGTACGCCTCGTAGCGCAGGCCATCCACGGCACGGCCATCGTTGTGGTCACGCACCCAGCCCTCGAAACTGGCGCAGGCACCGGCGCGAGGATCGCGCAGGCCGGCCTGCAACGCCACGGCATCGATGGCCGCTTCCGACAGGCCGAAACGTGCCATGTCAGCCCCCGCTCACCGGCGGGATGAAGGCCACGGTTGCGCCCTCGCGCAGCGGCACCTGCCAGTCGGAGAAGGCACCATCGACCGCCACCCGCAGACGCTCGCGGGGCAAGGCAAACCCGTGCCGTGCCTGCAACTCGGCATACAACGACGCCGGGTCAGGTGCACCCGTTTCCACCTGTTCGCCTGCGATGCCGGCGGCATCGCGCAGCGAGGCGAAATACAGCACCTCCACGCGCACGCTCATGCGAGCGAACCGACAGCGCGCTTGCCGCCGCGCTTGCCGACCAGTTTCGCCGGGCCGATGACGATGGCGTGGCTCAGCGCCTTGCACATGTCGTAGACCGTGAGCGCAGCGACCGTGGCACCGGTCAGCGCTTCCATCTCGACACCGGTGCGATGGACGGTCTTGACCGTGCAGTCGATGCGCAAGGTGCGCGCGTCCAGCCAGTCGATCGCCAGGCGACAGCCGTCGATGGGCAGCGGATGGCAGAACGGGATCAGCTCATGGGTGCGCTTGACCGCCATGGTGCCGGCGATGATCGCGGTATCGACGATGCCGCCCTTCGCGCTTTTCAGGCCGCTCGCACGCAGTTGCGCCGCAATCGCGGCCGGAAATTTCACCAGGCATTCGGCGCTGGCTTCACGCGCGCTCGCCTGCTTCGCGGAGACATCGACCATCGCTGGGCGACCCTCGGGATCGAGGTGGGTGAGGGTTGCTAGTTTCTTCGCCATGCCGGGATTATCGCCGTCTCAGCCGCCGACCAGGTACATCTCGACATGCTTGCGCGACGCGCCGGCCTCGCTGCGCACTTCGCTGTATCGATCCACGCGTGCGGCCCACAGGCCGGCGACGTGTTCCGCCAACGCCTCTTCGCCGCGCGCAAGCAGGGCACGCAGGTCGTGGCCCTGCCCGGCGAACAGGCAGGTGTAGAGCTGGCCGTCCGCGGAGACGCGAGCGCGATGGCAGTCGCCGCAGAACGGGGCGGTGACCGAACTGACGAAGCCGATCTCGCCGCGCCCATCTTCGTAGGCATAGCGCTCGGCCACTTCGCCGCGGTAGTTCGCATCCAGCGCGCGCAGCGGCCAATGCGCGGCAATCCGGTCGCGCAGTTCGGCGGAGGGCACCACGCGCTCGCGCGACCAGCCGTTGCAGGTGCCCACGTCCATGTACTCGATGAAACGCAGCACATGCCCGTGCTCGCGCGCGAAGCCGGCCAATTGTTCGATGCCGTCGTCGTTCACGCCGCGCTGGACCACGCAATTGAGCTTGACCGGGCCGAACCCGGCGGCGGTCGCGGCCTCGATCCCGGCCAGCACATCGCGGAGCTCGCCTCGCCCACCTGACAACGCGCGGAATGCGTCGGGATCCAGCGTGTCCAAGCTGACGGTGATTCGCCGCAGGCCCGCCCCGCGCAGGGCGCCTGCATGGCGCGCGAGCAACGATCCATTAGTGGTCAGGGCGAGATCGTCGATGCCGTCGATCCGCGCAAGCCGGGCCACCAGCTCCGGCAAACCCTTGCGCAACAGCGGCTCGCCACCGGTCAGGCGCAACTTGCGCACGCCAAGGCGGGCGAAACCGCGCGCCAGGGTTTCGATCTCATCGAACGACAGCCGCGAGGCTGCATCCAGCCCGTGGTCCTCGGCAATCCGGTCCGCCGGCATGCAGTACGGGCAGCGGAAGTTGCAGGCATCGATCACCGACAGCCGCAGGTCGCGCAGCGGCCGCGCCAGCGCATCGCGCGGCGTCGGCATCGCGGTCGCCACGTTCAGTAGCCCCGCTGCCACGCGGTGTCGTAGGCGGCGCGCAGGCGCACGAAATCCGCATCGACCTGTTCGATGCTGCGCGTGCCGCGGCGCTTGCGCAGCGAACGCAGCAGGCGTTGCAGGTTGGCCTGTCGCCAGGCGGTGGCCGGAATGCGCAGGCGCGATCGATCGAAATCGATCATCCAGCCACGACCTTCGGCATCGAACAGGATGTTGTGTGCGTTGAGGTCGGCATGATCCAGGCCGGCACGATGGAAGCGCGCTACCAGCTGGCCCGCCTGCACCCACGGCGCGTCGTCTTCCACCGCGAGCGCTGCCAGCGAACGCACGCCGGGCAGGCGCTGCATCAGGATCGCGGCGCGGTAATGCAGGCCCTCGCGCCGGTAGTACGCGGCGAACGGCAGCGGCACCGGCAGCTTCTTCTCGCGCAGGACACGCAACAGGCGGAACTCGGCGAAGCTGCGCACCCGGTTGATGCCGCGCCAGAGATGGCCATCGCGACTCAGGCTGGCGGCCCAGCCACCGCGCAGGTACTGGCGCAGCACGGCATCGCCATCCTCGGTCTGGATGAACCAGGCGCCGCCGCGACCGCCTTCGGACACCGGCTGCGCGGCCTCGCCCCAATGCACGGGCGAGAACCACGCCGGATCGGGTTGGCGCAATTGCGTGCGGTCGAACAGAATCGCACCGTAGCCGCGCGCGTCGCGGAACGGCGTCAGGTGTTCGTTGGCGTCGAAACCGGTCATCCATGCGAGTTTAACCGTACGTGCCCAACACCGCCGCTCCACGCTCGATCTGCCTGCTGCGACTGTCCGCACTGGGCGACGTCACCCACGTGCTGCCCTTGCTGCACACGTTGCGCGCTGCGTGGCCCGAGATCGAGGTGACCTGGGTCATCGGCAAGGGTGAACACCGCTTGCTGGCCGGGTTGCGCGGCGTGCGTTTCGTCGAATACGACAAGAAATCCGGACTGGCCGGCATGCGTGCGCTACGCCGCGAACTCGGCCAGCGCTTCGACGTGCTCCTGCAACTGCAGGTGTCGGCACGCGCCAACCTGCTGTCCGCATTCATCCCGGCGCGCGTGCGCGTGGGCTACGACCGCTCGCGCAGCAAGGAAGGCCACGGCCTGTTCATCAACCAGCGCATTCCGGATCGCCCCGGCATCCATGTGCTGGACGCAATCGGCAGTTTTTGCGAGCCGCTGGGCCTCGTGCGAAGCAATGTCGTATGGAACCTGCCTGTTCCCGATGACGCGCATGCCTGGGCACGCGCGCAATGGGCCGACGATGGCCGTCGCACCCTGATGATCTCGCCATGCTCCAGCCATGCGTTGCGCAACTGGCGCGCGGATCGATACGCGGCATTGGCCGACCACGCTGCCGCACAAGGCTGGCGGATCGTGCTGTGCGGCGGCCGCAGCGAACTGGAGCGCACCACCGGCGACGCAATCCTCGCCGCGATGACCACGCGCGATGGCGTGCACGACCTGATCGGCAAGGACACGTTGAAGCAGTTGCCGGCCCTGCTCGCCCGGGCTGACCTGCTGGTCACGCCGGACTCCGGGCCGATGCACATCGCCAATGCGATGGGTACGAAGGTGCTGGGCCTGCATGCCGCGACCAATCCCGATCGCAGCGGGCCGTATTCCGATCGTCGCTTCTGCGTGGATCGCTACGACGATGCCGCACGCAAGTACCGCGGCAAGTCCGGCGGCGAACTCAAGTGGGGAACGAAAATCGAGGCCGACGGCGTGATGGACCTGATCACCGTCGAGGATGCGGTGGCCGCGTTCGAGCGCTATCGCGCCGAGACCGACTGATCAGGCGCCCTGGCCGCTGCCGTAATCCTGGTACGACTTCTCTTCCACGTAGCTGGAACCCAGCGCCAGATTGATGTCCTTCTTGATCCGCGCGCGGGTGTCGTTCTCGAAATACACGGCGCGGGCCAGGCGCACGAATTCGTCATCGAAGGCCTGCGCCTTTTCCTGCAGGCGGATGTCGTCCTCGATCACCCACAGGCGCTCGTTCACCGCCTTGAGGTCGGCGCGCAGGCTGGAGATGTCCTGTTTCGAGGCCGGGTGCGCGGCCCATGTCGAGTCCAGCGCGGCCAGCTCGTTGCGCACGTTGGCCAGCTTGGCCGCATCGCTCATCCGCTCCGACTTGATCTGCAGGATGGCGATCTTGTCCAGCAGTTCGCCGAACGACACGGGGACGAGGATTTCGGACATCGCGACACCAGGTGCAAGCGGGGCGCCAGTGTAGCGCCTTGCCTGCGGGCGGCGCGGCTCGTATCATTGCCGGCCCGCGACACCCAAGTTTTCGGAGAGGTGGCAGAGCGGTTGAATGTACCTGATTCGAAATCAGGCGTAGGTGTGAGCCTACCGGGGGTTCGAATCCCCCCC
>JAVWUU010000012.1:21732-33237 GCA_036666995.1 Thermomonas sp.
ATGAACAACGCCCCATCGGGGCGTTTTTCATGTCTGGCGAAAGGCGGCGGATGAGTACCCCCGAGGGGTTCGACTGATCGGCAGGACTGCCGATCAGGACGACCGCAGGTCGCGCGAAGCGCGAGGGCCATGGATGGCCCGAGTCTATCCCCGCGGCCAGCACCGAAGTCAGTCCTCGCACCCCGTCCACCTGGCAACACGCAAGATCACCAACCCGTCCGGTTTCCCCGTACGATCCCGTTAGCCCACTCAACCCCCGGACGATTGCAGCCCGCATGATCGAATTCGGACACCTGACCCATGTCGGCCTGCGCCGGGAGTTGAACGAGGACACCTATTACGGCGACAGCGAACTGGGGCTGTGGCTGGTCGCGGACGGCATGGGCGGGCACGAGTACGGCGAAGTCGCCAGCGCCCTCGCGCGCGAGGCGATCGTCCGCGAGGTACGCGCCGGCAACACCCTGGCGGAAGCGATCCGCACCGCCGACGAGGAAATCATCCGCTGTTCCAAGCGCCGCGGCGACAGCCTGCCGATGGGCACCACCGTCGTGGCCGCGCGGGTGAACGGCAATCGTTTCGAAGTGGCCTGGGTCGGCGACAGCCGGGTCTACCTGTGGCGCGACGGCGCCCTGACCCAGATCTCGCAGGATCACAGCTACGTGCAGGAATTGATCGCGCAGGGCGCGATCACTGCGGACCAGGCGCGCAGCCATCCGCATCGCAACGTGGTGACCCAGGCCCTCGGCGTGACCGATCCCGTCCAGCTCAACGTGGAAACGCTCGGCGGCGAATTGCGTCCCGGCATGCAACTGCTGCTCTGCAGCGACGGCCTGACCGAGGAAGTGGACGACCGCAGCATTGCCCGCGTGCTGGCGCACCAGGAATGCAGTGCGCAGGAATGCGTGGACGGGCTGGTGGCGGCCGCACTGGACGGCGGCGGCTCCGACAACGTCACCGTGCTGCTGGTCCGCAGCCACTGAGCAACAACGCCCGGCAGCTCAACCAGTCTGACCGGGCTCCCCCAGCCACAGGCAACGCCCCGCTTTCTTCTGCAGCCCGGCCAGTCGCGCCGCATGCGCTGCGGCTTCCTCGCCATCGACCTGCACCCGCGGGCGCAACGCGGGATCGGCGATGCGGGCAACGACTGCCACGGTCTGTGCAGCCTTGACGTCGGCTTCGCTGGCGAAGCCGATCTCGCTCTGGCCCGACGTCAGCGCGATGTAGACATCCAGCAGGAGCTGCGCATCGAGCAGGGCGCCGTGCAGCTGGCGATGCGAATTGTCCACGCCCAATCGCTTGCACAACGCATCCAGCGAGTTGCGTTGGCCCGGGAAACGCTGGCGCGCCATCAGCAAGGTGTCTTCGACCGTGCAACGCTCGCGGATCTTGCCCGCGCCTTCCAGCCTGCCCAATTCGGCATCGAGGAAGCCGATGTCGAAGGCCGCGTTGTGGATGATGAGTTCGGCGCCGTCGATGAAGGCGAGGAACTCGTCGGCCACGTCGGCGAAACGCGGCTTGTCGGCCAGGAATTCGCGGGTCAGGCCAGTGACTTCCTGCGCCCCCGGCTCGAACTCGCGATCCGGGTTGAGGTAGGCGTGGAAGGTGCGGCCGCTGGGCCGGCGCTCGACCAGCTCCACGCAGCCGATTTCGACCACGCGGTTGCCTTTCTGCCATTCGAGGCCAGTGGTCTCGGTATCCAGCACGACCTGGCGCATCAGCCCTTCCCCCTGAAGCCCTCGGCGGCGATACGCGCGAGTTGATCGACGCGTTCGTTCTCGGGATGTCCGTTGTGACCTTTCACCCAGCGCCAGTCGACGGCGTGGGGGGCGGCCGCGGCTTGCAGCCGCTCCCACAGATCGCGGTTCTTGACCGGATCCCCGCCGGCGGTCTTCCAGCCACGGCGGATCCAGTTCGCCAGCCAGTCGAGGATGCCCTGGCGGACGTATTGCGAATCGGTGGTGAGGATGACGTCGCAGGGCTCGCGCAGGGCTTCCAGCGCGGCGATCGCAGCCATCAGTTCCATCCGGTTGTTGGTGGTGTCGGCCTCGCCGCCCACCAGTTCGCGCTCGACCTCACGCCAGCGCAGCAGGGCTGCCCAGCCGCCCGGGCCGGGATTGCCCAAGCATGCACCGTCCGTATGCACCTCGATCTGTTTGCGCGCGGTGGTCATGCCGATCCCGCTTCCAGCCGCAACACGCGCTGGGCGCGCCCCGGCGTCATTGGCAGGCGACGCTTCTGCGCACGCAGCAGGAACGCCGCGCGGAGCCCGGCGCCATCCTGCAGGCAGGGATCATGGGCCACGTCCCAGGTCGGGCCCAGCCCCTGCGAGACCGGCTCGGGCACCAGCCCGACCGCGCGCAACCTGCGTCGCCACGTCACCGGTTCGCAGACCCGCAAGCCCTGCCCGCGCCAACGCCAGCGATATGGCGACAGCGGGTTCAAGGCCAGCAGCCACAGCCACCCACCCGGCAGCAGGACGCGCGCACATTCGTCCAGCATGTCCTCGGGCACTGCCGAGGCATCGGCCAGGTGCTGGACCACGGCGAGTCCACAGGATTCGCTGGCCAGCGGCAACGGCAGGCCGCAACGCAGGTCGCCAGCAAAGCCCTGCTCGTCGGGCTGGAGGCGCAGCAGGTTGGCATCGTCCACACCGCAGGCCTGCTCCGCGGCCGCAGGGCGCAGCCAGAGCGCGGCCTGGCCGGTACGCTGGCGAAGCGCAACGCGCAGGCATTCGGCCTCGCTGGCCAGGATTGCCTGCCCCGCCCGCCCGTCGAACCACGCATCCGCGGCGGCGGCATCGGGTTGACGGCGGAACACGGACAGCGGCATGGTCGGCGGCATAGCCATCGGATTCTGCGTCAAACCCCGCCACCCGTCACGACTGGACAAATGCGCCTGCAGCCGGTTCCCGCGTTCGAGGACAACCTCATCTGGCTGCTGCGCGACGCCGCCGGCAGGGCGGTGATCGTCGATCCCGGCGAGTCTGCGCCGGTGCTGGCGGCACTCACGGGCGCTCCGCCGCCGCACGCGATCCTGCTCACCCATCACCACAACGACCACATCGGCGGCGTGCCGGACTTGCTGCGTCACTGGCCCGGCGTGTCGGTGATCGCACCGCGCGACGACCGCATCGCCCACGCCACCCAGCGCGTCGGCGATGGCGACCAGGTCGAGGTCGGTTCGTGGCGATTCCGTGTCATCGAAATTCCTGGGCACACCACCAGCCACATCGCCTTCCATGGAGATGATCCCGACGGCACGGGCTTGCTGTTCTGCGGGGATACGCTGTTCAGCCTGGGCTGCGGGCGCATGTTCGAGGGCACGCCGGCACAGATGGAAGCGTCGCTGCAACGCCTCGCGGCATTGCCCGGCGACACCCTGGTCTGCTGCGGACACGAGTACACGCTGGCGAATGCCGCATTCGCGCTTATCGTGGATCCCGACAATCCGGCATTGCACGAACGCACCATCGAAGTGCGCCGCCTGCGCGATGCCGGCCTGCCAAGCCTGCCCTCGACGCTCGCCAGTGAACGTGCCTGCAATCCGTTCCTGCGCTGCGATGATCCCGCCGTCCGCGCAGCCGTGGAACGGCACGTGGGCCATGCGCTGGACACGCAGGTCGATGTGTTCGCCGGCCTGCGTCGCTGGAAGGATGGCTTCCGCGGATGAGAGCGGCGCGCGCGCTGGCGTCGATATTGCTGATCGCCTGCAGCACGGCGCTCGCCTCGTCGGCGCCGCATACACGCAGCGGCGGCGAGATCATGCGACGCTTCCACGCGGGCCTGGCCGACGACGATTGCCGCAAGGCCAGCAGTCGCTGGCGCACGCATTACGCGCGCGCCGCCGACCACCTTGCCGACAAGGACGAATTCGCGCTGGCCGTGTTCGGCTACGTGCTGGATGAAGTGCGCGAAGCCGGCTTGCCCAGCGAATTCGCGCTGATCCCGTTCGTCGAGAGCCGCTACCACGCGGATGCCCGCAGCAAGGGCGGACCTGCAGGCTTGTGGCAGTTCACCGCCGGGACTGCACGCCGCCACGGCATGCGCGTGCAGGGAACCATCGACGAACGCCTCTCGGTGGTCGCCTCCACCGAGTCCGCGGTGCGTTACCTGTCGCGATTGCACCGCATGTTCGGCCGCGACTGGCGGCAGGCGGTGATGGCGTACAACGCCGGCGAGGGCGCCCTGCGCGCGTCACGCCGCAAGGGAGCGGGACGGTTGTCCGGGATCACCCGCAGCTATCCGGTCAAACTGCACGCCATTGCCTGCCTGTTCGACCAGCGTGCCGACAACCCGCGCTGGCAGCACGCGGTCGAACGGCAAGTGCCGCGGCTTGCCTCGCGGCAGATTCCCGCCGGAACCCGTGACCTGCGCGCATGGGCCAGCGCACAAGGCCTCGATACGGGGCTGGTGATCGCCCTCAACCCTGGCTGGCATTCCGGCGCCCGCGACGTGCTCGCGCCGATCGGCCCCGAGGCTGGCCGCACCGGGCCCGACGAGGCAAACTAGAGCGATTGCTCGACGCACTTTCCGCGCCGGCACCGGAGGAGACACCATGGGATTCCTGCAAGGCAAGCGCGCACTGGTTACCGGTATCGCCAGCCAGCGTTCGATCGCCACCGGCATCGCCGATGCGATGCATCGCGAAGGCGCCGAACTGGCGCTGACCTACCAGAACGACAAGCTCAAGTCGCGCGTGGAAAGCGCCGCCGCCGAATACGGCAGCAAGATCGTGTTGCCGCTGGACGTGGCCGATGACGGCCAGATCGATGCCTGCTTCGATGAACTGGGCAAGCACTGGAGCGACGGTTTCGACATCCTCGTCCATTGCATCGCCTTCGCGCCGCGCGAGGCGATCGAGGGCGATTTCCTCGACGGCGTGAATCGCGAGCGCTTCCACATCGCCCACGACATCAGCGCCTATTCGCTGGCCGCGATCGGCAAGGCCGCACGTCCGCTGATGAAGGGCCGCAACGGCTCGATCCTGACCCTCAGCTACCTTGGCGCCGAACGCGCGCTCGCCAACTACAACACGATGGGCGTGGCCAAGGCTTCGCTGGAAGCGACCGTGCGCTACATGGCGATGGCGCTGGGCCCGGAAGGCACGCGTGTCAACGCGATCTCGGCCGGCCCGATCCGCACGCTGGCGGCATCGGGCGTCGCCAATTTCCGCAAGATGCTGACGCAGTTCGAGGCGGTCGCGCCGCTGCGCCGCGTCGTGACCATCGAAGACGTCGGCAATACCGCCGCATTCCTGTGTTCGGACCTGGCGGCCGGCATCACCGGCGAGATCACCTACGTGGATGCGGGCTACAACATCATGGGCATGAGCGGGATCGAATGATCCAACGGTGCGGGTGATGCCTGCCTACCGATGAAAAAAACGCCCGGCGATGCCGGGCGTTTTCAATTCGAGCCTCGATCGCCGATCAGAGCCGGTCTTCGGCGATCTTGATGTTGTACTTGCCGCGAGCCGCGCGCACGAACGCTTGCTGCGCCTGCATGCCGGAGGCCTGGGACAACTGCTGTCGCAGCTGGCCGCGCTCCTCGGCGGTGACCTGGCCGATGTCGCCATCGCGCACCGCACGGATCGCGAACACGATGAACTGGCCGCCTGCCTCGGTCTTGTCGACCGGGATCAGGTTGTCCTGCGGGCGCGGCACCCGGAAGAACGCGTCCACCACCTCGCGCGAAGGCACGAAGCTGCCGCGGCGGACATCGTTGGCTTCACCCATCGGCAACATGGCCGCGGTGGATGCCGCTGGCAAGCCGGACGTCCTTGCCGCCTTGACCAGGGCCTCGGCCGCCGCTTCCGCTGCCTTGCGCTGGCGGTCGGCGCGGATCGCCATCACCACCGCATCGCCGACTTGCGACAACGGCAACGCCGCCTCCGGCCTGTGTTCAAGCACGCGGATAAGCACGGTCCGCGTCGGCGAAAGCTCGATCGGGTCGCTCGCGGTGCCGTCCCGCACCATCGTCTCGGAGAACGCCGCACGCAATACCTTCTGGTCGGCCGCGATGCCTGGTCCACCATCGCGAGAGAACGCAGGTGTGGTCTGCACCACCAGCCCCAGCGACTTGGCCGCCGGTTCCAGCGAATTCGGGTTCTTGTAGATGGCGTCGACCAGCTTGCCGCTCAGTTCGTTGAAGGCACGCTCGCGATCGCCTTCAAGCAATTCCTTTTCCAGTTGGGCACGCACGTTCTCGAACGGCTGGCGGGTTCCGCCGCGCAACTGGTCGAGCTTGATGACATGCCAGCCGAAATCGGTCTTCACCGGGCCACGCACCTCACCGATCCGCATCGCGAAAGCAGCGTCATCGAATGCGCCGGGCATGCCGCCCTTGGTCAGCCAGCCCAGGCTGCCGCCAGCGGCCTTGGACCCGGCATCGTCCGAATTCGCCCTGGCGAGTGCCGCGAAATCGGCCCCGGCCGCACGCGCCTGCTCGGCAAGCTTCTTCGCGCGGGCCTCGGCGGCTTTCTTGTCGGCATCGCTCGCATCGGCCGCCACCTGCACCAGGATGTGCGAGACCTCGCGCTGTTCCGCCGTCGAATACTTGGCGCCCTGTTCGTCGTAGCGCTTGCGCAGCGCCGCTTCGTCGACCACGGGTGTCGGCAGCGTGCCGGCATCCACCTCGACGTATTCCAGGCGCACCGTTTCCGGGCTGCGGTAGTCGCGCGCATGCGACTTGTACCAATCCTGTATCTGCGCTGGCGTTACCGGTGCGGTATCCACTGGCGGCGACGGCATCACCACGAAGCCCACGTCGCGCCGCTCGCCGAGCAGGCGCATCAGGCGATCCAGTTCGAAGTCGGTGACGAATCCCGAGCGCGCCAAGCGACTCGGGATCAGGCCGAACTCCAGGCTGTCGCGGACGGTCTGCTCGAACGTGCGCGGCGTCTGCGGCGGATTCTGCGATGCCAGCAGCAACTGGTAGCGATCCGCATCGAACTTGCCGTCCACCTGGAAGTCCGGGATGTCCTGGATCTCACGACGGATCTCGGCGTCGCTGACCACGATGCCGTCGCTTTCCGCTGCGAGGCGCATCAACTGCTCGTCGATCAAGTCGTCGAGGATCTTGCGCTTGTTCTCCACCGACTCGAATGCCTTGGCGTCGAACTTGTCGCCCTGCTCGTCGCGCATGCGCATGCGCAAGGTCTCGAGGCGCTGGCGGTAATCCTGCGCGTCGATATCGTGGGTCTTCCACAGGTATGTCAGCGGCCAGACCTCGGGCGCGGAAGCCCACCACGACGGCGGCTGGGCGATGCGCGCGGCATACGTATCGACCCGTTGGGAAAGGTATGACTCCATCCCGAAGAAAGCGAAGGGAATGATCAGCAGGCCGAGGATGACCGTGGCGATCCAGCCGGATGTCTTGTCGCGGAGAGTCTGCAGCATTGTCGGAGTGCAATAAGGCGTAGCCGCCTAGTCTAGCGTGCGGCGGCGGGCTGGGCTTGGTTTGCCTGATCATGCCAATGGCAAGAACAAAAAAAGCCCCGCATCGCTGCGGGGCTTCCTCATGAATGGCGGAGTGGACGGGACTCGAACCCGCGACCTCCGGCGTGACAGGCCAGCATTCTAACCGACTGAACTACCACTCCGCTGAGACGATCATGATAACGGGCGCTGGCAGCGCGCGCAACACTTTCTTCCTGGTGGGCACTGAGGGGATCGAACCCCCGACCCGCTCCGTGTAAAGGAGCCGCTCTACCGCTGAGCTAAGTGCCCGGATGCACCATTATCGCAGTGTGCAACCGGCAGCGGAACCTCCGTTGCAAAGTAAAAGGCCCGGCAATGCCGGGCCTTTCGGGCGACGCGACTGCGATCAGTTGACCGCATCCTTCAGCGCCTTGCCGGCCTTGAAAGCCGGATTCTTGGATGCCTTGATCTTGATGGTCTCGCCAGTACGCGGATTGCGACCGGTGCGCGCACCACGCTTGCGCACCGAGAAGGTACCGAAGCCCACCAGGGTCACGGTGTCACCCTTCTTCAGCGCCTTGGTGATGGCGGCAACCATCGCGTCGAGCGCGCGGCCGGCATCGGCCTTGGTCAGTTCAGCGCCATCGGCGATAGCATCGATGAATTCGGCTTTGTTCATTTGCGTGTTGGCTCCCTTGCGGAATGTATTCCAGAGTATTCGGTGACCGGATCCGCCGGCACTCGTCTGCCTTGGGTCCGGGATTGCCGCGACACGCCTTGCGACATGTCGCGGTTGCGATCCTTATACCAGCGGTTTTTTTTGCACGCAACCCGGAGAGCCAATGCTGGCGCGGCTTTCAGGGCCTTGCCGACGAATGGCCTGCAACCTCGGATCAATGCTTGACATCATTGCGGGTGCGACCTTCCGGCTTCGGTGATGGCGGCCGCACATCCTGGGCTGACGGTACGCGCCCCGGCAACGGCTGCTCAAGCGCCAGGTCGAGCACTTCGTCGATCCACTTCACCGGCACGATCTTCATGTGTCGGGTGACCGCGGCCGGAAGATCAGCCAGATCCTTGCGGTTCTCGTCCGGGATGATCACCGTCTTGATGCCGCCACGCAGCGCCGCCAACAGCTTTTCCTTGAGGCCGCCGATGGCGCTCACGCGTCCGCGCAGGGTGATCTCCCCGGTCATCGCCACGTCGTTGCGCACCGGAATGCGGGTCAGCATCGAGACTAGCGCCGTCGCCATCGCGATGCCCGCACTCGGCCCGTCCTTCGGCGTCGCGCCATCCGGCACGTGCACATGGACGTCGTATTTCTGCAGGAAATCGAGATCGATGCCGAGCCGTTCCGTACGAGCGCGCACGACCGACAGCGCTGCCGATGCCGACTCCTTCATCACGTCGCCCAACTGGCCGGTCAGCATCAATGCACCCTTGCCGGGCACCAGCGTCGACTCGATCTGCAGCAGGTCGCCGCCGACTTCGGTCCAGGCCAGCCCGGTTACCAGGCCGATTTCGTTGTCAGCCTCCACTCGGCCGAAATCGAAGCGTTGCACGCCGAGATACTTGTCCAGGTTCTTGCTGGTGACGTTGATGGTCTTCGATTTCACCCCCTTGGACTGGGGACCCTTCAAGGCGATCTCCTTGACCACCTTGCGCGAAATCTTGGCGATCTCGCGCTCGAGGTTGCGCACACCGGATTCGCGCGTGTAATAGCGCACGATGTCGACGATCGCGCTCTCGGCGATCTTCAGTTCGCCTTCGCGCAGGCCGTTTGCGGTCAACTGCTTCGGTACCAGATAGCGCATCGCGATGTTGATCTTCTCTTCCTCGGTGTATCCCGGGATGCGGATCACTTCCATGCGGTCGAGCAACGGCCCGGGGATATTCAGCGAATTCGAAGTCGCCACGAACATCACTTCGGACAGGTCGAGATCGACCTCCAGGTAGTGGTCGTTGAAGGTGTGGTTCTGCTCGGGATCAAGCACTTCCAGCAGCGCCGAGGAAGGATCGCCGCGGAAATCCATCGACATCTTGTCGATCTCGTCCAGCACGAACAGCGGATTCCTGGCGCCGACCTTGTTGAGGTTCTGCACGATCCGGCCCGGCATCGAGCCCACGTAGGTGCGGCGGTGCCCGCGGATCTCGGCTTCGTCGCGAACGCCACCCAGCGCCATGCGCACGAACTTGCGATTGGTGGCCTTGGCGATGCTCTGTCCCAGCGATGTCTTGCCCACGCCCGGCGGGCCGACCAGGCACAGGATCGGCCCCTTCATCTTGCTGACCCGCGTCTGCACCGCGAGATACTCGAGGATGCGTTCCTTGACCTTCTCCAACCCGTAGTGGTCGGCGTCGAGCGTGTCCTGCGCGGCCTTGAGGTCCTTGCGTACCTTGCTGCGCGCATTCCAGGGCACGCCCAGCAACCAGTCCAGGTAATTGCGGACCACGCCGGCCTCGGCCGACATCGGCGACATCTGCTTGAGCTTGGCGAACTCGGCCTTGGCCTTGGTCTCGACCGGCTTCGGCATGCCGGCGGCGGCGATCTTGCGGGCGATCTCGTCGAGGTCGTTCGGTGCGTCGTCCAGCTCGCCGAGTTCCTTCTGGATCGCCTTCATCTGCTCGTTGAGGTAGTACTCGCGTTGCGACTTCTCCATCTGCGACTTGACCCGGCCGCGGATGCGCTTCTCCATCTGCTGCACGTCGATCTCGCCATCGACCAGGCCGACCAGCAATTCCAGCCGCTCGGCGGTATCCAGCGTTTCCAGCAATTTCTGCTTGTCCGACAGGCGCACGCCGATGTGCGCGGCGATCGTGTCGGCAAGCCGCGAGGGATCATCGATGCCGGACAGGGTCTGCAGCAGTTCCGGCGGAAGCTTGCGGTTGGTCTTGATGTACTGCTCGAACATCGACATCAGCGAACGCGCGATCGCCTCGACTTCGCGAGGCTCGCGCGTGCCGGCGGAATCCACGGTCTCGGCATTGCCCGACAACGCGCCATCCACCTCGCGCACTCCGTCCACGCGAACGCGCACCAGTCCCTCGACCAGCACCTTGATGGTGCCGTCGGGCAACTTCAACAACTGCAAGACCTGCGCGAGCGTCCCGATCTGATGCAGGTCACCGGCACCGGGGTCGTCGGTCTCGGCGGATTTCTGCGCGACCAGCAGGATGCGCTTGTCGCCTTCCATCGCGATGTCCAGCGCGCGGATCGACTTGTCGCGACCAACGAACAGCGGGATCACCATGTGCGGGAACACCACCACGTCGCGCAAAGGCAGCACCGGCAGGACAAGGGCGGAATGTTCGGCGTGGGTGCTCATGCAGGCTCCAGTGGCGTCATGCAGCGCGGAGGCGCCGCCATGCCACGGTTATGGGGTTGTCGGCGCCAGGATGCAAGCATTGCGCGCACTTGCGGGGAATGCACCGGCCTCCAAATGCAGAAGCCGCCCGAAGGCGGCTTCGCATTGCAGCCGATGATGGCCGTTCAGTCGGCCGATGCCGCCTTGGCCGGCGCCGGATTGCCCTGGTAGATGAGGTACGGCTCCGACTTGTGCTCGATCACCGACTCGTCGACCACCACCTTGCTGACGTTCTCCAGCGATGGCAGGTCGTACATCGTGTCCAGCAGCACCGACTCGACGATGGTCCGCAGCCCGCGCGCGCCGGTCTTGCGCTTGAGCGCCTTCTTGGCGATGGCAGCAAGTGCGTCGGGGCGGATTTCAAGCTCGACGCCCTCCATGTCGAACAACTTCCTGAACTGCTTGGTGATCGCGTTCTTCGGCTCGGTGAGGATCTTGATCAGCGCGGCTTCGTCGAGCTCCTCGAGCGTCGCGACCACCGGCAAGCGACCCACGAACTCCGGGATCAGGCCGTACTTGATCAAGTCCTCGGGCTCGACATTGGCCAGCACCTGGCCGATGTCGGCCTTGCGCTCGGCGCTCTTCACCTTCGCACCGAAGCCGATGCCGCCGGCTTCGCTGGAACGCTGCTGGATCACCTTGTCCAAGCCGGCGAACGCACCACCGACGATGAACAGGATGTTGCGGGTGTCGACCTGCAGGAATTCCTGTTGCGGATGCTTG